>NZ_JACART010000003.1:0-516412 GCF_013386445.1 Pseudomonas sp. P7759
CCTGACCATATAACACCCAAGCAATTTGACTACTCTAACGAGCATCAGATTGCGGTGTGTGAAGACGATAGAACCGAAAGTTCGAATCTCACAAAACACCGAAAGCTGTCACATACCTAATTTGCTGAAGCGAGGCACATGCCGCGACTCAGTACCCGAATTTCTTGACGACCATAGAGCATTGGAACCACCTGATCCCATCCCGAACTCAGCAGTGAAACGATGCATCGCCGATGGTAGTGTGGGGTTTCCCCATGTGAGAGTAGGTCATCGTCAAGATTAAATTCCGAAACCCCATTTGCGAAAGCAGATGGGGTTTTGTTTTGGGCGGTCGAAAAGTCCTGAAAAGCCCGGAATGACCGCTTCCATAGGCGTTTTCAGCTCTGCATTAGTAAGGGTTTTTTATAAGGGGCAGCAGCGCTGGCACTCAAATACGCTGAGCGCTCTCCAGTAGCTTCTAGAGGCACATGGGCGCGCGATGAATGGTAAGCGAGCATTGCGCTGACAGGGCGCGTCAGAGCGCGCCTGGAGAGGGGCTTGGAATGGTGCACCGCTCACAAAAGAGCAACTTTGCAGGTGACGCACTTTTCTACAGACGAAAAAAAAGACCTTGAATTTCAAGGTCTTTTTTAAGATGGTGCCCCGAGGGAGACTCGAACTCCCACTCCTTTCGAAAACGGATTTTGAATCCGCCGCGTCTACCAATTCCGCCATCAGGGCTCAATGGCGGCGAAGTATAGAGATGAGATTACCGTTGGTCAATCACCTTTCATGGTCAATTTTCACTATTTCCGCTAGACTTCCCGGCCCTGCTAGACGAACTCCATCATGCGCGTTGCTGACTTTACTTTTGAACTCCCTGATTCGCTGATCGCTCGCCATCCTTTGGCCGAGCGTCGCGCCAGTCGACTGCTGACCCTGGACGGGGTGAGTGGCGCCCTCGCACACCGTCAATTCACTGATTTGCTTGAGCATTTGCGCCCAGGCGATCTGATGGTGTTCAACAATACCCGGGTGATTCCGGCGCGGCTGTTTGGCCAGAAAGCTTCCGGCGGCAAGCTGGAAATTCTGGTGGAGCGGGTGCTGGACAGTCATCGCGTACTGGCTCACGTGCGCTCCAGCAAGTCGCCGAAGCCGGGTTCCAGCATCCTCATCGATGGCGGTGGCGAAGCCGAGATGGTTGCGCGTCATGATGCGCTGTTCGAACTCAAGTTTGCCGAAGAGGTATTGCCGCTGCTGGAGCGCGTCGGCCATATGCCGTTGCCGCCCTATATAGACCGCCCCGACGAAGACTCGGACCGCGAACGCTATCAGACGGTGTACTCCCAGCGCCTCGGCGCCGTTGCCGCGCCGACTGCGGGCCTGCACTTCGATCAGCCGCTGCTGGATGCGATTGCCGCCAAGGGCGTCGAGACCGCCTATGTGACCCTGCACGTGGGGGCCGGTACGTTTCAGCCGGTACGTGTGGATAACATCGAAGACCACCATATGCACAGCGAGTGGTTGGAGGTCAGCCAGGACGTCGTGGACGCTGTCGCGGCGTGCAAGGCGCGTGGTGGGCGAGTAGTCGCCGTGGGAACCACCAGCGTGCGCTCGTTGGAAAGCGCGGCGCGTGACGGCGTGCTCAAGCCGTTCAGCGGCGACACCGATATCTTTATCTTCCCAGGCCGGCCCTTCCATGTGGTCGATTGCCTGGTGACCAACTTCCATTTGCCCGAATCCACGCTGTTGATGCTGGTATCGGCATTTGCCGGTTACCCGGAAACCATGGCCGCTTATCAAGCCGCCATCGCCAACGAGTACCGTTTTTTCAGCTACGGTGATGCGATGTTTATCACCCGTAACCCGGCGCCACGCGGCCCAGAGGGAACCTTATGAGTCGTATGTCGTTTGAACTGCTTGCCACTGACGGCAAGGCCCGACGCGGTCGCCTGACCTTTCCGCGCGGCACCGTCGAGACCCCGGCTTTCATGCCGGTCGGCACCTACGGCACCGTCAAGGGCATGCTGCCGCGCGACATCGTCGCCACCGGCGCCGAGATCATCCTCGGCAACACCTTCCACCTGTGGCTGCGCCCGGGCACGGAAGTGATCAAGAAGCACGGCGACCTGCATGACTTCATGAAGTGGCAAGGCCCGATCCTGACCGATTCGGGTGGTTTCCAGGTGTTCAGCCTGGGCGCCATGCGCAAGATCAAGGAGGAGGGCGTGACCTTCGCCTCGCCGGTGGACGGTTCCAAGGTGTTCATGGGGCCGGAAGAGTCGATGCAGGTGCAGCGCGACCTGGGTTCCGACATCGTGATGATTTTCGACGAGTGCACGCCTTACCCGGCTGACGAAGACGTCGCACGAATTTCCATGGAGTTGTCCCTGCGTTGGGCCCAGCGTTCGAAGAATGCCCACGGCGACAACACCGCTGCGCTGTTCGGTATTGTCCAGGGCGGCATGCACGAAAGCCTGCGCAAACGCTCGCTGGAAGGCCTCGACAAAATCGGCTTTGACGGCCTGGCCATCGGCGGTTTGTCGGTGGGCGAGCCCAAGCACGAAATGATCAAGGTGCTGGATTACCTGCCGGGCCTGATGCCGGCTGACAAACCTCGTTACCTTATGGGCGTTGGCAAACCGGAAGATCTCGTAGAGGGTGTGCGCCGCGGTGTGGACATGTTCGATTGCGTGATGCCAACCCGTAATGCCCGCAATGGGCATCTGTTCATCGATACAGGCGTGCTGAAGATCCGTAACGCGTTCCATCGCCATGATGATTCGCCGCTGGATCCCACCTGTGATTGCTACACCTGCCAGAACTTCTCCCGTGCTTATCTGCACCATCTGGACAAGTGTGGGGAAATGCTGGGTAGCATGTTGAATACCATCCACAATTTGCGTCACTACCAAGTCCTGATGGCTGGTTTGCGCGAGGCTATTCAACAGGGTACATTGGCCGCCTTCGTCGATGCCTTCTATGCCAAGCGCGGGCTTCCTGTGCCGCCCTTGGACTGAGTTTTCCGACCCTAAGATTCACTATTTGCAACTGGAGTGCTAAATGAGCTTTTTTATCTCTAACGCCATGGCTGATGCCGCTGCGCCTGCTGCCGCCGGCCCTATGGGCGGTGGTTTCGAGTGGATTTTCCTGGTCGGCTTCCTGGTCATCTTCTACCTGATGATCTGGCGACCACAGGCCAAGCGTGCCAAAGAGCAGAAAAATCTGCTGGGCAGCCTGCAGAAAGGTGACGAAGTTGTGACCACCGGCGGCATCGCTGGCAAGATCACCAAGGTTTCCGATGCTTTCGTGGTACTGGAAGTTTCCGACACCGTAGAAATGAAGTTCCAGAAGGGCGCCATCGCCGCCACGCTGCCAAAAGGCACGCTCAAAGCGATCTGAGTAACAACCTTTACCAATCGACGGGGCGCGCAAGGCGCCCCGCGTTATAAGCGGGCGGCGTGATGCTGAACAAATACCCTCTGTGGAAATACGTACTGATCCTGGCGGTGCTGGCGATCGGTTTTATTTATTCCGCTCCCAATCTCTATCCTGATGACCCGGCGATCCAGATCACTGGCGCCAGCACTTCGCTGCAGGTCAATCAGGCCGATCTGGAACGCGCGAGCAAAGCGCTCACTGACGCGGGTATCCAGGTCAAGGCGGCAACATTGGCTGCTGATGCGAAAGGCGGTTTGTTGCGCCTGACCAAGCAAGAAGACCAATTGCCGGCCAAAGACGTCGTGCGCAAGGCCATGGGTGACGACTACGTCGTCGCACTCAACCTGGCACAGACCACGCCACAATGGCTGCGCAGCATTGGCGCGCATCCGATGAAGCTGGGTCTGGACTTGTCCGGTGGTGTGCACTTCCTGTTGGAAGTCGACATGGACAAAGCCCTCGACGCCCGCCTGAAAGTCTACGAAGGCGATGTGAAGAGCCTGCTGCGTAAAGAGCGCCTGCGTTATCGCAGCCTGCCGCAGCTCAACGGTGCCATTCAGTTGGGTTTCTCTGATGAGGCTTCTCGTGAACAGGCCCGTGCGCTGATCCGTAAAAATTTCAACGATTTCGATATCGTACCGGCTGACCTGAATGGCCAGGCTGTGCTGCGTCTGGCGATGAGCCCGGCGAAGATTGCGGAAATCCGCGAATACTCCATCAAGCAGAACTTGACCACGGTACGTAACCGCGTCAACGAACTGGGTGTAGCCGAGCCGATCGTTCAGCGCCAGGGTGCCAACCGCATCGTGGTTGAGCTGCCGGGCGTACAGGACACTGCTGAAGCCAAGCGTATCCTGGGTAAAACCGCCAACCTGGAATTCCGTCTGGCGGCTGAGCCGGGTGCTACCCGTGCGACTGCCGAAGAATTCGAGTTCCGTGAAGGCAACCGTCCTCCAGCGCTGATCGAGCGTGGCTTGATCATCACCGGTGACCAGGTGACTGACGCCAAGGCTGGTTTCGGCGAGCACGGTACCCCTGAAGTGAACATCCGCCTGGATGGCCATGGCGGCGAACTGATGAGCCGCGCCACGCGCAGCAACGTCGGTCGCAGCATGGCGGTGATCTTCATCGAGCAACGCCCGGTGACCACCTACACCAAGCAAATGGTCAACGGTGTCGAGAAAGACGTGCCGGTACAGACCTTCAAGGAAGAGAAGAAGATCATCAGCCTGGCGACCATCCAGTCGCCGCTGGGTGCTCAATTCCGTATCACCGGCCTGAACGGCCAGGGCGAATCCTCGGAACTGGCCCTGCTGCTGCGTGCCGGTGGCCTGGCTGCCCCGATGTACTTCGCTGAAGAACGTACCATCGGTCCGAGCCTGGGCGCCGACAACATTACCAAGGGTATCGACGCGGCCTTGTGGGGCATGCTGTTCGTGTCCCTGTTCATCATCGCCATCTACCGCTTCTTCGGCATCATCGCCACCGTGGCCCTGGCGGGCAACATGGTCATGTTGCTGGCCCTGATGTCGCTGCTGGGCGCTACGCTGACCCTGCCAGGTATCGCCGGTATCGTACTCACCATGGGTATGGCGGTAGACGCCAACGTACTGATCTTCTCGCGGATCCGTGAAGAGATCGCGGCGGGCATGACCGTACAGCGTGCAATCAACGAAGGCTTCGGCCGGGCATTTACCGCGATTCTCGACTCCAACCTGACCACACTGTTGGTCGGCGGGATTCTCTTTGCCATGGGCACCGGCCCGGTCAAAGGTTTTGCGGTGACCATGTCCCTCGGTATCTTTACCTCGATGTTCACGGCCATCATGGTGACCCGCGCAATGGTCAACCTGATCTTTGGCGGGCGTGACTTCAAGAAGTTGTGGATTTAAGGGGCTGCCATGTTACGTACAATCAACTTCATGGGCGTTCGCAACGTTGCGTTCGGCGTCACCGTGCTCCTTACCGTTCTGGCGTTGTTCAGCTGGTTCCATAAGGGCCTGAACTACGGTCTGGACTTCACTGGCGGTACGCTCATCGAGCTGACCTACGAGAAGCCGGCCGATGTGACCCTGGTGCGCAATGAGCTGGTCAAGGCCGGCTATCACGAAGCCGTCGTGCAGAGTTTTGGTGCGACCACCGACCTGCTGGTGCGTATGCCAGGGGAAGACCCGCAACTGGGTCACCAGGTAGCCGAGGCCTTGCAGAAGGTCGGCGGCGACAACCCGGCATCGGTCAAGCGCGTCGAGTTCGTAGGCCCGCAGGTCGGTGAAGAGCTGCGCGACCAGGGCGGCCTCGGCATGCTTCTGGCGCTGGTCGGCATCATGATCTACCTGGCGTTCCGCTTTCAGTGGAAGTTCGGTGTCGGCGCCATCGTGTCGCTGATCCACGACGTGATCGTGACCGTGGGCATCCTGGCGTACTTCCAGGTGACCTTCGACCTGACCGTACTGGCGGCCGTGCTGGCGATCATTGGTTACTCCCTCAACGACACCATCGTGGTATTTGACCGGGTTCGTGAGAACTTCCGTGTACTGCGCAAGGCGTCGCTGATCGAGAACATCAACATCTCCACCACCCAGACTCTGCTGCGGACCATGGCCACATCGATCTCCACCTTGCTGGCGATCGCAGCGCTTATGATCTTCGGTGGTGACAACCTGTGGGGCTTCTCCCTGGCGCTGTTCATCGGCGTTCTGGCGGGTACCTACTCGTCGATCTACATCGCCAACGTGGTACTGATCTGGCTGAACCTGAACAGCGAAGACCTGATCCCTCCGGCCAGCACTGGCAAGGAGGTCGACGACCGTCCTTGATGGGCGTTTGTTGATCCGCTGAGACAAGAAAGGCGCGAGTATTGAACTCGCGCCTTTTTTTTTGCTCCAAGGCTGGGTATAGCGCGGACGTTTCGGTCCGCTTGTGATGGTCAGGAGGTTCACGTGAACAAGTCGTTGCTGGTTGGTGCGGTATTGGGTGCTGTCGGTGTGACTGCCGGGGGTGCTGTTGCCACCTACAGCCTGGTAAAAAGCGGCCCTGAGTATGCGCAAGTGCTGGCGGTGCAGCCGGTTAAAACCCAGATAAAAACTCCCCGTGAGGTCTGCAAGGACGTCACCGTGACCCGGCAGCGTCCGGTGCAGGATCAGCATCAAATCGCTGGTACGGTCGTAGGTGCCCTGGCGGGTGGCTTGCTGGGCAACCAGATCGGTGGTGGTAACGGTAAGAAGCTGGCCACAGTGGCCGGTGCTGTCGGTGGTGGTTATGCCGGTAACAAGGTTCAGGAAGGCATGCAGAACCGTGACACCTACACCACCACGCAAACCCGTTGTAACACCGTTAACGACATCAGTGACAAGGTGGTCGGGTATGACGTGCGTTACAACCTGGATGGCAAGGAAGGTTCGGTGCGTATGGAGCGCGACCCAGGCAGCCAGATTCCAGTCGACAAAGAAGGTCGTTTGATCCTGGGTCAGAACCAGCAGTAACCGGTTCTACAGGCATAAAAAAAGCACCCCTTGGGGTGCTTTTTTGTGCTCGCTCGCTTAGCGCTTCAGCGAAGCCGGCAGGTGCGGCTGGATCGCCGTCAGGACTGCCTTGAAGCATTTGGTGTTGCCCGCAACCACGTGGCCTTTCTCAAGGAAATCGTGACCGCCGGTGAAGTCGCTCACCAAACCGCCCGCTTCCTGGATCAGTAGCGCGCCCGCAGCCATGTCCCACTCGGACAGGCCCGACTCCCAGAACGCATCGAAGCGACCAGCGGCAACGTAAGCCAGGTCCAGGCTCGCTGCGCCCGCGCGACGGATGCCGGCAGTCTGGCCAACCAGGGCGCGGAACATGCCCAGGTAGTTTTCCAGGTTGTCCATCTGATCGTCCCGGAACGGGAAGCCGGTGCCCAGCAGGGCGCCGTCCAGGCTGGTGCGACCGCTGACGCGCAGGCGACGACCATTCAGCTGGGCGCCACGGCCACGGCTTGCGGTGAATTCTTCCTGGCGAACTGGGTCCAGAACCACGGCGTGTTCCAGGCGACCACGGTATTTGCACGCAATGCTCACGGCAAAGTGCGGGATGCCGCGCAGGAAGTTGGTGGTGCCATCCAGTGGGTCGATGATCCACAGATAGTCTTCGCCTTCACCGCTCCCTTTGTGCAAACCGGTTTCTTCGCCGAGGATGCCGTGGGTAGGGTAGGCCTTGCGCAGCGCGTCGATGATTTTCTGTTCGGCGGCGCGATCCACCTCGGATACATAATCCTTGGCGTCTTTTTCGTCGACCTTGATGGTATCCAGGCGCTCGATGGAGCGGAAGATCAATTCACTGGCGCTGCGGGCGGCGCGCAGCGCGATATTCAGCATGGGCTGCATGGATGTGTCACCTAAGGTTGTTAAAGAAAGCCGAGCATTCTAGCAGAAACTTTCTTCAGGTGAAGGACGACGTTAGCTTTCATGGCATAACCTTAGGCTGTTCTGTAAGATTTGCTCCCCTTTCCCGTGTCCGAGAGCGCCTCCCTTGCTGCAAAACATTCGTGTCGTCTTGGTCAATACCAGTCATCCCGGCAACATCGGCGGGGTGGCGCGAGCCATGAAAAACATGGGGCTGACGCGTCTGGTGCTGGTAGACCCGCGCGTGTTCCCGCACCACGAGGCCGATGCCCGCGCATCCGGCGCCAATGACCTCCTTGAAAAAGCCCAGGTCGTCGCCACCCTGGAAGATGCCTTGGTCGGCTGCAACCTGGTGCTCGGCACCAGTGCCCGCGACCGTCGTATCCCCTGGCCCTTGCTGGATCCGCGTGAGTGCGGCACCAAAGTGGTCGAGGAGGCTGCCGGCGGCGCTGAAATCGCCTTGGTATTTGGCCGTGAAGACTCCGGCCTGACCAATGAAGAGCTGCAGCGATGTCATTACCACGTGCACATCCCATCAGACCCTGAATTCAGCTCGCTGAACCTCGGGGCGGCGGTGCAGGTATTGACCTACGAAGTGCGCATGGCTTGGCTGGCCGCTGCGGGTCAGCCGAGCAAGGTTGAGAAGGACGAGGTCGCGTCGACCAAAAGTGGCGAGTTGGCCACCATGGACGAGCTGGAGCGGTTTTATGAGCACCTGGAGCAAACCCTGGTGGCCATTGAGTTCCTCGATCCGGAAAAGCCACGGCACTTGATGGCACGCCTGCGTCGTCTTTACGGACGTAGCTCGGTCAGCCGGGCTGAAATGAATATATTGCGTGGCATCCTCACGGAAACCCAGAAAGCGGCCCGTGGCGAGCTTCTTAAGCGGAAGGATTAAAAATGTTCGAGCGTTTGCGAGAAGATATCCAGAGTGTTTTCCACCGTGACCCGGCGGCGCGCAACGCCTTTGAAGTGCTGACCTGCTACCCAGGCATGCACGCCATCTGGATCCATCGCCTGTCCGGTGCTTTGTGGGGCATGGGCTGGAAATGGCTGGCGCGGTTAGTGTCGAACTTCGGTCGCTGGCTGACTGGGATCGAGATTCATCCAGGCGCCAAGGTCGGCCGTCGCTTCTTCATCGACCATGGCATGGGCATCGTGATTGGCGAGACTGCCGAGATCGGCGATGACGTGACCCTTTACCAGGGCGTGACGCTTGGCGGCACCAGTTGGAACAAGGGCAAGCGCCACCCAACCTTGGGTGATGGCGTGGTGGTCGGGGCGGGGGCCAAGGTGCTTGGCCCGTTCACCGTCGGCGCGGGCGCCAAGGTCGGCTCCAATGCGGTAGTAACCAAAGCTGTGCCGCCGGGTGCAACCGTTGTGGGTATTCCTGGGCGGATCATCGTCAAGCCGGAAGTTGGCGACGAGCAGGAAGCCAAGCGCAAGGCCATGGCTGAGAAGATTGGCTTCGATGCCTATGGCGTCAGCGAAGACATGCCCGACCCCGTGGCGCGCGCCATTGGCCAGTTGCTGGATCACCTGCAGGCAGTAGATGGCAAGCTGGACGGCATGTGCGGCGCGTTGAAGGACTTGGGCAGCCCCTACTGTGCGAAAGATCTGCCGGAGCTTCGCGAAGAAGACTTCGCCGAAATCAAGGACGAAGCCTCCACCAAGGCAGGCTAAGTGTTTGCTGTTGATCGGCGCAGCCCCGGTTGCGCTGGTCGATCCCACCCCATCCTGCTATGATTCGCGCGCCCTTTTTACGGGTAATCCTGACTAAAGTACTAGGTCTTATAGTTGACTTAAATACTCGGGAATCGCATACTTGCCCCCATTCTGAAACACCTTGGTACTTGTCCATGAGACTGACTACAAAAGGCCGATACGCGGTGACTGCCATGCTCGACCTGGCTTTGCACGCGCAAACTGGGCCGGTGTCCCTGGCCGATATCTCCGAGCGCCAAGGCATTTCCCTGTCCTATCTCGAGCAACTGTTCGCCAAATTGCGTCGTAGCAACCTGGTTTCCAGTGTTCGCGGTCCAGGCGGCGGCTATCAGTTGTCCCGCGACATGCAGGGTATCCAAGTGGCTCAGGTGATCGACGCGGTCAACGAATCCGTCGACGCTACCAAATGCCAGGGCCTGGGTGACTGCCACGCCGGCGACACCTGCCTCACACACCACCTGTGGTGTGACTTGAGCCTGCAGATCCATGAGTTTTTGAGTGGTATCAGCTTGGCTGATCTTGTGACTCGCCGTGAGGTGCAAGAAGTAGCCCAGCGTCAGGACCAGCGCCGTTGCAACACCAAGGCGCCGCGTCTGGACAAGATCGAAGCGTCCGCCGTCGAGTGACAGCCGAAGAGCTAACGGCACGCCAGCCAGCCTGATTTAGGAGAAAGTCCATGAAATTGCCGATTTACCTTGATTACTCAGCGACCACCCCGGTTGATCCGCGTGTCGCGCAAAAGATGAGCGAATGCCTGCTGGTTGACGGAAACTTCGGTAACCCGGCCTCCCGTTCCCACGTATTCGGCTGGAAAGCCGAGGAAGCGGTCGAAAACGCTCGTCGCCAGGTCGCTGACCTGGTTGGCGCAGACCCGCGTGAAATCGTCTGGACCTCCGGTGCTACCGAGTCCGACAACCTGGCTATCAAGGGCGCGGCGCATTTCTACGCGACCAAGGGCAAACACCTGATCACCACCAAGATTGAGCACAAGGCTGTCCTCGACACCATGCGCCAACTGGAACGTGAAGGTTTCGAGGTCACCTACCTTGAGCCAACCACCGACGGTATCGTCACCCCGGCCATGATCGAAGCGGCCCTGCGTGAAGACACCATTCTGGTTTCCGTGATCCACGTGAACAACGAAATCGGCACCATCAACGACATCGCGGCCATCGGCGAGCTGACTCGCTCGAAGGGCATCCTGCTGCACGTCGACGCTGCTCAGTCCACCGGCAAGGTCGACATCGACCTGTCGAAGCTGAAAGTCGACCTGATGTCGTTCTCTGCCCACAAGACCTACGGTCCTAAAGGCATCGGCGCCCTGTACGTGAGCCGCAAGCCTCGCGTGCGCATCGAAGCCACCATGCACGGCGGCGGTCACGAGCGCGGCATGCGTTCGGGCACCCTGGCGACCCACCAGATCGTCGGCATGGGCGAAGCCTTCCGCGTAGCCAAGGAAGACATGGCTGCCGAAAACATCCGCATCAAAGCCCTGAGCGACCGCTTCTACAAGCAGGTCGAGGGTCTTGAAGAGCTGTACATCAACGGCAGCATGACCGCCCGTGTACCGCACAACCTGAATTTGAGCTTCAACTACGTTGAAGGCGAGTCGCTGATCATGGCGCTTAAGGACCTGGCGGTTTCGTCCGGTTCGGCCTGCACCTCGGCGTCCCTTGAGCCTTCGTACGTACTGCGCGCCCTGGGCCGCAACGACGAACTGGCGCACAGCTCGATCCGCTTTACGTTCGGCCGCTTCACCACCGAAGAACAAGTCGACTACGCCGCGCAAAAAGTCTGCGAAGCCGTCAACAAGCTGCGCGTTCTGTCGCCGCTGTGGGACATGTACAAAGACGGCGTCGATATTTCCAAGATCGAGTGGGCGGCACACTAACTATAGAAGCCGCCACCCCAGCTCTGTAGCAACGTGGCGGAAAACGCAGGCGTTTCTACAGGGTTCCAGAGCGGCCCTGATGAGTGAGGATTCAGTACCATGGCTTACAGCGAAAAGGTCATCGACCACTACGAAAACCCGCGCAACGTCGGCAAGATGGACGCGGAAGACCCAGATGTCGGCACCGGCATGGTCGGCGCCCCGGCGTGCGGCGATGTGATGCGCCTGCAGATCAAGGTCAACGACGCTGGCGTTATCGAAGATGCCAAGTTCAAGACCTACGGCTGCGGTTCCGCCATCGCCTCCAGCTCCCTGGCGACCGAATGGATGAAAGGCAAGACCCTGGATGAGGCTGTCACCATCAGCAACACCCAGCTGGCCGAAGAACTGGCCCTGCCGCCAGTGAAAATCCACTGCTCGGTACTCGCAGAAGACGCCATCAAGGCGGCCGTTCGCGACTACAAGCAGAAGAAAGGCTTGATCTAAGCATTTGGCGACGAGTAAGGAGTCAACGATGGCTATCAGCATGACAGAAGCGGCTGCACAGCACATTCGCCGCTCCCTGAATGGGCGCGGTAAAGGTGAGGGGATTCGCCTGGGTGTTCGCACCACAGGCTGCTCCGGCCTTGCCTACGTGCTGGAGTTTGTCGACGAGGTGGTTGCGGAAGACCAGGTGTTCGAAAGTCACGGCGAGAAAGTGATCATCGACCCTAAAAGCCTGACTTACCTGGACGGCACCGAACTCGATTTCGTCAAGGAAGGGTTGAACGAAGGCTTCAAGTTCAACAACCCCAACGTACGCGGTGAATGTGGCTGCGGCGAAAGCTTCAACATCTGAGGCTATTCGTGGGTACTCCTTGTCATTTCGCTTTATTCGAGCTGCAGCCGAGTTTTCGCCTGGACCTTGAGCAGCTTGCCACGCGCTACCGAGAATTGGCGCGTGGGGTGCATCCGGACCGCTTCGCTGACGCTTCCGAGCGTGAGCAGCGCCTGGCGCTGGAGCGGTCGGCCAGCCTCAACGAAGCCTATCAGACCCTGAAAAACCCGCCCAAGCGCGCACGCTACCTGCTTGCGATGAACGGTGGCGAGTTGCCGCTTGAAGTGACGGTGCACGACCCGGACTTCCTGATGCAGCAGATGCAGTGGCGCGAAGAGCTCGAAGAGTTGCAGGACGAAGCCGATCTGGCTGGCGTCGCAGTCTTCAAGCGTCGTCTGAAAACGGCCCAGGATGAGCTCAACGAAAGCTTCGCAGCCTGTTGGGATGATGCAGCGCAACGTGAACAGGCCGAACGCCTGATGCGGCGCATGCAGTTCCTCGACAAGCTCACCTACGAAGTGCGCCAGCTAGAAGAGCGCCTCGACGATTAACCCCGTGTGCTGCCCGTGATGCACGCCTGATAGACAGATAAGACCTGATTACCATGGCCCTACTGCAAATCGCCGAACCCGGCCAAAGCCCTCAACCGCACCAGCGTCGCCTGGCGGTCGGGATTGACCTGGGCACCACCAATTCCCTGGTTGCTGCCTTGCGCAGCGGCCTGTCCGAGCCGTTGCCCGACGCTGACGGCCAGGTGATCCTGCCGTCTGCCGTGCGCTACCACGCTGATCGCACTGAAGTCGGTGACTCGGCCAAGTTGGCCGCGTCTACTGATCCTCTGAATACTGTGTTGTCGGTCAAGCGCTTGATGGGTCGTGGTCTGTCCGACGTCAAGCAACTGGGCGACCAGCTGCCGTATCGCTTTGTCGGCGGTGAATCCCACATGCCGTTCATCGACACTATCCAGGGCCCGAAAAGCCCGGTGGAAGTGTCGGCCGATATCCTAAAGGTGCTGCGCCAGCGCGCGGAAAAAACCCTGGGTGGCGAACTGGTTGGTGCGGTGATCACCGTTCCGGCTTATTTCGATGATGCACAGCGCCAAGCCACCAAGGATGCGGCGAAACTCGCCGGCTTGAACGTGCTGCGCCTGCTCAATGAGCCGACTGCGGCGGCCGTGGCTTATGGCCTCGACCAGCACGCAGAAGGCCTTGTCGCTATTTACGACCTGGGCGGCGGCACCTTTGATATTTCTATCCTGCGCCTGACCGGCGGCGTCTTCGAAGTGCTGGCCACCGGTGGTGACAGCGCCCTGGGCGGCGATGACTTCGACCACGCCATTGCGGGCTGGATCATCAGCAGCGCCGGCTTGTCGGCCGATCTGGATCCGGGCGCGCAGCGTAACCTGCTGCAAACCGCCTGCGCCGCCAAGGAAGCGCTGACGGAGGCTGCAACCGTTGGAGTTTCCTACGGCACCTGGTCGGCCCAACTGACGCGCGAAGCCTTTGATGCGTTGATCGAACCGATGGTTGCCCGCAGCCTGAAAGCTTGCCGCCGTGCCGTGCGTGACTCCGGTATCGAGCTGGAAGATGTCGGCGCCGTGGTCATGGTCGGTGGCTCCACCCGTGTGCCGCGCGTGCGTGAAGCCGTCGCCGAAGCCTTCGGTCGCCAGCCGCTGACGGAAATCGACCCGGATCAAGTGGTCGCCATTGGCGCTGCAATCCAGGCCGATACCCTGGCGGGCAACAAGCGCGACGGCGGCGAATTGCTGCTGCTCGACGTGATTCCGCTGTCCCTGGGGCTGGAAACCATGGGCGGCTTGATGGAGAAGGTGATTCCACGCAACACCACCATTCCCGTCGCCCGCGCCCAGGACTTCACCACGTACAAAGATGGCCAGACGGCCATGATGATCCACGTGCTGCAAGGTGAGCGCGAGCTGATCAGCGACTGCCGCTCCCTGGCGCGTTTTGAATTGCGCGGTATCCCGGCGATGGTCGCGGGTGCGGCGAAGATCCGCGTGACCTTCCAGGTCGACGCCGATGGCCTGTTGAATGTGGCCGCGCGTGAGCTGGGTTCAGGCGTTGAGGCGAGCATCCAGGTCAAGCCGTCCTACGGCCTCACCGACGGTGAAATCGCCAAGATGCTCAAGGACTCGTTCCAATATGCCGGTGACGACAAGGTCGCCCGTGTATTGCGTGAGCAGCAAGTCGACGCCCAGCGCCTGCTCGAAGCGGTGCAGGGCGCCCTGGAAGCTGACGGCGAGCGCCTGTTGGATGCCGAAGAGCGCATGGTCATTGACCTGCAGATGCAGGAACTGGCCGAACTGATGAAAGGCGACGATGGTTATGCCATCGAGCAACAGACCAAGCGCCTGTCGCAAGTGACCGATGCTTTTGCCGCCCGTCGTATGGACCAGACGGTCAAAGCCGCCCTGGCGGGACGCAACCTGAATGAAATCGAGGAATAATTAATGCCGCAGGTCATTTTTCTGCCACACGCCGAGCATTGCCCGGACGGTATGGTCGTGGAGGCTGAGACCGGCAAGTCCATCCTCGAAGTTGCCCATGACAACCACATCGAGATCGAAAGCGCCTGCGGCGGTGTGTGCGCTTGCACCACGTGCCACTGCGTCATCCGCGAGGGCTTCAACAGCCTTGAAGAGGCTGATGAGCTGGAGGAGGACTTTCTCGACCGCGCATGGGGCCTGGAGGCGACTTCGCGTCTAAGCTGTCAGGCAAAGGTCGGCACGGAAGACATCACTGTCGAAATTCCGAAATATTCCCTCAACCACGCCGCCGAAGCGCCGCATTGATTCAAGGAAGTGTCATGAGTCTTAAATGGGTTGATGTGCAAGAGATCGCTATCCTGTTGGCGGATGCCAACCCGGATCTGGATCCTTACTCCCTGAACTTTGTAGCTTTGCGTGACATGGTCATGGCGTTGCCAGGGTTCGAAGATGAGCGTGATCGCGGCGGTGAGAAGGTTCTGGAAGCTATCCAGACTGCCTGGAAAGAAGAACAGGACTGACGCCTCCCTTTACGCAGTTAGGCAATACCCAATAACCCGCGTATAATTCGCGGGTTTAATTTTTCGTAAATTACCGTTTCTGGAGTTACACCATGGCTGTTCAACGTACTTTCTCCATCATCAAGCCTGACGCTGTTGCAAAAAACGTCATCGGCGAGATCACCACTCGTTTCGAAAAAGCCGGCCTGAAGGTTGTAGCTTCGAAACTCAAGCAACTGTCCAAGGCTGAAGCTGAAGGCTTCTACGCTGAGCACAGCGCTCGTGGTTTCTTCGGCGACCTGGTTGCCTTCATGATCTCCGGTCCTGTTGTTGTTCAGGTTCTGGAAGGCGAAAACGCTATCGCTCTGAACCGTGAGCTGATGGGCGCTACCAACCCTAAAGAAGCGGCTGCCGGCACCATCCGTGCTGACTTCGCTGAATCCATCGACGCCAACGCTGTACACGGCTCGGATTCCGAAGCTGCCGCTGCTCGCGAAATCTCGTACTTTTTCGCTGCTACTGAAGTAACCGCTCGCTAAGCATCGGCTTAAAGAGTGAGGGTGAATCCATGACTACATCGACTGTTAAAACCAACCTGCTGGGTCTGACTCAGCCGGAAATGGAGAAATTCTTCGACTCAATCGGGGAGAAGCGTTTCCGTGCCGGTCAGGTAATGAAATGGATTCACCATTTTGGTGTCGATGATTTCGACGCCATGACGAACGTCAGCAAGGCCCTGCGCGACAAGCTCAAGGCCATTGCTGAAGTGCGTGGTCCCGAAGTGGTCAGCGAGGACATCTCCAGCGACGGCACCCGTAAGTGGGTGGTGCGCGTGGCGTCCGGCAGCTGCGTCGAGACCGTGTACATTCCCCAGGGCAAACGCGGCACCTTGTGCGTTTCGTCCCAGGCAGGCTGTGCCCTGGACTGCAGTTTCTGCTCCACCGGCAAGCAAGGCTTCAATAGCAACCTCACCGCCGCCGAAGTCATCGGCCAGGTGTGGATTGCCAACAAATCGTTTGGCAGCGTCCCGGCGACCGTCGACCGTGCCATCACCAACGTGGTGATGATGGGCATGGGTGAGCCGCTGCTGAACTTCGACAACGTCATTGCGGCCATGCACCTGATGATGGACGACCTGGGCTACGGCATCTCCAAGCGCCGTGTAACCCTGTCGACCTCCGGCGTGGTACCGATGATCGATGAGCTGGCCAAGCACATCGACGTCTCCCTGGCGTTGTCGCTGCATGCACCGAATGACGCATTGCGTAACCAATTGGTGCCAATCAACAAGAAGTATCCGCTTAAGATGCTGCTCGAATCTTGCCAGCGTTACATGGCGACCCTGGGCGAAAAACGCGTGTTGACCATTGAGTACACCATGCTCAAGGACATCAACGACAAGGTCGAACACGCGGTCGAGATGATCGAATTGCTCAAGAACACCCCGTGCAAGATCAACCTGATTCCGTTTAACCCGTTTCCCCATTCTGGCTACGAGCGGCCGAGCAACAACGCCATCCGCCGTTTCCAGGATCAACTGCACCAGGCCGGCTACAACGTCACCGTCCGCACCACCCGTGGTGAAGACATCGATGCCGCCTGTGGTCAATTGGTCGGGCAGGTGATGGACCGTACCCGCCGCAGCGAACGTTATATCGCCGGGCGTGAGTTGAAAGCCGCTGACGATTTACCGCTGATTGCTGTGAATCGAATCTGAGAGAGGATCTCTATGCCCTTGCGCCTTGCGCTGCTCTTGCTTGTTACCGGTCTTGCGGCCGGTTGTGTTTCATCGGGCCATGAGAGCCCTTTGCAAACCGGTAAAGGCCGTGACGAGGCGCGGGTTGCCTATGTGCAACTGGGCTTGGGTTACCTGCAACAAGGCATGAGCGAGCAAGCCAAGGTGCCGTTGAAAAAGGCGCTGGAGCTGGACGGCGACGATGCCGACGCCAATGGCGCACTGGCCCTGGTGTTCCAGGCCCAGGCCGAGCCTGAACTGGCCGAACAGTATTTCCACAAGGCCCTGGCCTCCCGTCCTGCCGACCCGCGGCTGCTGAACAATTACGGCAGCTTTCTGTCCGAGCAGAAACGTTATGACCAGGCTGCCCTTTATTTCCAGCAAGCCAGCGCCGATACCCTCTATCCTGAGCGTTCACGGGTGTTCGAGAACCTTGGGGTGACCTCGATGCGCCTCGGTCAGCGCGACAGCGCCCGCCAGCAACTGGAAAAAGCCCTGCATTTGAACGGTCGCCAGCCTCGGGCGTTGCTCGAAATGGCTGAGTTATCCTTTGATGACAGGCATTATGTGCCGGCACGTGACTATTACGAGCGTTTTAGCCTGCTCAGCGGGCAAAATGCACGTAGTCTATTGCTCGGTGTGCGCCTGGCGACGGTTCATGAAGAACGCGACACGGCCGCACGTTTTGGCCAGCAACTCGAACGACTCTATCCCGGTACGCCGGAATATCAGCAATACCTGTCGGAGCAATGATGAAAGCGGCGCACCCGGAAGTTGTAGCAGCTAATCGCGTAAACCCAGGCGACACCTTGCGTCAGGCCCGCGAAAGCAATGGTTGGTCGCTGGCGGAAGTGGCCCTCAAGCTCAATTTGACCACGACGTCCCTGGGCAACCTGGAAGCTGGCGCGTTCGATAAGCTGCCTGGGCACACCTTTGCCCGCGGCTATATCCGCGCCTACGCCAAATTGCTGGGGATCGACCAGGCCATACTGGTCCAGGAGTTCGACCAATTCACCGGCACCGACTCCCAGGGCAGCAATGTCCACGGCCTGGGGCGTATCGAAGAGCCAGTGCGGGTTTCCCACACGATTTTGCGCATTGTCAGCCTGTTGCTGCTGATCGCGGTCATTGGTGGCGGTTTCGTCTGGTGGCAAGACCAGACCTCCCAGCGCACCAAGGACCTGACCAGCAACGCCATGGAGCACGTTGAGGTCGAAAGCGCTGACGGCACCACCCAGATTCATCCGCTGGACGAGCCGGAAGACCAGGCTGTTGCCGAAAGCCAGGCTGCGCCTGAAGCACCGGCGGCCACCGATCAGCCAGCACCGGAAACTGCGCCAGCCGCGACTGCTGCGGTACCGGCCCCTGCGACACCCGCTACGCCGGTCCACACTCCGGCTGCCCCGGTTGCTCAGGCCCATACCCCGGCCGCACCCGTGCAGACGCCGACAACTACGCCGACAGCCCCTGCGATATCCCCGCCCACCACCCCTGCGTTGATCGCCGGTGATGGCCGTGTACAGATTACCTTCGTCGCTGACTGCTGGACGCAAGTCACCGATGGCAACGGCAAAGTGCTGTTCAGCGGTCTGAAGCGTAAGGGAGATACGCTCGACCAGGGCGGCAAGCCTCCTTTGACGCTGCGTCTGGGCTTTGCCCGTGGCGCGCAAGTGGCCTACAACGGCCAGCCTGTGGACGTGGCGCCGTTCACCAGTGGCGAGACCGCTCGCCTGAAGTTGGGACAATAGTCATGCACGGCGAATCTCCAATCAAACGTCGCGTATCGCGCAAGATCTGGGTCGGCTCGGTGCCGGTGGGTGGCGATGCCCCCATCGCGGTACAAAGCATGACCAACAGCGACACCAATGACGTGGCCGCCACCGTTGCCCAGATCAACCGTCTGGAAGCTGCGGGCGTCGACATCGTGCGCGTCTCCGTGCCGGACATGGACGCTGCCGAAGCTTTCGGCCGCATCAAGCAACTGGTCAAGGTGCCATTGGTTGCCGACATTCACTTCGACTACAAGATCGCTTTGCGCGTGGCCGAGCTGGGTGTGGACTGCCTGCGCATCAATCCGGGCAACATCGGTCGCGAAGACCGTGTGCGCGCCGTGGTGGATGCTGCCCGTGACCGTGGCATTCCGATCCGTATCGGCGTCAACGCCGGTTCCCTGGAAAAAGACCTGCAAAAGAAATACGGCGAACCGACTCCGGCGGCGCTGGTTGAATCGGCGCTGCGCCACGTTGAACACCTTGAACGCCTGAATTTCCAGGACTTCAAGGTCAGCGTAAAGGCCTCCGACGTGTTCATGGCGGTAGAAGCCTACCGCCTGTTGGCCAAGGAAATCGTGCAGCCGCTGCACCTGGGTATCACTGAAGCAGGCGGTTTACGCTCAGGCACAGTGAAATCTGCGGTGGGTCTCGGTATGCTGCTCGCCGAAGGGATTGGCGATACCATCCGCATCTCGCTGGCAGCAGACCCTGTAGAGGAAGTGAAAGTCGGTTACGACATTCTCAAATCCCTGCGTTTGCGTTCCCGTGGCATCAATTTCATTGCCTGCCCGAGCTGCTCGCGGCAGAACTTCGACGTGGTGAAAACCATGAACGATCTGGAATTGCGCCTTGAAGACCTGCTGGTGCCGCTGGATGTTGCGGTGATCGGCTGTGTGGTCAACGGGCCGGGCGAGGCCAAAGAGGCCCATGTGGGCCTGACCGGTGGTACGCCGAACCTGATCTACATCGACGGCAAGCCGTCGCAGAAGTTGACGAATGACAATCTGGTGGATGAGCTGGAAAAGCTGATCCGCGAGAAAGCGGCCGAAAAGGTCGCGGCTGACGCAGCGCTGATCGCGCGCGGCTGATTGAACGAATTTAAGGATTTGATGTGAGCAAGTCTCTGCAAGCCATTCGTGGCATGAACGACATCCTGCCGGAACAGACGCCGCTGTGGCGCTATTTCGAGGGCACTGTCGCGCGCCTGCTGGATAACTACGGTTACAAGCAGATCCGCATGCCGATCGTCGAGTTCACCGAGCTGTTCAAGCGCTCCATCGGTGAAGTGACCGACATCGTCGAAAAAGAGATGTACACCTTTGAAGACCGCAACGGCGACTCCCTGACCCTGCGTCCGGAAGGCACCGCTGCGTGCGTGCGTGCCGTGCTTGAGCATGGTCTCACCGGTGCTGGCCAGCCACAGAAATTGTGGTACATCGGCCCGATGTTCCGTCACGAACGCCCACAGAAAGGCCGTTATCGCCAGTTTCACCAGATCGGCCTGGAAGTGTTCAACATCGACGGCCCGGACATCGACGCCGAGCTGATCGTGCTGACCTGGCGCCTGTGGGGCCTGCTGGGCATCCGCGACGCGGTCAAGCTTGAACTCAACAGCCTGGGCACCAGCGAATCCCGTGGTCGCTACAAAGTGGCCCTGGTCGAGTACCTGTCCGCCCACCTGGACAAGTTGGACGAAGACAGCCAGCGCCGTCTGAAGACCAACCCGTTGCGCGTCCTCGATACCAAGAACGCCGACACCCAGGCCGTGCTGGTCAACGCGCCGAAAATGGCTGATTACCTGGACGACGAGTCCCGTATCCACTTCGAGGGCCTCAAGGCTCGTCTGGAAGCGGCCGGTATTCCGTTTGTGATCAACACCAAGCTGGTGCGTGGCCTCGATTACTACAGCAAGACCGTATTCGAATGGGTCACCGATAAACTCGGCGCCCAGGGCACCGTGTGTGCCGGTGGCCGTTACGACGGCCTGGTCGAGCAGATGGGCGGCAAACCGACCACCGGCGTGGGCTTCGCCATGGGCATCGAGCGGCTGATCCTGCTGCTGGAAACCCTGGAGCAGGTCCCGGAAGAGATCGCCCGTCAGGTGGACGTGTACCTCTGCGCCTTTGGCGAGGCCGCCGAACTGGCTGCCCTGGCCCTGAGCGAAAAGGTCCGCGACCAACTGCCAAACCTGCGCCTGCAGGTCAATGCCGGTGCCGGCAGCTTCAAGAGCCAGTTCAAGAAGGCCGACAAGAGCGGTGCGCTGTATGCGCTGATCCTCGGCGAAGACGAACTGGCCCAGCAAGTGATAGGTTTCAAACCCCTGCGTGGCCAGGGCGAGCAACAGAACATTGCCTTTGATGCGCTCGCTGCGCACTTGGCCACCTGCGTTGTGCAGGGTTGAAGCTGTCGAACAGCCGAATTTAGCGATTAAGGAGTATTGGGGTGTCGAGTTCTGATGATGATCAACTGGCCGAGTTCAAGGACTGGTGGCAGCGTAACGGCAAGCCCCTGGTTACTGGCGGTCTGCTGGCTTTAGTGGTGGTGTTCGGCTGGCAAGCCTGGACCAAGTATCAGGCCAACCAGTCCCAAGGCGCCTCGATCCTCTATCAGCAATTGCTGGAAACCACCCTGACGCCGGACGGTAAGCCCGATCCTGCGCAGGTTGCAGACCTGGCCGGCAAGCTGAAGAACGAATTCGGCGGTAGCACCTACGCCCAATACGGCAGCCTGTTCGTCGCGAAAGTCGCGGTCGACACCGGCAAGCTGGACGACGCCGCTGCAGAGCTGAAGGCTATCGCCGACAAGCCGACCAACCCGACCCTGGGTGAAATCGCACGTCAGCGCCTGGCTCAGGTATTGGCGGCACAGAACAAGGCTGACGAAGCACTCAAACTGCTCGACGGCGATGCTGACAAGGCATTTGTAGCCACTCGCGAAGAGCTCAAGGGCGACCTGTTGGTCCAATTGGGTCGTACCGACGAAGCCAATGCTGCGTACCAAAAAGCCAAGGCGGCGCTGTCTGATGAAGCGGCGGTCGGTGGCTTACAAATCAAGCTGGACGACTTGGCCAAAGGGGATGCGTGACGTGATCCGTTGGAAACATGCAGCATTGCTGGCTCTGGCCGTTCTGGCCGCGGGTTGCAGCAGCAACAGTAAAAAAGAACTGCCTCCGGCCGAGCTGACCAGCTTCAAGGAAGAAGTGGTCCTGCAAAAGCAGTGGAGCCGCTCCATCGGTGACGGTCAGGGCGAAACCTACAACATGTTGGTGCCGGCAATCGACGGTGACAACATTGTGGCCGCTGACGTGACTGGCGTGGTGATCTCCATGGATCGCATGAACGGTGACGTGAAGTGGAAGAAAGACCTCGAGTTGCCAGTCTCCGGCGCCGTCGGCGTGGGTTACGGCATGGTGATGCTCGGCACGCTGAAAGGCGAAGTCGTGGCCCTGGACTCCAGCACCGGTGAAGAGAAATGGCGCGCTCGCGTGACCAGTGAAGTCCTCGCACCGCCTGCTACCAACGGCGATATCGTCGTGGTGCAAACCCAGGACGATCGTGTAATCGGCCTCGACGCCAGCACCGGCGAACAGCGTTGGTTGTATGACAGCACTCCAGCGGTGCTGACCTTGCGCGGTACCAGTGGTCCGATTGTGACCAACAATCTGGCCGTTGCAGGTCTGTCGACCGGTAAAGTGGTCGCTCTGGATACCCAGAACGGCGTGCCGGCCTGGGAAACCCGTGTGGCCATCCCGCAAGGTCGTTCCGAGCTGGACCGTGTAGTGGACATCGACGGCGGCCTGCTGCTGTCCGGTGAAACCCTCTACGTCGCTACCTACCAGGGCCGTGTTGCGGCACTGGACCTGCAGAGCGGCCGTGTGAACTGGCAGCGTGATGCTTCCAGCTACGCCGGTGTCGCCCAAGGGTTTGGCAGCGTCTATGTAAGCCTGGCGTCCGGCACCGTTGAAAGTGTCGACGAACGCTCTACTACCGCGCTGTGGAGCAACGACTCCCTGGCTCGCCGTCAGCTGTCGGCACCGGAAGTGTTCTCCAGCTACGTCGCAGTCGGTGACTTCGAAGGCTACCTGCACCTGCTGAGCCAGGTGGACGGTCGCTTCGTAGGTCGCGAGCGTATCGACAGCGACGGCCTGCGTGCGCGTCCGCTGGTCGTGGGTAACATGCTTTATGTGTTTGGCAACAGCGGCAAGCTGGAAGCCCTGACCATCAAGTAAGAACTATGCTTGGGGTAACACCCAGGCGGCCCCGCTTCGGCGGGGCATGCGGCATTTGATTATGCTGCCCCGAGCACCAGCCGCTGCCCTGCAGCGGCTTTTGTATTTTCTGAAATAACGAAGTGGAGAGCCGCATGGTTCCCGTAATCGCCCTGGTGGGCCGACCTAACGTCGGCAAGTCCACCTTGTTCAACCGCCTGACCAGGACTCGCGACGCCATCGTCGGCGACTTGTCCGGTCTGACCCGTGATCGCCAATACGGTGAGGCAAAGTGGCAAGGGCGCTCCTACATTATTGTCGACACCGGTGGTATCTCCGGTGACGAGCATGGCATGGACGAAAAGATGGCCGAGCAGTCGCTGCTGGCCATTGAAGAAGCCGATGTCGTGTTGTTCCTGGTGGACGCCCGTGCGGGCTACACCGCTGCTGACCAAATGATTGGCGAGCACCTGCGCAAGCGCAACAAACGTTCCTATCTGGTCGCGAACAAGATCGACAACATCGATCCTGAAGCGGCCCGTGCCGAATTCAGCCCGATGGGCCTGGGCGATGCAATTCCGGTCGCCGGTGCCCACGGTCGCGGTATCACCCAGATGCTGGAAATTGCCCTGCGCGATTTCCCTAAGGATGATGTCGAGGAAGAAGAGGGCGAAGAGGAAATCGTTGCCGAAGGTGAGGAAGCCAAGCGCATTCCTGGCCCGAGCGAAAAAGACGGTATCAAGATCGCCATCATCGGCCGCCCTAACGTCGGCAAGTCGACCCTGGTCAACCGCATGCTCGGTGAAGACCGGGTTATCGTGTACGACCAACCCGGCACCACCCGCGACAGCATCTACATCCCGTTCGAACGCAACGAGGAAAAGTACACGCTGATCGACACCGCTGGTGTGCGCAAGCGCGGCAAGATCCACGAGGAAGTTGAAAAGTTCTCGGTGGTGAAAACCCTGCAGGCGATCAAAGACGCCAACGTGGTGATCTTCGTGATGGACGCCCGCGAAGGCGTGGTGGACCACGACCTCAACCTGTTGGGCTTTGCCCTGGAGGCCGGTCGGGCACTGGTGATCGCGATCAACAAGTGGGACGGCATGACGCCAAGCGAGCGCGATTTCGTCAAGATCGAGCTGCAACGTCGCCTGTTCTTCGTCGAGTTCGCCGATATCCACTTTATCTCGGCACTGCACGGCACCGGCGTGGGCAACCTCTACGCGTCCGTCCAGAACTCGTTCAAGTCCGCGGTCACCCGCTGGCCGACCAACCGTCTCACCCAGATCCTGGAAGACGCTGTTGGCGAGCACGCGCCGCCGATGGTCAACAACCGCCGGATCAAACTGCGTTACGCCCACTTGGGTGGTGCCAACCCGCCGATTATCGTGATCCACGGTAACCAGATCGAGAAGGTGCCGAAGTCCTATGTGCGTTACCTGGAAAACACCTACCGCCGTGTCTTGAAACTGGTCGGTACGCCGATCCGTATCGAGTTCAAGGGTGGTGAGAACCCATACGAAGGCAACAAGAACACACTGACTGACCGTCAGGTGAACAAGAAGCGTCGTTTGATGACTCACCATAAGAAGGCCGACAAGAAGCGCCGTGACAAGAAATAACGGCGGCTTCGAGTTGTGAGAGAGGGCTCCTTTGGAGCCCTTTTTTGTGCGCGGTGGTTTGTGCCTTGACCCGGTGCAGTTGGCAGCTTAAAACTTGGGGCTCACCTGCAGGGGCCTTTCGATGATCACCAGTAAGCTGCCGAATGTCGGCACGACCATTTTCACCACCATGTCGCAACTCGCTGCTGAAACCGGCGCGCTCAACCTGTCCCAGGGCTTCCCGGACTTCAATGGCCCCCAGGCTTTGCTCGACGCGGTGGGCAAGCACATCGCCCTCGGGCATAACCAATATGCGCCTATGACCGGCCTGCCGGTGCTGCGTCAGCAAGTGGCCGCCAAGATCGCCCGCAGTTATGGCGCCACGGTCAATGCCGACAGTGAAGTGACCATCACCCCTGGCGCCACCGAGGCGATCTTCTGCGCAATCCAGGCGGTGATTCGCACTGGCGATGAAGTCATCGTGTTCGACCCCAGCTACGACAGCTATGAGCCTTCGGTGGAGTTGGCGGGCGGTCGCTGCGTGCATGTGCAACTGACCCTGGACGGCTTTGCCCTCGACTTCGAGAAGATCAAGGCGGCGCTGTCACCGCGCACGCGCATGATCATTCTCAATACCCCGCACAACCCGACAGGTGCCTTGATCAGCCACGCCGAGCTGGACCAATTGGCCGAACTGATCCGTGACCGTGATATCTACCTGGTCAGCGACGAAGTCTACGAACATCTGGTCTTTGACGGCGTGGCCCATGTCAGCGTGTTGGCCCATGAAGAGCTTTATCAGCGCGCGTTCGTGGTCAGCTCTTTCGGCAAGACCTACCACGTCACCGGCTGGAAAACCGGCTATGTCGTCGCACCGCCAGCCCTCACCGCCGAACTGCGCAAGGTGCACCAATACGTCAATTTCTGCGGCGTGACCCCACTGCAACACGCGCTGGCCGACTTCATGGCTGAACACCCGGAGCATGTCGACGAGCTGCCGGCCTTCTACCAGGCCAAGCGTGACCTGTTCTGCGATCTGCTGGCGCCGTCCCGTTTCAGCTTTACCCGAGTGACCGGTACCTACTTCCAACTGGTGGATTACTCACAGATCCGCCCGGACCTGGATGACGTCGCCATGTCCCTGTGGATGACCCGCGAACACGGCGTGGCCACCATCCCGGTCTCGGTGTTCTACCAGACCCCACCGCAAGGCCAGCGCCTGGTACGCCTGTGCTTTGCCAAACGCGAGGAGACGCTGCGCCAAGCGGCGGAAAAACTATGCGTGATCTGAGTGCACTGCCGAACCTGAACATCGCCCTGGTCCAGACCAGCCTGGCCTGGCATGACCGCCAGGCCAACCTCGAGCATTTCGAACTGCTGTTGGAGCAAGCCAAAGGCGCCGATTTGATTGTGTTGCCGGAGATGTTCACCACCGGCTTCTCGATGGAGTCGCAAGCCCTGGCAGAGCCTGAAAACGGCCCGACCCATCATTGGCTCCAGGCCCAGGCGGCGAAGTACAACGCGGTGATTACCGGCAGTGTGATCATCCAGGCCGCCGACGGCAGTCACCGCAATCGCCTGCTGTGGGCGCGGCCGGATGGCGAGGTGTTGCATTACGACAAGCGCCATCTGTTCCGCATGGCCGGTGAACAAAATCACTACACGCCGGGCGAACGCCAGGTGCAGTTCGAATTGAAGGGCTGGCGTATTCGCCCGTTGATTTGCTACGACCTGCGTTTCCCGGTGTGGAGCCGCGACGCCCAGGACACCGACCTGCTGCTGTACACCGCCAACTGGCCGGGGGCGCGGCGTTCACACTGGAACCGGTTGCTGCCGGCGCGGGCTATTGAAAACCTGTGCTATGTGGCGGCAGTGAATCGGGTGGGCACGGATGGGAAGGGCTTTGCCTACACCGGGGATAGCCAGGTGCTGGACTTCCAGGGTGAGACCTTGCTGAGTGCGGGCGAGGCGGATGGGGTGTTTCAGGTGAGCCTGGATGCGGCGGAACTGGCTGCGTATCGCAGCCGGTTTCCAGCCAACCTGGATGCCGATATTTTTCAGTTTGTCTGAAGCACCGCCTTCGCGAGCAAGCCCGCTCCCACACTTGACCGCGTTTATCCTGTAGGAATGCGGTCAAAATGTGGGAGCGGGCTTGCCCGCGAAGAGGCCATCAGCATCACCCACAACCCAAAGCAAAAAAGGCCCCAGGATTCTCATCCAGGGGCCTTTCGCATTTCAGCAGCCAGTTACGCCGCTTTGGCTTCCTGCTGGCTCAGCGACCGGTTCAGCGCACTGAACAGCGCCTTGAAGCTGGCCGTGGTGATGTTTTCATCAATACCCACGCCATGCACCGGACGCTCACCGTTCACACGCAGCTCGATGTAGGCCGCTGCCTTGGCGTTGGTACCTGCACCGATTGCATGTTCGTTGTAGTCCATGATCTCCACGCCAATCGGCAGGCCAGCCACCAGCGCTTCCAGCGCGCCGTTGCCTTTGCCTTTCCAGTGCAGGTTGGTTTCGCCCTGGCCCTTGCCCGAGACTTCCACCTCGACAAAGCTGTTGCCGTTTTCTTCCTGCAGACGATGGCTGACCAGCGCGTACGGGGTGTTGGCTTGCAGGTATTCACGCTGCAGCAAGGCGTAGATCTGCGGCGCCGTCATCTCCAGGCCCACGCGGTCGGTTTCGGCCTGTACTACCTGGCTGAACTCGATCTGCATGCGACGCGGCAAGCTGATGTCGTATTCCTGCTCCAGCAGGTAGGCGATGCCGCCTTTGCCCGACTGGCTGTTCACGCGAATCACCGCCTCGTAGCTGCGGCCGATGTCGGCCGGGTCAATCGGCAAGTACGGTACTTCCCACAGTGCGTCGTCTTTCTGCTGGCTGAAGCCCTTGCGGATGGCGTCTTGGTGGGAGCCAGAGAACGCGGTGTGCACCAGGTCGCCAACGTACGGGTGACGCGGGTGAACCTGGATCTGGTTGCACTCCTCGACGACCTTGCGCACGCCGTCGATGTCGGAGAAGTCCAGCTGCGGGTCGAGGCCCTGGGTGTACATGTTCAGGGCCACGGTGACCAGGTCGACGTTACCGGTACGCTCGCCGTTGCCGAACAGGCAGCCTTCGACACGGTCGGCACCGGCCATCAGGCCCAGCTCGGTGGCGGCTACGCCAGTGCCACGGTCGTTGTGGGTGTGCAGGCTGATGATCACGCTGTCACGACGGTTGATATGGCGACCGAACCACTCGATCTGGTCGGCATAGATGTTCGGCGTGGCGCATTCCACGGTAGCCGGCAGGTTGAGGATCATCTTGTGCTCAGGCGTCGGGTTCCACACCTCGATCACCGCGTCACACACTTCCTTGGCGAACTCCAGCTCAGTGGCGCTGAAGGTCTCCGGAGAGTATTCGAAGGTCCACTGGGTTTCCGGCTGCTGGGCGGCGTACTTGACGAACAGCTTGGCCGCGTTGACCGCGATGGCCTTGATGCCGTCCTTGTCCTGGTTGAACACGATGCGGCGGAAGGACGGCGAGGTCGCGTTGTACAGGTGCACGATGGCCTTCTTGGCGCCGCGCAGGGATTCGAAGGTGCGTGCGATCAAGTCTTCACGGCCCTGGGTCAGCACCTGGATGGTGGTGTCCTCGGGGATGTGGTTGTCTTCGATCAGGGTACGTACGAAGTCGAAGTCGGTTTGCGAGGCGGCTGGGAACGATGCTTCGATTTCCTTCACGCCGACGGCAACCAGGGTCTTCCAGAAACGCAGCTTTTTCACCGCGTCCATCGGCTCGATCAGCGACTGGTTGCCATCACGCAGGTCGGAGCTGCACCAGATCGGCGCTTCGGTGATGGTCTTCGACGGCCAGGTGCGGTCCGGGATGTCGATGGTCGGGAACGCGCGGTACTTCGAAGACGGGTCTTTGAGCATGCTCATCGGGAAATCCTTTGTTGTAGGGGCCGAGAAAAGGCGGCCTGCCGTAGAACTGTTTTTGGGGATAAAACGTAAAAACGAGGCAGATCGATTCAGCCTGGCAGTCGTGCGCTGACAAGGCACAGGCTGCGGTGCTGGCGGAGCTGAATGAGGGTGTGAGAGGTTTTCATAAGCCCAACCCTAACCGTCGGGGTGAAAGATGGCAAGCAGTCGCTAAAAATTGAGAGAAGTTCTGCTATCTACGTAGGAAACGAGATTTTGTGCCTAAAGATGTGTCGAGGGCTTGTTTTAATTGCGCGCCCATTATCAGGCGCGCAATCGAGCGTTTCAGGGTTGGAATGCGCCGATAAAGATCGCCGGGTCGACCCGTGCGTCGTTCAGGCTGACGTTCCAGTGCATGTGCGGCCCGGTCGCGCGGCCCGTGGCACCGACTTTACCCACCACCGCCCCACGCGTGAGCTGGTCACCGACTTTCACGTCTATCTTCGACATGTGGCAGAACATGCTGATAAAGCCCTGGCCGTGGTCGACGAACACGGTATTGCCGTTGAAGAAGTAGTTGCCCACCAGAATCACTTTGCCGTTGGCCGGCGTCTTGATCGGCGTACCGGCCGGCACGGCAAAGTCCAGGCCCGAATGGGGATTGCGCTCTTCACCGTTGAAGAACCGTCGCACCCCGAACTTGCTCGACAGTGGCCCGTTTACCGGTTTGTCCAACACCAGGTTGCTCGGCAGGTTAGGGCTGAAACTGCGATAAGCCTTGATCTGCACCGCCAGCTCCGCCTCGATGCGTTTCAGCTGTGCTGGGTCGGGGTTCACCTGGCTTTTGTTCTTCAGGGTGATGCGCTGTTCCGGGTACTTCTTGTAGCCGACGATAAACGGCAGGTTGCGCCCGCCGCTGCTGATGCGTTCGTTGCCGGGCTTGACCGTCAACGGGATGCCAACAATCGCCAGCCAGTTGTCCGCTTCCTTCACCACCAGCACTGGCTTGCCCAGGTACGTGGCCTTGGGCGCGGCGGCGGAAGGGCCCAGTTCGACCACGGCAACGCCGCCCGGCACCGGCTTGTTCAAGGTGCGGGTGATGTAGCTATCGGCATGGGCATTAAAGGCAAGGCACAGCAGCATCAACACACTAAAGAGACGTGGCATCAATCAATCCAATAACGAAAGGGTGACGGGTGTCAGGTGGTTGTCTTCCACCCGCACTTGCAATTGGCCCTCACCGAGACGCGCGGTGAGGCGCTGTCCGGTGTGGGTCTGCGCGGCATTGCGAATGGCCTGGCCGCGCTCGTCCAGCAGGATGCTGTAGCCACGGCCCAGGGTCGCCAATGGGCTGACCACGTGCAGCGTCTGCATCTGGCTTTGCAGTTGCAGGCGTCGCGCCTTGAGGCCTTCGCGCATGGCACGGGGCAGACGTTCGGCAAGGCTGTCCAGGCGTTGGCGCAGCAGCGCCAGTTGGCGGCCGGGGTGTTGGCCGGCGAGGCGGGTTTCCAGGCGGATCAGGCGCTCGCGGCGGGTATTGAGGCTACGTTCGAAGGCGCGGCGCAGGCGCATGTCCAGGTCGTCCAGGCGCTGGGCTCGCTGGCGCAGACGTTCGCCAGGATGACGCAGACGTCGCGCCATGCCTTCCAGGCGCAGGCGGTCATGGCTCAGGCGATTGCGCATCAGCATCACCAGGCGGCGGTGCAGGTTTTCAACCTGACGCACCAGATGACTGGCGTCCGGCGCGAGCAATTCGGCTGCGGCGGAGGGCGTAGGGGCGCGCACGTCGGCCACGAAGTCGCTGATGGACACATCGGTCTCATGCCCGACGGCGCTGACGATTGGCGTGACGCACGCATCCACCGCACGGGCCACGGCTTCTTCGTTGAAGCACCAGAGGTCTTCAAGCGAACCGCCGCCACGGGCCAGGATCAGCGCATCGAAGCCGCGTGCATCGGCCAGTTTCAGTGCGCGCACAATCTGTGGGATGGCTTCGCGGCCTTGCACGGCGGTGGGGATGAGGGTCAGTTCAATGTTTGGCGCGCGGCGACGGAACACGCTGATGATGTCGCGGATCACCGCGCCGGTCGGCGAACTGATGATGCCGATGCGCCGAGGGTGCGCTGGCAGTGGCACTTTGCGTTCAGCGCTGAACAGGCCTTCGGCGCTGAGCTTTTCCTTCAGCGCGTCGAACGCCAGGCGCAATGCCCCATCACCGGCCGGCTCCACGGTATCGAGGATCAGCTGGTAATCACCCCGGCCCTCAAACAAAGAGACTTTGCCGCGCACCTTCACCGCCAGGCCATCTTTCAACGCCTGCCGCACCCGCGCGGCGTTGTTGCGAAACAGCGCGCAACGCACTTGGGCGCCGCTGTCCTTGAGGGTGAAATACACATGGCCGGAAGCCGGGCGGGCGAGGTTGGAGATCTCGCCTTCGACCCAGATATTGGTGAACACGTCTTCCAGCAACACCCGCGCACGGCCGTTGAGCTGGCTGACAGTCAGGACTTCGCGGTCCAGGCCCAGACGGGCAAAAGGATCTTTAATCATGGCGGCAGTTTATAGGCATTCGTGCAAGGTTTGGCAGAATTGCTCCACCAGCGCGCTCGGCTTCTGCGCGTAGGCCAGGGCCACGGTGCTGAGGCAGTCCGGGTCGGCCAGGGGCAAAAAGTGCACAGTGGCAGGGGCGATGTCCTGCATGGATTTTGGTAACAAGGCAATACCAAAGCCGGCCTGGATCAACTGCAACTGGGTGGTCTTGCGCGACATCACCCGCGCGGCCTTGGGGAAAAATCCCGCGCGCATGCACAGCTCGGCTGACAGATAACTCAAGCCGCCCCGCTGGGGATGGGGGATCGAGATAAACGCTTCGTCCTTCAATTGCTCCAATTCGACAGGCGCATTGCTGCGCGCCAGCCCATGATTCGGCGGCACCGCCAGCAACAATTGCTCGCGATATAAAGGCACGACTCGCACGCCCTCGCGCTGGCGCAAGACGGGCAGGCGCAACAGCCCGACCTCCAGGCGACCGTCGGCGATTTCTTCCAACTGCGCTTCGGAGGACAGTTTGACGATGTCCATCGACACCCCAGGGCAGCGTTCCAGCCAGGTGCTGATGCCTTGCAGCAACGGGCCGCTCATCGGCACAGTGCTTGAATGGCTCAGGCGCAGCGTGCCCAATTCGCCGTTGCCCACTTGCGTTGCCATTTCACTGGCCCTGAGCAGCTCGTTCAGCAGGTTGCGCGCTCGCGGGTAGAAGGCTTCACCCGCGGCGGTGAGTCGGGGTTGGCGTGCGGTGCGTTCGAACAGTGGCGTTTGCAACTGGGTTTCCAGCTCCTTGATCTGTCGGCTCAAGGCGGACTGCGCCACAAACAGGCGCTCGGCGGCGGCGCTGAAGCTGCCGCTGTCGGCGATTTCGACGAAGTAACGCAGTTGGCGGGTGGAAATCACACGTCATGCCTTTTCGAGATGGGTGGAGGGCTTTGAAGATATTAGTCGCATCCCTCGCCGCTGGCTAAAGTGATGGCTATCTCGAATAAGGAATCACCCATGAGCCCGGTTGAGCTGATGAGCCAATGGTCGTTTGGCGGTGTGGATTGGCTGGTAATCGGCCTGGGCATTGTCGTGGCCTATATCGTGTTCGGTATCGCGGGATTTGGCACCGCATTGGTGGCGGGGCCGCTGCTGATCCTGTTCATGCCGCTGTCGAAGATCATCCCACTGTTGGTACTGCTGGATTTTGTCGCGGCATTTGGCAATCTGCTGCAATCGCGGCAGGACGTAAATAAGCCGGAATTGCTGCGCTTGCTGCCGTGCATGGCGATTGGTTGCACATTGGGCGTGGTGTTTTTGCTCAACCTGCATTCGGATTTGTTGCTGTTGCTGATGGGCTTGTTCATCAGTGCCTACGCCCTCTACAGCCTGGCGGTAAAGGCTCGGCCGACGCAGATGGCGGCGGGTTGGTCGGTTCCCATGGGCACCGTCGGTGGTTTATTCGGCGCATTGTTTGGCAGTGGCGGCTTTCTCTATGCGATCTATCTGAACAGCCGCCTGCCCAAGGACGCGGCGCGCGCCACCCAAAGTGCGTTGATCAGTTGCAGCACGGTGGTGCGCCTGAGCCTGTTTTTGATCGCTGGGGTGTATGCGGATTTGCCGTTGTTGATGTTGGCGCTGTGTCTGTTGCCAGCGATGGCCCTCGGGCTGTGGTGTGGGCGCAGGCTGACGATGCGCATGTCCCGTGAGGCGTTTGTAAGGTTGGTGACGTGGTTGGTGCTGGCGAGTGGGATTGCGTTGATTGGGCGTTACTTGAGCACTTGACCTGATTTCTTCAGGGATTAAGCTGCCAGCCTTCAGGGCCTCTTCGCGAGCAAGCCCGCTCCCACATTCGAGCGCATTTCTCCTGTAGGAATGCGGCCACCTGTGGGAGCGGGCTTGCCCGCGAAGGCGTCAGACGCCACACCGCAGGATTCTCATGAACTCCCAAAGCATCCTTGTCCCGAAAATCTCCACCTTGCCCGTCCACGAACCCCGCGCCCGGGCAATCGTGCGTTGGCTGGTGCGCAAGAACATCATCAAGGAAGAACTCACCACCTGCGGCCGCACCGGCAACCGCATGGGCTATGCCCTGGCCGATGGCGCCCGCGCCGTGGTGTTGTACCCCGAGGCGCTGCCGTTCAATGAGCCGATCAACGGCCTTGAGATCATCTACAAACGCTGCATCTACACACCCGCCAAGGGGTTTCTCGAAGAAGCCGGTTGCCCGGAATGCCGCAAGGAAGTCGGCGAAGCCCTGTTCGAAAGCCTCGAAGACTGGATGCCTGGCCACACCGACAACTTCACCTGCCCTCTGTGTGGGCATGAAGACGACATCAACGGGTTCCTGTTCCTACAGGAATGCGGGTTTTCCAACCTGGGATTCATCTTCAACAACTGGGCTGAGGCCGGGTTCAAGCAGAGTTTTATCGACGAATTTGCCGATTGGCTGGACCAGAAGATGAGTTGGGTCAAAGTCGAGTTGTAACCCATCTATCAGTATTCCCAAGTTTGTCAGAGTTTTACATTGAGCCCGGCAGGGTGCATGTATATAATGGCGCGCTTCCATTTTCCCGCTCGGGAGCCCCCGCGATGCTGCGTATCAGCCAAGAAGCTCTGACATTCGACGACATTCTCCTAGTGCCCGGTTATTCCGAGGTGCTTCCTAACGAAGTCAGTCTCAAGACCCGCCTAACCCGTGGCATCGAGCTGAATATTCCCCTTGTTTCCGCTGCCATGGACACTGTCACTGAAGCCCGTCTGGCCATCGCCATGGCTCAGGAAGGCGGCATCGGCATCATCCACAAGAACATGACCATCGAGCAGCAAGCTGCCGAAGTGCGCAAGGTCAAGCGTTACGAAGCCGGTGTGGTGAAAGATCCGATCACCATCGAAGCCGACGCCACCGTGCGTGACCTGTTCGACCTGACCCGCCTGCACAACATCTCCGGCGTTCCGGTGCTGCACGATGGCGACCTGGTCGGCATCGTCACTTCCCGTGACGTGCGTTTCGAGAACCGTCTTGAAGTTACCGTCCGTGAAGTGATGACGCCCAAAGAGCGTCTGGTCACTGTCAAGGAAGGCGCCGACAAGAACGATGTGCGCGAACTGCTGCACAAGCACCGTATCGAGCGCGTGCTGATCGTCGACGACAAATTCGCCCTCAAAGGCATGATGACCGTCAACGACATCGAAAAAGCCAAGGCTTACCCGCTGGCCAGCAAGGATGACCAAGGTCGTCTGCGTGTTGGCGCGGCAGTCGGCACCGGTAAAGACACCGGCGACCGTGTTTCGGCCCTGGTCGCTGCCGGCGTTGACGTGGTGGTGGTCGATACCGCCCACGGTCACTCCAAAGGCGTGATCGACCGCGTGCGTTGGGTCAAACAGAATTTCCCTGACGTGCAAGTGATCGGCGGCAACATCGCAACCGGCGCTGCCGCCAAGGCCCTGGCCGAAGCGGGCGCGGATGCGGTCAAGGTCGGTATCGGCCCTGGCTCGATCTGCACCACCCGTATCGTTGCCGGTGTAGGCGTGCCGCAAATCAGCGCCATCGCCAACGTCGCCGCTGCCCTTGAAGGCACCGGTGTTCCGTTGATCGCCGATGGCGGTATCCGTTTCTCCGGTGACCTGTCCAAGGCCATCGTCGCCGGTGCTTCCTGCGTGATGATGGGCTCGATGTTCGCCGGTACTGAAGAAGCGCCAGGCGAGATCGAACTGTTCCAGGGCCGTTCCTACAAGGCTTACCGCGGCATGGGTTCGCTGGGCGCCATGTCCCAGGCGCAAGGCTCCTCCGATCGTTACTTCCAGGACTCCTCGGCAGGCGCCGAGAAGCTCGTTCCGGAAGGCATCGAAGGCCGTGTGCCGTACAAAGGCACCCTGAGCGCGATCATCCATCAACTGATGGGCGGCCTGCGTTCCTCGATGGGCTACACCGGCAGCGCCGACATCGAAGAAATGCGCACCAAGCCAGAGTTCGTACGGATCACCGGCGCCGGCATGGCTGAATCCCATGTCCACGACGTGCAGATCACCAAGGAAGCGCCAAACTACCGCGTAGGTTGATGCTTCCAGCAAAATGTTAAGTAACCGGGGCTGTTCTTCAGCCCCGAGTTGTTTCTGATTCATTAGACGAGACTGACTTCATGGCCCTCGACATTCACGCCCACCGTATCCTGATCCTCGATTTCGGTTCCCAGTACACCCAGCTGATCGCCCGCCGCGTGCGTGAAATCGGCGTGTACTGCGAACTGCATCCGTTCGACATGGACGACGAAGCGATCCGCGAATTCGCACCGAAAGGCGTCATCCTCGCCGGTGGTCCAGAGTCCGTGCACGAAGCCAACAGCCCACGCTGCCCGCAAGCCGTATTCGACCTGGGCGTCCCGGTCTTCGGCATCTGCTACGGCATGCAGACCATGGCCGAGCAACTGGGCGGCAAGGTTGAAGGTTCCGAACTGCGTGAATTCGGTTATGCCCGTGTGGATGTGGTCGGTAAGAGCCGCCTGCTGGACGGCATCGAAGACCACGTCGACGCCGACGGCCTGTTCGGCCTCGACGTGTGGATGAGCCACGGTGACAAGGTCACCAAGATGCCGGAAGACTTCCACATCCTGGCCAGCACCCCGAGCTGCCCGATCGCCGGCATGTTCAGCGACGAGCGTCGTTACTACGGCGTGCAGTTCCACCCGGAAGTGACCCACACCAAGCAAGGCGGCCGCATCCTGTCGCGCTTCATCCTCGACATCTGCGAGTGTGAAGCCCTGTGGACCCCGTCGAAAATCGCTGAAGACGCCATCGCCCAGGTGCGCGCTCAGGTCGGCACCGACAACGTACTGCTCGGCTTGTCCGGCGGCGTTGACTCCTCCGTGGTAGCGGCCCTGCTGCACAAAGCCATCGGCGACCAACTGACCTGCGTCTTCGTCGACAACGGCCTGCTGCGCCTGCACGAAGGTGAGCAAGTGATGGCCATGTTCGCCGAGAACATGGGCGTCAAGGTGATCCGCGCCAACGCTGAAGATCAGTTCCTGAACAACCTGGCCGGCGAGTCCGACCCAGAGAAGAAGCGCAAGATCATCGGCCGCACCTTCATCGACGTGTTCGATGCCCAGTCCAACAAACTGGACAACATCAAGTACCTCGCCCAGGGCACCATCTACCCTGACGTGATCGAGTCGGCTGGCGCCAAGAGCGGCAAGGCCCACGTGATCAAGTCCCACCACAACGTGGGTGGCCTGCCTGAGGAAATGAACCTCAAGCTGGTAGAACCGCTGCGCGAACTGTTCAAGGACGAAGTCCGCCGCCTGGGCCTGGAGCTCGGCCTGCCGTACGACATGGTCTACCGCCACCCATTCCCAGGCCCAGGCCTGGGCGTGCGGATCCTGGGTGAAGTGAAGAAGGAATACGCCGACCTGCTGCGTCGCGCCGACCACATCTTCATCGAAGAACTGCGCAAGGCCGACTGGTACCACAAAGTCAGCCAGGCATTCGTGGTATTCCAACCGGTGAAATCGGTGGGCGTGGTTGGCGATGGCCGTCGTTACGCCTGGGTTGTGGCCCTGCGTGCGGTAGAAACCATCGACTTCATGACTGCCCGCTGGGCGCACCTGCCGTACGAGCTGCTGGAAACCGTCAGCGGTCGTATCATCAATGAGATCGAAGGTATCTCGCGCGTTACTTACGACGTGTCGAGCAAGCCGCCGGCGACGATTGAGTGGGAGTGATCCCGCAGCGCTGTATGAAAAAACCGGCCTAGGCCGGTTTTTTCATTTCAGGCGAAGGCGTTGATCAGAAGTCGTAACGCACGTTCGCGGTGAAGGTGTCGGCGTCGAAACCGCTGCTGGTCAGGTAGTTGTACGACCCTCCCACGCTCCAGGCGCCGACGCGGTAGTTAGCGCCCAGTCCCAGCTCGTAGCTATCGCGCGCCGGCGTTGCGCCGGTGGTGGTGAAGGGGGTGCCGCCGAGCACAAAGGTGGAGGTGGTGCTGGCCTTGTCGCCGATGAAGTCGTGCCAGGCCATCAGCTTGGCTTCCGGTTCGAAGCTGCCCACACCCACATCGAAAGCGGCCGCCAGACGGGCGCCCAGGCCCATTTCGCCGATTTCATAGCGCTGGCTGCCGACCTTGAGGGCCGCCGAGCTGCCTTTTTCACGGTACGAATCAATCGAGATGTTGGCATAGCGCGCACCGACCTGCGGTTCCAGCAGCCACTGCTTGTCGAGCTGGAACGTATAGCCTGCCAGGGCGTTGACGCCGAAGATCTCGCTGTCGTAGTCGGCCTTGGCACGGGTGCCGGCGATGTAGCGTTTGGACTCGTTGTCGTTCCAGCCGTACATCAGCGAGGTGTCGACAAAGAAGTTGTCGCGGGCCCAGTTGCCGTAAAGGGTCAGTGCATGGCCGCTGACGTCGGTCTTGCTACCCAGGTCGGATTTGACGTCGCTGGTCATGTAGCTGTAGGCCAGGCCCACGGTTGTCTGGGCATTGAGCTTGCCGTCGGCACCCACGGCAATGCCGTTGGTGTTGGCGTCGTAGCCGTCGACACCGTGGCGGCTGTCTTGGTTGGCATCGCTGGACAGCGCTTGCAGCCATACGCCTTGTTCTGCCAGGACGTCACCGGAGGACAGACCGCTACGCGCTTTGCTGGCGCGGCGGTTGATGGCACCAGCGACCAGGTTCTGGCTATTGGTGGCGGCGTTGATCGCCCCGCGGCTGACGTCCGGGGTCAGGCTTTCGGCCAGTTTGGCCAGCTCTTCGCTGGTGGCGGCGTTGGCGAACTGCTGGAATACCGGGTCGCTTTCGTCCATCAGGCCCATGACCGTGTTCTTGAACGGCTTGATGGTGTTCACCGCGTTGCGCGAGCCACTGGCACCCAGCAGGTCTTGCGTGATCACCTCATCACTGCGGGTGGCTACCAGTGCTTTCACGTCCTGGCCTTCAATGCCGAAGTTCTTTACCTCGAGCAGTGCCGAGGAGGACACCACGGACAGGTTCTGCGGGTCTTCCCAGGTACCGGAGTTGATGAGGGTGTAGCGTGTGCCCCCGGCCGATGTGCGGAAGTCGTCGGAGCGCGCCTGCAGTTCGATCTGGCTGCCGGGAGAGAAGAAGGTGTTGCCAGTGACTTTCAGGATCGGCGTGTTGGGCAGTGTGTTGTTATCCAGCAGCAGGCGCAGGCGCGCAGTGTCGCTGTCCATGTCGAGGTCGCCCACAATCGTGGTCTGCGGGCGAAGGAGGGTCAAGCGGCCGCCGTCGATATCGACGAAACCGGCGCGGATGGTCGAGCCATCGAACATCGCGTCCCCTTGCACCAGCACACCGCTGAGGCCCAGCAGGTCACCCTTGACCTGGCCACCCTGCCAGTAGAAATACGACGGGGAGCTATTGTCGTCCGCCAGAATGGCGGCGGTGCCGCCTTCGATCAGGCCACCTGTCTGCCTGACCGAGAAGATCCTGAAGCCGTCGGAGGTGTCGAGACTGCGAAAGCGGATACCGATCCCGTCGGCGGAGATAGTCCCGCTGTTGTTGATATCACTCAGGAAGGGCGCGCCTGTCATCTGCCCCGTAAAGACTGCCTTCTCGATGTCGATCCCCTCAGAGTCGATACCCCGCGCGATGATAGTGCCCGAGTTATTGATGCGCGCCTGGGTCGAGGTGATCAGCATGCCTTCGGCATTTGCGCCCGTCACAGTGATGTTGCCGTTATTGCTCACTTCACCCGCGATCTTCGCCTGGTACAGGTCCAGCCCGACGACGGCGTTGCCGCTCACCGTAATGTCGCCGTTATTGATCAGGTCGCCACCGACGATGGAGTTGAGGGTCATGGCGATACCCGACGGGAACTCGGTGGGGTTCGCCGCCGTTCGGTTGATTTGGCCCTGGTTGATCAGGTTGCCCGCCAAGGTCACGTTGGTCAGCTCTACACCTGCGTTTTGCGACGTTCCGGTGAAGGTGGCGTTATTGAACACACCACCGAAGCTGCTGTAGGCCCCTGTGCTCAGGTCGTAGTTGAAGTCGGGTGCGGGTGCGGCATGGGCCGTGGCAGTGGTCGCCGCGACGGACAGCGCCAACAACGAGCGGCGCAGGTGGGAAGTGTTCAAGGCAGTATCCTTACAGGGCAGAAACTGGCAGGGAACAACCCACGCGTCAGCGTCTGTTTTAGGCATCCCTGCCAGCTTGTCAGTGAATGGCTGATTCAAGCGCGTGCGAATCTACACGATGCTTGTAGGACAATTCATCATAAAAAGCGTCGCTGAAGAGAAAAAAGCTAAGAAATGCGACGTTGCCGTTATTTTTTGCGGTTATACGAGGCTGATCAGCAATAAATGGAACTTTTAGCTCGTCGTTGTGGTCACGCAAGGATTGGGCGCTAGTGGGAAAGGTATTCGGATGTTTTCAAGCGGCCCTGCTTGTCCTCAATCTCAGTATTTTCATGGATCAATGGGGTTTTAACCCATCGACTCCAAGCCGCTTCCCACCCTTTATCATGGCTTGCTCCCCGTATATGCACGTATTCGGAGAAGGGCGAATCAAGCGCCTGTTGGTATCTATCCGCCAGCCCACTTGGAATAATCGGGTCTGCTTCGCCGATGAGGTGACGCTGGGGTAACAAGGCGAGCCGCTCCCGGTAGTCCAGCGGATCCAGTGAACCGTCGAGTGGCGACAGCCCTTTCATTGTCGCCCACAGACGTGGACTGAGATTGCCAGCCAGGGTTTGCACCTGGGTCACATCATTGCGTTGCGCCGCTAACAATAGGGCGAGAGCGGCGCCACCTGAATACCCCACGAGTTCGAACTCGCTATTCCCGTACCGTTGTTTTAATTGGTCCAGCGCCTGGCTGAGGCGAGTGACCACTCCCTGAGAAAATCGGCGATGGGTCCAGAGTGCCGACTGACAGGCTGCAGCCATGACGAACTGGCAGGGGCGTGCCAGGTACGCATTCGGTGTCGGGTCATCGACTGCCAGCCGTGGTACCAACAGATTGTGCGGGCTCGGATCCAGGCTGGGTTGGGTGGCCGTCGACCAGGCATGGCCATCACCCTCCAGGTAGACCCGCAGGCGAGTTGTCTTTTCTGCGGTTTGCGGCGCAAGTATGAGGAGGGGAAAGTCCTGCCCCGGCAGGACCTCCACTTGCCGGCCGTGCGCTTGCGCCAGTTGTTGCAGTGCCTCGCGCGGCGACTGGCAGGCGATAAGAAGCGCAGAGACCATCACCACCCAGGTTTTGTAGAAACCAGCCAATATCTGTCGATAGCGCAAGTGTCTACTCATCATAGGGAGCTGTCGGCATTGGCGGCGTAGTTCCAGGTTAAGTCTGAGCGGAGGCGGCAGCAGGTTTGTATTTCTGGTGTGTGAACGCTCAGCTAAGAACCACGTGCGCATAAAGCGCTATTCACAATGAAGTGCATCATATATGGTGCATTTGTGCGGCATTATTAATTTTTGCATTGTATTGGATGCAATTTGGTATGAACGATTTAGGATTGCTGATCAAAAGCCTCCGCAAAGCCGCAGGCCTCTCACAAACCCAGCTCGCGCTACGGCATGGTATGAGTCGCGCCACTATCTCCGGGATTGAGAACAATACCATCCCGGAAGTGGGAATTCGCAAGGTCGCAGCCATTCTTGAGGGCTTGGGATATGAGTTGACCGCCATTCCCAAACGTCGGCGCATGACCCTTGATGAGCTGAAATCGGAGAACATCCATGACCCGTCAAAGTGAGCGGCTCTATATCGGTGCTGGCGGCGTGCCTGCTGGGACGCTCGGGCGGGGCGGGGAGAACCGGCGCGATACGGTTTTCTCGTATAACGAAACGGTCGGCGAAGAGAATGCCGTTTCTCTGACGATGCCGGTGCGCCTGGAGAGTTACAACTGGGAGTACGGGATCCATCCTCTGTTCGAGATGCACATCCCCGAGGGGTATCTCAAGGATGAGCTGGTGCGACGCTTCAGCAAGTCAGTGCGCGGCTTTGACGACTTCGCTTTGCTGGGGATTGTAGGTCCACACCAGTTGGGACGTATCAGCGTTGCTCATGACGCGGGTGGTGAGTCATTGCCTGAGATCAAGCTCTCCGAGCTGTTGGTCTATGACGGGGCGAAAGACCTGTTTGACGACCTTCTGAAAACCTACGCAGCCTACTCGGGAGTGTCGGGTGTTCAACCCAAGGTTTTGGTGCGTGATGTTGACGACATGGCCCCCGGTATTGAGCGTCTGACCCATCGGGGCGCGACTCACCTAGTGAAGGCGTTCAATGAATCTGACTTTCCACAATTGGCGGCCAATGAGTTTTTCTGCATGCGTGCGGCATTCCATTGTGGCCTCGACGTGCCTGAGTTTCAGCTCAGCCAGCACGGGAAATTCCTGGTGGTAAAACGGTTCGACATCAGTGAAAGCGCCTACCTCGGGTTTGAGGACATGTGCGTTTTATCGGGATGGGGAACTGCCAAAAAGTACGACGGAAGCTACCAGGGATGCGCGAAGCTGATCAGGTCATATGTTACGCCCAGCCGTGTCGCCAGAACGCTGGAAGACTTCTTCTTGATGGTGGCGCTTTCTGCCGGCATCCAGAACGGTGACGCACACCTGAAAAACTACGGCTTGTTGTACGAGAATTGCGCAGAGGACGCGGACGTTTGGCTGGCACCTGCTTACGATCTGGTGACCACTACCGTGTACAGCAGCAATGACATCATGGGCTTGCTGCTCGGCGGTTCGAAGGCCTGGCCGAAGCGCAAGATGCTGGTCCAGTTCGGACGCAGTGCGTGCAGCTTTACTGAATCGCGCTGCAACGAACTGCTTGCCAGAGTGCAAGACGGCATGACCCGCGCGATGACGGAGCTTTCAGAATACCGAAGTACTCACCCAGAGTTCGAGGTGGTTGGGGAGAAGATGACCGCAGCCTGGTCGGCAGGGCTGGCGAAAAGCATCGCAGTACAATGATCTTCCCGACGGATGCTTACCGTCGCGCAATATCCGAAAAGTAAAACTTATCCAACGTATGCCGCGACTCGGTGTACTCGAACTGCCGCCCATCCTGCAAGAATGTCTGGTTACTCACCACGATCACATGGCTCTGACCTTCGAGGTCGAGGTGTGTCTGGTCGTCCTTGCCGCGGGGCAGGGCTTCGATGGTGCGTTGGGCGTAGGCGATTTGCAGCTGCAAGGTCTGTTCGATAAATGCGTAGATCGACTGTTCGGCAATCGAGCGGTCCAACCCCGGGATCACCTCGGCCACGAAGTGGTTGATGTCGAGGATTACGCGCTTGCCGCCGATGCGCCGTACCCGTTTGATGCGGGTGATCAGGGTGCCGGGTTCGGCTTCGATGTGTTGCAGCAGCGAGCCTTCCAGCGGGAACTGTGTGAATTCGACCACTTCGGTGCGTACGTCATCGCCCAGGTCGGCGTGGGTTTCGTGGAAGCTGACGATGCCGCCCAGTTGGAACTCGATCGGGTTGGGCGACAACACGAAGGTGCCCTTGCCGTGGATCTTTTGCGCAAACCCACGCTCCTGCAACTGCTCGATGGCCCGGCGCACGGTGCCTCGGCTGGCCTGGTAGCTGTCCATCAATTCGGTTTCGGAGGGAAGGCGTGTGCCGCGCTGCAGGCGTTCGGTGGTGATGCTGGCAAGCAGATCCGTGTAGATCTGGTTGTATTTGCTCATGGGGATGGCTCTGTGCCGGGGTTGCGGTCAAGGCAGGAACCTTAGTGGCAGAGCGGCTGTTTGTCCATTAGACCCTTGGATTTATGCGGGTTGTAGGGATGCGCTTGCCTACAAAAAATAAACAATGTGTAACTCGTACAGACGAGTTGTTGCTTTAACTCGTACAGACGAGTACTTTTGCCCTCGGCGTGCTGCCAATGACTGCCCCCAAATAAAAAAATCAAAGTGGAAACCAAGCATGAGCCACGACTATTCGACTATCGCCCGCGAGATTCTCGAGAACCTCGGGGGCACAGACAACCTTGAGCAAGCTGCCCACTGCGTCACCCGCCTGCGCCTGGCGCTCAAGGACCCGAGCCTGGTCAACGGCAGCGCGTTGAACCAGGTGGATCTGGTCAAGGGCTCGTTCTTTACCGGCGGCCTGTTCCAGGTGGTGATCGGCCCCGGTGAAGTGGAGAAGGTCTACGCCGCCCTGCGCGAGCAGACCGGCCTCGCCGCCGCCACCATCGCCGACGTGAAGAAGAAGGGCGCCGACAAGACCAACGCCATGCAGCGTCTGGTGCGGGTGTTCTCCGACGTGTTCATGCCGATCCTGCCCGCGCTGATCATCGCCGGCCTGTTGATGGGCGTGAACAACCTGATGGGCGCCAAGGGCATGTTCATCGAAGGCAAGACGCTGCTGGAGGCCTATCCGAACCTGGATGGCCTGTGGAGCCTGATCAACCTGATGGCCAACACCTCGTTCGTGTTCCTGCCGGCGCTGGTGGGTTGGTCGGCGGCCAAGCGCTTTGGCGGCAGTGAAATCCTCGGCATCGTGCTTGGCCTGATGCTGGTGCATCCAGACCTGCTCAACGCCTGGAACTACGGCAAGGCGGTCGCGGGTCTCGACGGCCAGAGCCTGCCGTACTTCGATATTTTCGGTTGGTTCAAGATTGAGAAAGTGGGGTACCAGGGGCAGATCCTGCCGATCCTGATGGCCGCCTATGTGATGAGCGTGATCGAGAAATGGTTGCGGGCGCGAGTGCCCAATGCGATTCAATTGCTGGTCGTGCCGATCACCACCATCGTCGTTACCGGCGTGCTCGCCCTGGCGATCATCGGCCCGGTGACCCGTCACCTGGGCATCCTGATCACTGAAGGCGTGGTCACCTTGTTCGACCTGGCCCCCATGGTCGGCGGCGCGATTTTCGGCCTGCTGTATGCACCGTTGGTCATCACCGGCATGCACCACATGTTCCTCGCCGTGGACCTTCAGCTTATTTCTACTCAGGGCGGCACTTTCATCTGGCCGATGATCGTCATGTCCAACCTGGCCCAGGGCAGCGCCGCGCTTGGCGTGTTCTACATGACCCGCAATGCGCGGGACAAAAGCATGGCGTCCACTTCCGCGATTTCTGCGTACTTCGGCATCACCGAGCCGGCGATGTTCGGCGTGAACCTGCGCTTCAAGTTCCCGTTCTATGCCGCGCTGCTGGGCTCGGCACTGGGCAGCATTTTCCTCTCGCTGAACAAGGTGCAGGCGTCGGCAATCGGCGTCGGTGGCTTGCCTGGCTTCATCTCGATCATTCCGCAGTACATCCCGAGTTTTGTGATCGGGATGGTCATCGCGATCGTGGTGCCATTTGTTCTGACCTGTGCGTTGAGCATGAAGATCGTGCGGCCTGGGTACAGGGTTGCCTGATCCATCGCATTCGCGAGCAAGCCCGCACACATGGGAATGCATTTCAAATGTGGGAGCGGGCTTGCTCGCGAAGAGGCCCGCAAAGCCAGCACAAAACATTATTGAAGGAATCCCCATGCAAAACTGGCAACACTCGGTGATCTACCAGATCTACCCCAAAAGCTTCCACAGCCACGCGGGTAACGCCACCGGTGACCTGCTGGGCATCGTGGACAAACTCGACTACCTCAAATGGCTGGGCGTCGACTGCCTGTGGATCACCCCGTTCCTGCGCTCGCCGCAACGCGACAACGGCTACGACATCAGCGACTACTACGCCATCGACCCCAGCTACGGGACCATGGCCGATTGCGACCTGCTGATCAGCGAAGCCGGCAAGCGCGGCATCAAGTTGATGCTGGATATCGTGGTCAACCACACGTCCATCGAACACGAATGGTTCCAGCAGGCACGCAGCAGCCTCGACAACCCCTACCGCGACTTCTACATCTGGCGCGACCAGCCCAACAACTGGGAATCCAAGTTCGGCGGTTCGGCCTGGGAGTACGAGGCGCAAACCGGTCAGTACTTCCTGCACCTGTTCGACCACACCCAGGCCGACCTCAATTGGAACAACCCCAAGGTGCGCGCCGAAGTGTTCAAGCTGATGCGCTTCTGGCGCGACAAGGGCGTGGGCGGTTTCCGCCTGGATGTGATCAACCTGATCTCCAAACCCGCCGATTTTCCCGAGGACAACACCGACGGCCGCCGCTTCTACACCGACGGCCCGAACGTGCACGAATACCTGCAGGAAATGCACCGTGAAGTCTTCGAAGGGCATGACCTGATCAACGTCGGCGAGATGTCGTCCACCAGCCTGGAACACTGCATCCGCTACTCGCGGCCGGAGTCGAAAGAACTGTCGATGACCTTCAACTTTCATCACCTGAAAGTCGATTACCCGAACCTGCAGAAGTGGGTGAAAGCCGATTTCGACTTCCTGCAACTCAAGCAGATCTTCTCTGACTGGCAGTTGGGCATGCAGGCCGGTGGCGGCTGGAATGCGCTGTTCTGGTGTAACCACGACCAGCCACGGGTGGTCTCGCGTTTCGGCAATGACGGCGAGCATCGGGTGGTCTCGGCCAAGATGCTCGCGACGGCGCTGCACTTTCTCCAGGGCACACCGTATGTGTACCAGGGCGAAGAGTTGGGCATGACCAATCCGGGCTTCGACAGCATCTCGCAGTATCGCGATGTGGAGACCTTGAACATCTTCCGCCTCAAGCGCGATGCGGGGGAGTCCGAGGCGTCTAGCATGGCGGCGATCATGCAGAAGTCCCGCGACAACGGCCGTACGCCGATGCAGTGGAGTGCCGGGGAACACGCCGGTTTCAGCAGCGGTGAGCCGTGGATCGGCATTCCGGCCAACGCGGCGCAGATCAACGTCGAAAGCCAATTGGATGACCCGGATTCAGTGCTGCATCACTACCGCGCGCTGATCGCCTTGCGTCGTCACGAACCGCTGATCCAGGAAGGCGTGTACCGCCAACTGCTGCAAGACCATTTGCAGGTCTGGGCCTACCTGCGCGAGGGCCACGGCGAGCGCCTGCTGGTGCTGAACAACTTCTACGGCACGCCCTGCGAAATCCAGCTGCCGGACAACCTGATCAACCCGGCCAGCGAACAGCGCTTGCTGATCAGCAACTACCCCGACTGCCCGCAACGCACCGCCACGGTAACGCTGCGCCCCTACGAATCGTTTGTGCTGCACCTCAAGGACTGAGACCTGCTGCAACCCCGTGTGGGAGCACGGGGCGCTTCAAAAACCATAATAAAAATATCGGAGTGCTTCATGAAAACAACTATAAAGCTGGGCCTCGTTGCGTCTTGTCTAAGCCTGCCGTTTGGCGCTCAAGCCCTGGAATTTGCCGGTTACCTGCGCAGCGGCGCAGGCACCTCGACGGGCAGCGGTCCACAGCAATGTTTCCAATTGCCGGGGGCGCAATCCAAATACCGCCTGGGTAACGAATGCGAACAGTACGCCGAGCTGGAGCTGCGCCAGGACTTGCTCACCCTGGATGACGGTTCGGTACTCAGCGTCGATGCCATGGCGTCGCTCTACAACAAGTACGACCGTGCGCTGAAGTTCCAGGGCGAGAACAACGGCTCGGCGCGCATGCCGCAGATGTATGCGCAGTGGTCCAACCTGCCCAGCCTCAATGGCGGTTCGCTGTGGGCCGGCCGGCGTTACTACAAACGAAACGACATCCATATCTCCGACTTCTACTACTGGAACCAGAGCGCCACGGGCGGCGGTATCGAGGACGTGCTGATCGGCGACCTCAAGTACAGCTACGCGATTTCCCGTAAGGACAACCTGTACCAGAAAGAATACGCCACCCGTCACGACTTCAACGTCGCGGGCTTCAAGACCAACCCCGGCGGCGAGCTGGAACTGGGCTTGAGCTATATCGAAAAAGCCGGCGGGCGTGACACCAACAGCGGTTGGGCGATCACCGCGCAGCACGTGCAAAAACCTTTCCTCGGTGGCAAGAACAAGTTCGCCTTGCAGTACGGCGAAGGGCCCGGCACCGGCCTGGGCTACACCGGCAATACCTTCCTCGACAACAGCAGCAAAAGTTACCGCGCCGTGGAGTTTTTCGACTGGCAGGTGACCCCGCGTTTTGGCGGGCAGATCGAAGCGGTGTACCAGAAGGACATCCGTCCTGGCAGCCAGGACCAGACCTGGATGTCCATCGGCGTGCGCCCGGCGTATGCCATCAGCGAGCAATTCAAACTGGTCACCGAGCTTGGGCATGACCAGGTCGATGCCACGGGCGGAACGCGCAAGCTGAGCAAATTTACCTTCGCTCCCACATGGTCGCCCAAAGGCCCGGATTTCTGGGCGCGGCCGGAAGTGCGCTTGTACTACACCTATGCAACCTGGAACGAAGCGGCCAAGCGTGCGGCGAATGAATTGGCGGCGGGGTCGGCGTTGTCCGATACCGGCTCCTATGGCACGGCGCGGCATGGGTCGAACGTTGGTGTGCAGGTTGAGTACTGGTGGAAGTAATCCTTCCTCCGCTCAATGATATCTACAGAACAAAACAGCAGGTGAAGTCATGACCACAACTCAACCCCTGGAATTGCTGGCGCCCTTGTCGGGTGTGCTGCTGGCGCTGGACAAGGTGCCGGACCCGGTGTTCTCCAGCCGCCTGATCGGCGATGGCCTGTGCATCGACCCCACGTCGCAGACGCTGTGCGCGCCGCTGGCCGGGGTGATCAGCAACATCCAGGACAGTGGGCATGCGGTCAGTGTTACCGACGATTACGGCGTTCAGGTGCTGATGCATATCGGCCTGGACACCGTGAACCTGGCAGGCCAGGGCTTCACCCGGCTGGTGCAGGAAGGCCAGCGGGTGGAGGCCGGGCAGCCGTTGATCGAATTCGATGCCGACTACGTGGCGCTCAACGCACGCAGTTTGCTGACCTTGATGCTGGTGGTCAGCGGCGAGCCCTTCAGCCTGTTGGCGGACGGCCTGGTGGAAACGGGCCAGCCGCTGTTGCAGTTATCCCCAGGTGAGGCCGTGCAAGCAGCGGACGAAGAGGAGGGCGATGCACTGTTCTCCAAGCCGCTGACCTTGCCCAACGTCAACGGCCTGCACGCGCGCCCAGCCGCGGTATTTGCCCAGGCTGCGAAAGGTTTCAACGCCAGCATCTACCTGCACAAGCAAACCCAGAGCGCCAACGCCAAATCGCTGGTGGCGATCATGGCGTTGCAAACCGTACAGGGCGATACCTTGCAAGTGAGCGCGGCGGGCGATGAGGCTGAGGCGGCAATCACTGCGCTGGTTGCTTTGTTGGCTGAAGGCTGTGGCGAGGTCGTGACGGCGGTTGCTGAACCGGTCGCAACGGTGTTGTCGGCGTCGGTGCTAAAAGGCGTGTGTGCATCGCCGGGTTCGGCGTTTGGTCAGGTCGTTCAAGTGACCGAGCCCGAGCTGGTCGTCACGCAGCAAGGCACGGGCGAAGCTGCCGAACGTGCGGCTTTGACCCGTGGCCTGCTCGCCGCCACTGAAGCGTTGCAGGTGTTGCAGGACAAAGCGGCTGGCAGCGCCCAGGCCGAGATTTTCCGCGCCCATCAGGAACTGCTCGAAGACCCGACCTTGCTGGAACACGCCCACCGCCTGCTGGCGGAAGGCAAGAGCGCGGCCTTTGCCTGGAACAGTGCAACGCTTGCGACCGTCAAACTCTTCGAGGGCTTGGGCAATGCGTTGATCGCCGAGCGTGCGGCAGACCTGGCCGACGTCGGCCAGCGCGTGCTGAAACTGATCCTGGGTATTCAGGACAGCGCCTGGGACTTGCCGGAGCGCGCGATCCTCATCGCCGAGCAACTCACGCCGTCGCAGACGGCCAGCCTGGATACCCGCAAGGTGCTGGGGTTTGTCACTGTCGGGGGCGGCGCGACCAGCCACGTCGCAATCCTCGCGCGCGCCCTGGGCCTGCCGGCTATTTGTGGTGTTCCGGCCGAGGTGTTGGCGTTGGCCAATGGCAAGCAGGTGCTGCTCGACGCCGACAAAGGCGAGCTGCACCTGGAGCCGAACCTGGCCGAAATCGAGCAACTGGACGCTGCGCGTCAACAACAGGGGCTGCGCCATCAGCGCGATGTGGCGCAGGCGTCGTTACCCGCCACGACCCGTGACGGCCACCATGTTGAAGTCACTGCCAACGTGGCGTCGTTGCAGGAAGTCGAGCAGTCCCTGACCCTCGGTGGTGAAGGCGTCGGCCTGTTGCGCTCGGAGTTCCTCTATCTGGATCGCAACCGTGCCCCAAGTCCCGACGAACAGGCAGCGACCTACACCTCGATCGCCCGTGCCCTGGGCACCGAACGCAACCTGGTGGTGCGCACCCTCGACGTCGGTGGCGACAAACCCTTGGCCTATGTGCCGATGGACGCCGAGACCAACCCCTTCCTCGGTCTGCGCGGCATTCGTTTGTGCCTGGAGCGTCCGGAACTGTTGCGCGAACAATTTCGCGCGATCCTTGCCAGCGCCGGTTTTGCGCGGCTGCATATCATGTTGCCGATGGTCAGCCTGCTCTCGGAGCTGCACCTGGCGCGCAAAATCCTTGAAGAGGAAGCGCTGGCGCTGGGGCTCACCGAGTTGCCAAAGCTGGGCATCATGATTGAAGTACCGTCCGCCGCGCTGATGGCGGATGTGTTCGCGCCCCATGTGGATTTCTTCTCCATCGGCACCAACGACCTGACCCAGTACACGCTGGCGATGGACCGCGACCACCCGCGCCTGGCCAGCCAGGCCGACAGTTTCCACCCGGCGGTGCTGCGCCTGATCGCCACCACGGTCAAGGCCGCCCACGCCCATGGCAAGTGGGTAGGCGTGTGCGGCGCGTTGGCGTCCGAAGCGTTGGCCGTGCCCGTGCTGATCGGGCTGGGTGTGGACGAGTTGTCGGTCAGCGTGCCGTTGATCCCCACCATCAAGGCCACCGTGCGCGAGCTGGACCTGGCCGACTGCCAGATCATCGCCCGCCAGGTCCTGGGCCTGGAAGAAGCCGCCCAGGTGCGTGAGGCCTTGCGCCAGTATCACGCGGCTACCGTTGAAACCTCACCTGTCGTGGAGCACTGAGTATGTTCGAGAAATTACAGCGGGCGTTCTGGAAAGCCCTGACGCCGGATTTGATTGCCGAGACGGTCGTTGCGCCAACGCAGAACCTGCTGTCGGCCGAGGTGCTGAATGCGTTGGGTGGGGCGGATAACCTCAAGTCGCAGCAGCGGGTGGCGCTGACGCGGGTGAGGGTGCAGTTGCAGGATGCGGCGAAGGTGGATGCTGCGGCGTTAAAGATGGCTGGCGTGGCGGGCGTGATGGTGTTGTCAGGCGGCGTGGTGCATCTGCTCACCGGCCTCTAAGCCCAATGGAGATTCAAATGTGGGAGCGGGCTTGCTCGCGAATACGGTGTATCAGAAACAGATGAGCTGACTGACCCACCGCTTTCGCGAGCAAGCCCGCACACATAGGTTCGGTAGTACTCTTACAGTTTCGGGTTGTCTTCTGGCGGCTTGGTCTTATCCACACCCGGCACATGCAGATTGCCTTCGACCACCTGGTTACCTTCCAGCTGCGGCTGGGTCACCCAGGTGAGAATGTCGTAGTAACGCCGGATGTTCGCCACGAAGTGCACCGGCTCACCGCCACGGGCGTAACCGTAGCGGGTCTTGCTGTACCACTGCTTCTGCGACAGACGCGGCAGCATCTTCTTCACGTCCAGCCACTTGTTCGGGTTCAGGCCTTCACGCTTGGCCAAGGTGCGCGCATCTTCCAGGTGTCCGGTGCCGACGTTGTAGGCGGCCAGGGCAAACCAGGTGCGATCCGGCTCGGCAATGCTGTCGTCCAGCTCATCCTTGATCTTGGCCAGGTACTTGGCGCCACCCATGATGCTTTGCTTAGGGTCCAGGCGGTTGGACACGCCCATCGCCTGGGCGGTGTTCTGGGTCAGCATCATCAGGCCGCGCACGCCGGTCTTGGAAGTGACGGCCGGTTGCCACAGTGATTCCTGATAGCCGATGGCGGCCAGCAGGCGCCAATCGACCTTTTCTTCCTTGGCATAGGCGCGGAAGTGTTTCTCGTACTTGGGCAAACGCTGTTGCAGGTGCTGGGCGAAGGTGTAGGCGCCTACATAACCCAGAACATCGACGTGCCCGTAGTAGCGGTCTTTCAGACGCTGCAACGTGCCGTTCTTCTCGACTTTATCCAGGTAACTGTTGATCTCGTTGAGCAGGCTGTTGTCTTCGCCAGCGGCCACGGCCCAGCTCTGGTTGCTGGCATTGCCGAGGTCGAACGCCACGCGCACGTTGGGGAAGTACACCTGGTTCATCGCCACTTCGTTGGAGTCCACCAGGGTCAGGTCGATTTGCCCTTCGTCCACCATGCGCAACAGGTCGACCACCTCAACGGCGTCGGATTCTTCGTATTCAATCGCAGGGTTCTGCTTTTTAAGCTCAGCCAGTTGCTCGGCGTGAGTGCTGCCCTTGAGCACCATGATCTTCTTGCCCACCAGATCGGCCGCGTTGGTCGGACGCGACTGGCCGTTGCGGTAGATGATCTGCGGGGTGACTTCTAAATAAGGGTGGGAGAAACGCACCTGCGTCTGGCGCTGCTCGCTGCTGACCAGGCCGGCGGCTGCGAGAACCGGGCCATTGGGCTTGCCCAGTTGGCCGAACAGGTCGTCGAGATTGTCGGCGGTCTCGATCTCAAGCTTCACGCCCAGGTCATCGGCAAAGCGCTTGACCAGTTCGTATTCGAAACCGGTTTCGCCGTTGCGGTCCTGGAAATAGGTCGCCGGACTGTTCCGGGTGACCACCCGCAATACGCCATCCTCCTTGATTCGCTCGAGCGTGCTGGGTTTATCAACACAGGCGCTGAGCATCAGGAAGAGTCCGGTGGCGATGAGCCATTTGGCGCATCGCGGGCGCAAAGCAGTTGGGGAGAACATCTGCGCAGTATACGCAAACGGCCCACGGCGCCATATCTCGACAGCGCGGGTCTTGTCTGCTAGCGCCGGCAAAACTGTGCTGAAGCCCGCAGAAACGGGGCTTGGCGCGCGATTGTGACGGTTAAAATAACTGCGCCGAATGCCCGGCATGCCCCCTCGAAAGGGGTGTAATCCGGCCAACTGACGTCCGGCAGCAGCCACCGGTAGCGTTTCGGGTGCCGTTGGCGGCGGTTTACGCTAGAATGCACGGCCTCAAAGCACACCCCTTCCCGAGGCTGTCCCGAAGATGTTGATCCTGCGCGGCGCTCCTGCCCTTTCTGCCTTTCGCCACAGCAAACTCCTTGAGCAACTGAGCCAAAAGGTTCCAGCTGTTACAGGCCTGTACGCTGAATTTGCTCACTTCGCCGACGTTACCGGCGTGTTGACCGCCGACGAACAGCAAGTGCTGGCACGCCTTCTGAAGTACGGCCCAAGCGTTCCGGTTCAAGAACCTAATGGCCGCTTGTTCCTGGTTCTGCCGCGGTTCGGCACCATCTCGCCCTGGTCGAGCAAGGCCAGCGATATCGCCCGCAACTGCGGCCTGGAAAAAATCCAGCGCCTGGAGCGTGGTATCGCGTTCTACGTCGCCGGCCAGTTCAGCGATGCCGAAGCCGAGCTGATCGCCAGCAGCCTGCACGACCGCATGACCCAGATCATCGTCAGCCAGCTGGAACAGGCTGCCGGCCTGTTCAGCCACGCCGAACCCAAGCCGCTCACCGCGATTGACGTGCTCGGCGGTGGCCGCGCCGCCCTCGAGAAGGCCAACACCGAACTGGGCCTGGCCCTGGCCGAAGACGAGATCGACTACCTGGTCAACGCCTTCAACGGCTTGAAGCGCAACCCGCACGACATCGAACTGATGATGTTTGCCCAGGCCAACTCCGAGCACTGCCGTCACAAGATCTTCAACGCCAGTTGGGACATCGACGGCGAAAGCCAGGAAAAAAGCCTGTTCGGCATGATCAAGAACACCTACGTGATGCACAGCGAAGGCGTTCTGTCGGCTTATAAGGACAACGCCTCGGTGATCGTCGGCTCCGTCGCCGGCCGTTTCTTCCCGGACCCTGAAACCCGCCAGTACGGCGCGGTGCAGGAGCCGGTGCACATCCTGATGAAGGTCGAGACCCACAACCACCCGACCGCGATTGCCCCGTTCCCTGGCGCAGCCACCGGTTCCGGCGGTGAAATCCGTGACGAAGGTGCGACCGGCCGTGGCGCCAAGCCAAAGGCGGGCCTCACCGGTTTCACCGTGTCCAACCTGCAGATCCCAGGCTTCGAACAGCCATGGGAAGTGCCGTACGGCAAGCCTGAGCGCATCGTCACCGCGCTGGACATCATGATCGAGGGCCCGCTGGGCGGCGCCGCGTTCAACAACGAATTCGGCCGTCCTGCGCTGACCGGCTACTTCCGTACCTTCGAACAGTCCATCACCACCCCGCGTGGCGATGAAGTGCGTGGTTACCACAAGCCGATCATGTTGGCCGGCGGTATGGGCAACATCCGTGAAGAACACGTCAAGAAAGGCGAGATCCTGGTCGGCTCCAAGCTGATCGTGCTCGGCGGCCCGGCGATGCTGATCGGCCTGGGCGGCGGCGCGGCTTCCTCCATGGCCACCGGCACCAGCTCGGCAGACCTGGACTTCGCTTCCGTACAGCGCGAAAACCCAGAGATGGAGCGTCGCTGCCAGGAAGTCATCGACCGATGCTGGCAGTTGGGTGACAAGAACCCGATCAGCTTCATCCACGACGTCGGCGCCGGTGGCTTGTCCAACGCCTTCCCGGAACTGGTCAATGATGGCGACCGTGGTGGCCGTTTCGAACTGCGCAACATTCCAAACGACGAGCCGGGCATGGCCCCGCACGAAATCTGGAGCAACGAATCCCAGGAACGCTACGTACTGGCCGTTGGCGCAGAAGACTTCGCACGCTTCCAGGCCATCTGCGAACGCGAGCGTTGCCCGTTTGCAGTAGTTGGCGAAGCCACTGCCGAGCCACAGCTGACGGTTACCGACAGCCACTTCGGCAACAGCCCGGTGGACATGCCGCTTGAAGTGCTGCTGGGCAAAGCCCCGCGCATGCACCGTTCGGCCGTGCGTGAAGCCGAGCTGGGCGATGATTTCGACCCAAGCAAGCTGGAACTGGCCGACAGCATCGAACGCGTGCTGCATCACCCGGCCGTGGCGAGCAAAAGCTTCCTGATCACCATCGGCGACCGCACCATCACTGGCCTCGTGGCCCGTGACCAAATGGTCGGCCCGTGGCAGGTTCCAGTGGCTGACGTTGCCGTCACCGCCACCAGCTTCGACGTCTACACCGGCGAAGCCATGGCTATGGGCGAGCGCACACCGCTGGCCCTGCTCGACGCCCCGGCGTCGGGCCGCATGGCCATTGGTGAAACCCTCACCAACATCGCCGCCTCGCGCATCGGTAAATTGTCCGACATCAAACTGTCGGCCAACTGGATGTCCGCTGCCGGTCACCCCGGTGAAGACGCGCGTCTGTACGACACTGTTAAAGCAGTCGGTATGGAGCTGTGCCCTGAGCTGGGCATCACCATTCCGGTGGGCAAGGACTCCATGTCCATGGCCACCCGTTGGAACGAAGACGGCGTCGACAAGACGGTCACCTCGCCGCTGTCGCTGATCGTCACCGGTTTTGCACCGGTCACCGACATCCGCCAGACCCTGACCCCGCAACTGCGAATGGACAAAGGCACCACCGATCTGATCCTGATCGACCTGGGCCGTGGCCAGAACCGCATGGGCGCGTCCATCTTGGCGCAAACCCATGGCAAGCTCGGCAGCCAGGCACCGGACGTCGACGACGCCGAAGACCTGAAAGCCTTCTTCGCCGTGATCCAGGGCCTCAATGCCGACGGCCACCTGCTGTCCTACCACGACCGTTCCGACGGTGGTTTGCTGACCAGCGTTGTCGAGATGGCCTTCGCCGGTCACTGCGGCCTGAACATCGTGCTCGACAGCGTTGCCGAGGATGCATCCGAAATCAACGGCATCCTGTTCAACGAAGAGTTGGGTGCGGTGATCCAGGTTCGCCAGGACGCTACCCCGGACGTACTCGCCCAATTCAGCGCTGCTGGCCTGGACGACTGCGTAGCCGTGATCGGCCAGCCGATCAACAACGGCGAGATCAACATCTCGTTCAACGGTGACACGGTGTTTGCCGGTCAGCGCCGCTTGCTGCAACGCCAGTGGGCCGAGACCAGCTACCAGATCCAACGCCTGCGTGACAACGCCGACTGCGCCGAGCAGGAATTCGACGTGATCCTGGAAGAAGACAATCCGGGCCTGAGCACCAAGCTCAGCTTCGACGTCAACCAGGACATCGCCGCGCCTTACATCAAGAAAGGCATCCGCCCACAGGTTGCCGTACTGCGTGAGCAGGGCGTCAACGGTCAGGTGGAAATGGCGGCCGCGTTCGACCGCGCCGGCTTCAATGCGATCGACGTGCACATGAGCGACATCCTCGCCGGTCGCGTTGACCTCAACGAGTTCAAAGGCCTGGTGGCCTGCGGCGGTTTCTCCTACGGCGACGTGCTGGGTGCCGGTGAAGGCTGGGCCAAGTCGGCCCTGTTCAACAGCCGTGCCCGCGATGCATTCCAAGGCTTCTTCGAACGCAACGACAGCTTCACCCTGGGTGTGTGCAACGGTTGCCAGATGATGTCCAACCTCAGCGAACTGATCCCGGGCAGCGAGTTCTGGCCGCACTTCGTGCGTAACCGTTCCGAGCAGTTCGAAGCCCGTGTCGCCATGGTGCAGGTGCAAGAGTCCAACTCGATCTTCCTGCAAGGCATGGCCGGTTCGCGCATGCCAATCGCCATCGCCCACGGTGAAGGCCATGCCGAGTTCGAAAGCGAAGAAGCCTTGCTCGAAGCCGACCTGTCCGGTTGCGTGGCCATGCGTTTCGTCGACAACCACGGCAAGGTCACCGAGAGCTACCCGGCCAACCCGAACGGCTCGCCGCGCGGGATCACCGGCCTCACCAGCCGCGACGGCCGCGTGACCATCATGATGCCGCACCCGGAGCGTGTATTCCGCGCCGTGCAGAACTCGTGGCGCCCGGAAGAGTGGAACGAAGACGGCGCCTGGATGCGCATGTTCCGCAACGCCCGCGTGTGGGTGAACTAAGACGGTGTACAAGCTCGCCTTCTTTGTACCCGCAAGCCATGTGGAGACGGTGAAAACCGCCGTCTTCGCAGCCGGCGGCGGGCGCATCGGCAACTACGACAGCTGCGCCTGGCAAGTGCTGGGCCAGGGCCAATTCCGCGCGTTGGACGGCAGTCAGCCGTTTCTCGGGCAGGTGGGCCAGGTTGAAGTGGTTGAAGAATGGAAGGTGGAGCTGGTGGTGACGGATGAATTGATTGTGGCTGTTGTGGCTGCGCTCAAACTCAGTCACCCGTATGAGACACCGGCGTATGAGGTGTGGCAGTTGGCGGATTTTTGATTCGCTCGCTGTAAAAACAAGAAACCCGCTGGGCCAGTTTGGTCAGCGGGTTTTTTGTTGGCTGTGAGGGCCCATTCGCGAGCAAGCCCGCTCCCACATTAGGCCGCGGTTATCCTGAAAAAATGCAGTCGAATGTGGGAGCGGGCTTGCTCGCGAAGACGTCGGCACAGGCGCCTCAGATCTTTCCGACAAGCCTTTCAGGTTGTCCCTCGGAACTCGCCTCAATAATCTTCGCCAGTCGCTGCCAATTCAGTGACCGGGACTGCAAGCCTGAAAAATCACCAGGAGCCAATTCCATCTGGAGTTTAATGATGATCAACGACAACTTGCTAACCGGTTCAATCTCATCTCAAACCGAGTCCCGCCACGCTGGTGATTCACCGTCCGACCAAATATTCACTGTATTACCCAATCTGAATACCGAAGCCCTGCTCGCCAATGCTTCCCAGGACCTTGCTTCAGTGCAGGCGCTGACGGGCCATTTGGCCTTTGAAGTCGACGGTGCCCAGCGAGACATCGCCCTGGCAGTTCACCGGATGCTCGAAGGTATCCAGTTGATGGTGGATCGGGTGTTGGACTTGAATGAGATTCCTGGTCTCAACACTCCGGTCGCCAGTTAAGGCCAATCGCAGGTAAGCCAGCTCCCACATTTTTAATGTATTCACAGATCAAAAATGTGGGAGCCGGACTTGCCCGCTATGGAGCCAGCCCAGGCGCCTCAATTATCAGCATTCAGGTCATGGATATAGTCAGCCAGAAACTCCTTCCAACTGATGGTGCTGTTGCCGCCAGGATTGATTTCTTTCAACAACTTCTTGAAATCCTCCGGCGTGAAATAAGGCTCCATCGCCTGGCGGAACTCGGCGACGGTCAGGGTGCCATCGCCATTGGCGTCGTAGCGTTTAAAGTCTGCGCGCACGCGCTCCAATTGCTCCGATGTCAGTTGCTTCTCTAGGGCTTTGCTCATGATTGCCTCGGTTTCTTCAAGTCAGTGAAAAAACATCAGGGCGACCGCAACGTCCGTGTTCTGCCGTGTCGACTGACACTAGGGCGGAAATCTTTAGCCGTCTACTGTCAACTTTGACAGCCTCCTAATGATCGTTCCCACACTCCTGCGTGGGAACGATCAATTGGGTGCTGGATTTGTATGAGGTGCCTGAGCTCAGGTCAATGGGCGCCAATCCCTGCAATGAGGTGAATGGACCGTTTGTCGGTCTAGGGGCAAGACCTGTGAGTTCTGACAGTTATGTCAGCGATTGAGTCGGGGTTCACTTGAGATTCCACTCATCGCTTCAGGATAGACACCATGCCGAACACAATTGATAGGGTTGCGACGACGGGCGGGACTGCGATCCCTGATGGCGGCTCAACAGACCAGAAGACGCTCATCGTTTCCGGCGCGTCGGATCAGAACCAGTACATTCGGATCGTCGACACACCCTCCGGGGATTCACTTGGTCTTTCAGATCAACTGGTCAATGGACCTTTTTCCATTCAGATCGAGGTTTCAAAAGGCCGTGCTTACAAAATAGTTGCGGACATCCGGGGCGGCGGTATGCCTTCAAACGAATGGGGTTTCAGGGTCATCTCGTGAGTTGATCGTTTCTTATACCCGCCCCACGGGATAGATTCCCTGGGGCGGGCATGAGCGTTTTCAGGCGTCGACTGGACGGGTAACCAAGCGATCCAGCGCTTCACCCAACCCCGAGGCCTTGTCGCCAATCAGAAGGTGCCAAGCACCGCCATCCAGTTGGGTTACACCTTGGCATCCAAGTGCCACAAGTTCAGCCTCGGACAGGACAGAATCATCCCCCAACTCCACCCGCAACCGAGTCATCGCCACCGCTTCCAACTGCCGCACATTCGCCCGGCCACCTAAAGCGCTCAGCCACTTCTCGGCTTCCTGCACATTCACCGCCACCGGCTTATCCACAGGCGCAACTATCACCGGCGCACTGGCAACAAATGAAGGCATCGCCAAGCGAATCTCATCGGCAATGCTATCGGCCATCGGCCCGACCACGACCTGCAAACTGCCGCCATTCCCCGGTCGTACCACAGCCATGGCGCCCAGGGCTTTCAACTCCGCATCCACGGCCTTGTTGCGATCAACCATATCCAACCGCAGGCGGGTGGTGCAGGCGCCGACGCTCAGCAAATTCTGCGCACCGCCCAAGGCCTGGATGTAGGCCGTGGCGCGCTGGTTATCCGTCATCACCTCAGCCTGCACCACTTGGATGTCTTCACGTCCCGGCGTTTTCAGGTTGAAGCGGCGAATGCAGTAGTTGAACACGCTGTAATAGATCAGCGCATAGGCCAACCCAACCGGGAACACCAGCCAGCCATTGGTGGACTTGCCCCAACCCAGCACCATGTCGATAAACCCACCGGAGAAGGTAAATCCGAGGTGGATATTAAGCATATTGGTGACCGCCATCGACAGGCCGGTCAGCACCGCATGGATCAGGTACAGGAACGGCGCCAGGAACATGAAGGCGAACTCAATCGGCTCGGTCACCCCGGTCAGAAACGAGGTCAGCGCCATCGACAGGAAAATCCCGCCCATCACTTTACGGCGCTCCGGCAACGCATTGCGGTACATCGCCAAACACGCAGCCGGCAGGCCAAACAGCATCACCGGGAACATGCCGGTCATGAACTGGCCGCCTTTAGGGTCGCCGGCAAAGTAGCGAGTCAGGTCGCCGGTGACTACCGCGCCGGTCACCGGGTCAGTGAAGGTGCCGAATACAAACCACGCCATATTGTTGAGGATGTGGTGCAGGCCGGTGACGATCAGCAAGCGGTTGAACACGCCAAACACAAACGCACCCAGGCTGCCGCTTTCCATCAGCAGCACGCCGAAGCTGTTGATGCCGTGCTGGATCGGCGGCCAGATCAAACCAAAGATCACGCCCAATCCGACCGCACTGAACCCGGTAACAATCGGCACAAACCGTCGCCCACCAAAGAACGCCAGGTACTCCGGCAGCTTGATGTCCTTGAAGCGGTTATACAGCCCGCCCGCCATCAGGCCGCTGGCGATACCGGCGAGCATGCCCATGTTGATGGACGTGTCCATCACCTTGAGCGTGGAGACCATCACCAGGTAACCAATCGCACCGGCCAAACCTGCCGTGCCGTTGTTGTCGCGGGCAAACCCCACGGCGATGCCGATGGCGAAGATCAGCGCCAGGTTGGCGAAGATCGCTTGCCCAGCGTCGTGCATCACCGCGATGTTCAAAAGATCAGTGTCACCCAGGCGCAGCAGGAGGCCGGCGATCGGCAGGATCGCGATCGGCAGCATCAGTGCACGGCCCAGGCGTTGCAGGCCTTCGATGAAATGTTGGTACATGGCGAGTCTCCTTTTTTCTTGTTGTTGTCAGCTCAGCGGCCAGTGGTGTTGACAGGCTTGGCGAACGGCCTTGGCGCTGCTCAGGTCGAGCAGGCCTTGGCTCAGTTGCCGGCATTGCGCCGCGTCCAGGTGGCGGACGCGGTCCTTGATTTCGCCGATCTGCGGCGGGCTCACCGACAGCTCGCTGACCCCCAGGCCGACCAGCACCGGTGTGGCCAGCGGGTCGGAGGCGAGGGCGCCGCATACGCCCACCCAACGGCCGTGTTTCGCAGCGCCTGCACAGGTCTGAGCGATCAGCCGCAGCAGCGCCGGATGCAGCGCATCAACGCGCGCGGCGAGGCCGGCGTGGTCGCGGTCCATGGCCAGGGTGTATTGGGACAGGTCATTGGTGCCGATGGACAGGAAGTCCGCGTGCTTGGCCAACTGCTCGGCCATCAGCGCGGCGGCGGGCACTTCGATCATCACGCCCAGTTCGGGACGCTGGGTCAGTTCCAGCTCCACGCACAACTCATCCAGGCGCTGGCGGATCTGCAGCAGCTCATCCACTTCACTGACCATCGGCAACAGGATGCGGCAGCGCTCCAGTGGGGAGATCTGCAGCAACGCACGCAGTTGCTGGTCGAGCACTTCCGGGCGCACCTGGGCCAGGCGAATGCCGCGCAGGCCCAGCACCGGATTCGCTTCGACTGGCAGCGGCAGGTAATCGAGTTGCTTGTCGCCGCCCACGTCGATGGTGCGGATGATCACGGATTTATCGCCCATGGCATCCAGTACGGCTTGATAGGCGTGGCGTTGTTCCTGCTCATCCGGCGCGGTGCGGCGGTCGACGAAGAGAAACTCAGTACGCAGCAGGCCGACGCCATCGGCGCCATTTTCAAACGCCACTTGGGCTTCGGCACTGGACGCAGCATTGGCGGCCACTTCGACGGTCACGCCATCAGTGGTGCGCGCCGGCTGTTGGGCCTTGGCCTGTTGCTGTTGGCGGCGCAGCTTTTGCGCGTCGCGAATCTGGTGCACTTCGGCGTGGCGTGCGTCGCTGGGCGCCAGTTCCAGGCGGCCGTTGGCGGCGTCCAGCACCACGCGTTGGCCTTGGGGCACGTCGAGGACTTCGGCGCCCAACGCAACCACACAGGGCAAACCTTTGCCGCGCGCCAGGATCGCCACGTGGGAGGTGGCGCCGCCTTCTGCCATGCAAATGCCGACGGCCTGTTGCGCGCTCAGTTGCAGCAGGTCCGAGGGGGTCAGTTCATGGGCGCTGACAATCGACCCGGCGGGCAATTCGAAATGCCAGGCTTCACCCAGCAACGCACGCAGTACCCGTTGTTGCAAATCGCGCAGATCGTTGGCGCGTTCGGCAAACAGCGGCTTGCCCAGGGCCAGCAATACCGCGCATTGCGCCTGGATTGCATCGCGCCAGGCGTGGGTGGCTGCGCTGCCTTGTTCAATGGAACCGGTCGCGGCTTCCAGCAGGTTAGGGTCTTCCATCAGCGCGAGGTGGGCGGCGAAGATGTCTTCTTCTTCGACGTTCTTGCGCTGGCGCGCTTGATCCAGAGTGATGCGGATTTCGCTGCGTACTTGCTCCAGGGCGGTGTCCAGGCGTTGCAGCTGTTCGTCGGCGGCATGGTGGCCGGTGTCTTCTGGCAGTTCGATACCGGTCAGGCGGAACAACGGCCCGCAGACCAGGCCCGGTGCAGCACACACACCTTGCAACACGCCCGCTTCGGTGTTGGCTCGGCGTGGGGTGGCAACGACGGGCGCGTGGTGTTCTTCCTTGATGGCGGCGGACAACGCCGCGACCAAGGCCTGCAACGCGGCGTCCGCATCTTTGCCGCGACAGCTCACACGTACCTCATCCCCTTCGCCAATACCCAGGCCCATCAAGCCAATCAGGCTGTCACACGAAGCGGATTTTTCACCGAAATGCAGCCGCGCCTGGCTGCTGAATCCCTGGGCCGTCTTGCGGATCAACGCCGCCGGGCGCGCATGCAAACCGCCGCGATGGGTGATGCGCACGCTGGCGCTGACTTCGGCGTCCGAGTTATCCACAGCGGTTTGAACCGCTGCCGTCGAACGCGCCACGACCTGCAACAACGGCTCACCCACCTTGACCGATTGCCCGGCCACCGAACGCAATTCAAAGCGCTCGCCATTGGTCAGGATGATCAGGCTGACCAGGCTTTTGCACTGGCGCGCAATGCGGTCGAGGTCAAACTGCACCAACGCCTGGCCCTTGCTCACCCGTGCGCCTTCCTTCACCAGCAAGGCAAAGCCTTCGCCATTCAGTTCTACCGTATCGATGCCCACATGCATCAACACCTCGGCACCGTTCTCGGCGCGAATCGTCAGGGCGTGCCCGGTGCGTGCGACATGGATGATCACGCCGTCACAGGGTGCATGCAGGCAGTCATTCAACGGGTCGATGGCAATGCCGTCGCCCATGGCGTGGCTTGCGAACACTTCGTCGGGAACGTTGCCCAGGGTCAGCACGGGCCCGCTTAGCGGGGCGCTGAGGGTCAATTGATTATTGTTGTAGGACATGGGCACGGTACTCATCAGGAAAGCGCGACTCAGTGAGTGCGGGTAACTTTGCTCAGGTGACGCGGCTGGTCCGGGTCCATGCCCCGGGCCTCTGCCAAACCTGCCGCCATCACGTAGAAACTCTGGATCGCCAGGATCGGGTCCAGGGTCGGGTGTTCGGCGCGGCTCAGGGTCAGGTCGCGCTCGACGATGTCATCCGGTGCAGCCAGCAATACACGGGCGCCGCGCTGGCGCATGTCGGCGGCCAGGCTCAGCAGGCCGGCTTGCTCGGCGCCGCGTGGGGCGAACACCAGCAGCGGGTAGTTGTCGCCAATCAGGGCCATCGGCCCGTGACGCACCTCGGCGCTGCTGAAGGCTTCGGCCTGGATCGCCGAGGTTTCCTTGAGCTTGAGCGCAGCTTCCTGGGCGATGGCGAAACCGGCGCCACGACCGATGACCATTAATTGCTGGCAGTCGCGCAGGGCGTCGATGGCAACCGTCCAATCTTGCTGGGCGGCGGCACGCAGGTCATCGGGCAGGGCGCGGCAGGCTTGCAGCAACTCGGTTTCCTGATTCCAGTGGCCGATCAGCTGCGCGCTGGCGCTGAGGGTGGCGATAAAACTTTTAGTCGCGGCCACGCTGTGTTCCGGCCCGGCGCACAGCGGCACATGGAATTCGCAGGCGGCTTCCAAGGGCGAGTCTTCGGCGTTGACCAGCGAAATGCTCAGGGCCCCGCGCTTGCGCAACAAGCGCAGGCTGTTGACCAAATCTGGGCTCTGCCCCGACTGGGAGAAACCAAACGCCACCTGGCCGCTGACTTTCATCGGCGCTTGCAGCAGGGTCACCACTGACATCGGCAACGACGCCACGGGAATGCCGACATGCTGCATGGTCAGGTAGGCGAAATAGCTGGCGGCATGGTCCGAGCTGCCACGGGCGATGGTCATCGCCACTTGCGGCGGCTGGCGGCGCAGGCGGCCGGCGATTTCTTCCAGCGCCGGGTCCAGGCATTGCAGTTGGGCGGCGACGGCGTCGCAGGAGGCCAGGGCCTCTTCAAGCATTTTTGAAGTCAATGGTTTCTCCTTCGACCATTACGTCGGTGAGTGTCAGGGAGCGGTCCAGGCGCACGCAGTCGGCAAAGCTGCCGGGTTGCAGGCGGCCGCGTTCTTCCAGGCCCAGGTAGTCCGCAGGAAATTGCGACAGGCGTTGTGAGGCTTCGCTGATGGGCAGGCCGATCTTCACCAGGTTGCGCAGCGCCTGGTCCATGGTCAGCGTGCTGCCGGCCAGGGTGCCGTCGGCCAGGCGCACGCCACCCAGGCATTTGGTCACGGTGTGGCTGCCCAGCTTGTATTCACCGTCGGGCATGCCGGCGGCGGCGGTGGAATCGGTGACGCAATACAGGCACGGGATCGAGCGCAAGGCCACGCGCATGGCGCCGGGGTGCACGTGGAGCAGATCCGGGATCAATTCGGCGTATTTGGCGTGGGCCAACGCGGCGCCGACGATGCCCGGCTCGCGGTGATGCAACGGGCTCATCGCGTTATACAAATGGGTGAAGCTGGTGGCCCCGGCGGCAAGGGCGGCGACGCCTTCTTCGTAGCTGCCTAGGGTGTGGCCGATCTGCATGCGCACGCCGCGTTCGCTGAGGGCGCGGATCAGGGCATCGTGCCCGGCGATTTCCGGTGCGATGGTGATCACGCGGATCGGCGCCAGGCGCAGGTAGGCTTCCACTTCGGCCATCAACGCGGTGTGGGCGAAGTTGGGTTGGGCGCCGAGTTTTCCGGGATTGATGTAGGGCCCTTCCAAGTGCACGCCGAGCACACGGGCGCTGCCGGTAGGACGTTGCTCGCAGAAGGTGCCGAGCTGGCCGAGCACGCTTGAGATTTCCTCCACCGGAGCGGTCATGGTGGTGGCCAGCAACGAGGTGGTACCAAAGCGTACATGGGTGCGAGTGATCGTCTCGAAGGCATCGCGGCCTTCCATGATGTCCGCGCCGCCACCGCCGTGCACGTGCAGGTCGATAAAGCCCGGCAGCAGGTAGGGCAACTCGTTTTCAGCCGGGTCGCAGGGCGTGCCTTCGATGGCGACGACCTTGCCGTGCGCGTGCACCAGGCGGCCGCGAATCCAGCCGCTGGTCGTGAGGATGTTGTCTTCGGACATGGGCAGTTCTCTAAATTCGCAGTTCAGCGGAATAGTCGTGGCGACGCAGTTCTGCGACGAAGTCGTAGTAGTCGTTGCGGCAATAGGTGTCGGTGATTTCGATCGGCGTGTTATCGGCGGTGTAGCCGACCCGGGTCATCAGCAGCATGGCGGTGCCGGGGGCGATGCCAACCAGCTTGGCGAACTCGTCCGACGCGTTGATCGCCTGGATATGCTGCAGGGCGCGCACCACCGGTTTGCCGATGCCTTCCAGGTATTCATATAACGAGTGGCCGATGGCTTGTGGCTGTGGCAGCACCGAGGCGGGCATGGTGGTCATTTCAATCGCCATCACCGTGTCATCCGCCTTACGCAAGCGCTTGAGGCGCGCCACTTTGTCGGCGGGCGACAGGCCCAGGCGGATCATCTCTTCGTGGGTCGGCTGGGTCAGCTCACGCTCCAGCCATTGGGAGCTGGGCACAAAACCCTTGAGCCGCAGCATCTCGCTGAACCCCGACAAGCGCGACAGCGGCTGTTCCAGGCGTGGCGAAATATAGGTGCCGGAACCTTGGTTGCGGCGGATCAGCCCTTGGGCAAACAACACTTCCAACGCTTTGCGTGCGGTGACGCGCGAAATGCTCAATTGCTCGCTGAGTACGCGTTCTGACGGCAGTGCCTGCTCGGACGTCCACTGGCCGGCGTGGATCGCCGCTTCCAGTTTGCGCGCCAATTGCAGGTACAGCGGCGTGGATTGTTTGTCGTCGGGGCGCAGGGCCAGGATGGGATTCATCGTTCAGGTTTCCGATGCGGTTATTGGAGTGTTGTCGCCCGGTATGGGCCGGAAATTAATACCACTTAAATACCATGTCAATGCAGCCAAAACGGTGCAAGCATTGGTTTTAGGGCTCCGCAATGGGGCCTGGTATCAAGTGGTATTAGAGAGGTCTTTATTGCGCGCAGAACGGCGCAGCCCGCGGGGGTGAACTGGTATTCACTGGCGGGCGCGGGGCAGGGCAGGATTTTTTTTCGAATTATTTTACGAACGGTACGGGATTACGGACGAATCTCGATGAGGGTGCCGTCTTTGACCAAGTTCCACACTTCGCGTATGTCCACGTTGCGCATGCCGATGCAGCCGTCGGTCCAGTCCAGGGTGTGGAACCACTGTTCCGGGTAATCCTCGGTGTCGGGGGTGCCGTGGATCATGATCATGCTGCCGGGCTTCACGCCTTCGCGGCGAGCGCGGGCGGCGTCGCTGATGTTCGGGTAGGAGATGTGCATGGCCAGGTTGAAGCGGTCGCTGGTCTTGCGCCAGTCGATCCAGTACAGGCCCTCTGGCGTGCGGCGATCGCCCTCGATCAGCTTGTGGCCCTTGGGGTTCTTGCCCAGGGAAATGCGGTAGGTCTTGAACGGTTTGCCGTCGTTGATCAACTGCAACTGATGGGCAGACTTGAGCACCAGGACTTTTTCCACAGGCTTGCCGCCCAGGGTTTGCACCGTGGAGGCTGGCGACAGCGTGGTGAACGACAGGCAGAGCAGGGCAAGCACCCAACGCATCAAAGACGGTATCCCTTGTGTCATGGCGTGGGCTTGCCCATGGGTGGCACGGCCTCGCTGCGCACCGGGAACGACTGTTGCCTGCGATCAGCGAAAAAGTATTCCAAAGTACGCCCGACCGTGCGGAACGCCAGCTCTGACCAAGGGATGTCGGCTTCGTCGAACAGCTGCACTTCCAGGCTTTCGGGGCCGGCGGCGAAGTCCAGGTCGAGCAGGTCGGCGCGGTAGAAAATATGCACCTGGTTGATGTGCGGCACGTCGATCAACGTATAGATATTCAAGTTGTGCACGCGGGCGCAGGCTTCTTCCAGGGTTTCGCGCATCGCGGCCTGTTCCACGGTCTCGCCGTTTTCCATGAAGCCTGCGGGCAGGGTCCAGTAGCCCAGGCGCGGCTCGATGGCGCGGCGGCACAGCAGCACTTTATCGCCCCATACTGGCACGGTGCCGGCGACGATATTGGGGTTCTGGTAGTGGATGGTCGAGCAGTGATCACACACAAAGCGCAGGCGGCCGTCGCCTTCGGGGATGCGCTGGGTAACCGGTTTACCGCACTGGCTGCAGAAATTCATGCTGGGGTTCCTGGAAAGTGCGTCTATCTTGGCGTGACGGGCAGGGCGCTGCAACAAGTTGTCGTTTAGCGACACGGCGCGGGTTTTGGGGTTGGGCACCCGCGAGCTTTGGTGCATGATGCAAGGTAGCCAACAGACCGAGATGACTCATGCTGGACGAGCTACTTCGCCGGGTAAGCAATCACACCCCCCATACGCTTGAAACCGACGGGCGTTTCCCCGAGGCCGCGGTGCTGGTGCCGATTACCCGTAGTGACGAACCTGAGCTGATCCTGACCCAGCGCGCCAGTGGCCTGTCGACCCATGGTGGGGAAGTGGCCTTTCCCGGTGGACGCCGCGACCCCGAAGACCCGGACCTGATCTTCACCGCGCTGCGCGAGGCTGAAGAAGAGATCGGCCTGCCACCTGGCCTGGTGGAAGTCATCGGCCCGCTGAGCCCATTGATTTCCCTGCATGGCATTCGGGTTACGCCGTATGTCGGCGTCATCCCGGATTACGTCGAATACCTGGCCAACGATGCCGAAATTGCCGCCGTCTTCAGCGTGCCTTTGGACTTCTTCCGACAGGACCCGCGCGAACATACCCACAGGATCGATTACCAGGGCCGAAGTTGGTATGTGCCGAGCTATCGATTCGGCGAATACAAGATCTGGGGGCTGACGGCGATCATGATCGTCGAGTTGATCAATCTGCTCTATGACGACGCCCAGATCAGCCTGCACCAGCCACCCAAGAGTTTCATCAATATCTAAGCCATCGCTTGAGTGGCAACGCCGTGAGGAAACACCATGAAATACCGCCTGGGCGACGCCCGCGTCGAGACGCATCCACACAGCTGGGTGGCACCGAATGCAACGCTGGTGGGCAAGGTCAAGCTGGAGGAGGGCGCCAACGTCTGGTTCAACGCGGTGTTGCGTGGCGACAACGAACTGATCCTGATCGGCAAGAACAGCAACGTGCAGGACGGTAGCGTCATGCACACCGACATGGGCTACCCGCTGACCCTGGGCACCGGCGTGACCATCGGTCATAACGCTATGCTGCACGGTTGCACGGTGGATGATTACAGCCTGATCGGCATCAACGCGGTGATCCTTAACGGCGCCAAGATCGGCAAGCATTGCATCATCGGCGCCAATTCGCTGATCGGCGAAGGCAAGGAAATTCCCGATGGTTCGCTGGTGATGGGCTCGCCGGGCAAGGTGGTGCGTGAATTGACCGATGCGCAGAAACGTATGCTTGAAGCCAGCGCCGCGCACTATGTGCACAACGCGCAGCGTTATGCGCGTGACCTGGTCGAGCAGGAAGAATGAACCCGACTGAACGCCCCGTCGCCTCGCCGTGCGTGAGCATTTGTGCGCTGGACGATGACGATATTTGCACCGGCTGCCAGCGGACTGTGGATGAGATTACGCGTTGGAGCCGCATGGACAATGCCGAGCGTAGGGCGGTGTTGGGGTTGTGCCATGAGCGGGCGGTGGCGGGTGGGTTGGTGTGGATGATGCCCGGAAAAAGCAGCGTCTGATTAGTTGATGGGCTGCTTTTTTGTGGCGAGGGAGCTTGCTCCCGCTGGGCTGCGCAGCGGCCCCCCATCAGGCCTCCCAATATCCAGATAAGTCCGCGCTGCCCTTTTTAGGGCCGCTGCGCAGCCCAACGGGAGCAAGCTCCCTCGCCACAAGGGTTGTCGTGCTTTACCCTGTGCGCATTCTTCTCAGGCTCCAAACCCCATGCTCTTCCTGATCGCCTACATCAGCAGCGTCGTGCTGATCAACTTCGCCTTCTCCACCGCCCCGCACCTGGACGTCATCTGGTCCGCCTGGGGCGGCCTGGTCTTTATCCTGCGCGACATGGTGCAAACCCGCTTTGGCCACGGTGCAATCATCGCCATGCTGGCTGCACTGGTGCTGTCGTACGTCACGTCCGACCCGGCCATTGCCCTGGCCAGCGCTACGGCGTTTGCGGTGTCCGAGTGCATCGACTGGCTGGTGTTCAGCATCACCAAGCGCCCGCTCCACGACCGCCTGTGGATAAGTTCGGCGCTGAGTATTCCTCTCGATACCTTCATCTTCTTCGGCTTGATCGGCGCGCTCACTCCAGCGGTAGCGGGCACCGCGCTGGTGTCGAAATTCGCCGGGGTCACGGTGGTGTGGCTGATCATGGCCTGGCGCATCCGCAAGCGCGCCGTCGCCAACTGAGGCCAATTGCTGCAGTTCATGTAAAATGCCGGCCTTTCTCCAAATGATCCGCTCCCCTGAGGACCTGAGATGACCCGAATCGGAACTCCATTGTCGCCAACCGCGACCCGCGCTTTGCTGTGTGGCTGCGGTGAGCTGGGCAAGGAAGTGGTAATCGAACTGCAACGCCTGGGCGTTGAAGTGATTGCCGTGGATCGCTACGCCAATGCGCCGGCCATGCAGGTGGCGCACCGTAGCCATGTGATTAACATGCTCGACGGCGCTGCGTTGCGTGCGGTGATCGAGGCCGAGAAACCGCACTTCATCGTGCCGGAAATCGAAGCCATCGCCACCGCGACCCTGGTCGAGCTGGAAGCCGAAGGCTTCACCGTGATCCCGACCGCGCGTGCCACCTCGCTGACCATGAACCGCGAAGGCATCCGCCGTCTGGCCGCTGAAGAGCTGGACCTGCCGACCTCGCCGTACCACTTCGCCGATACCTTCGAAGACTACAGCAAGGCCGTGCAAGACCTGGGCTTCCCGTGCGTGGTCAAGCCGGTGATGAGTTCGTCGGGCAAGGGCCAGAGCCTGCTGCGCAGCGCTGATGACGTGCAGAAAGCCTGGGACTACGCCCAAGAAGGCGGCCGCGCCGGTAAAGGTCGCGTGATCATCGAAGGCTTTATCGATTTCGACTACGAAATCACCCTGTTGACCGTGCGCCACATCGGCGGCACTACGTTCTGTGCACCGGTTGGCCACCGTCAGGAGAAGGGCGACTACCAGGAATCCTGGCAGCCGCAGGCCATGAGCCCGATTGCCCTGGCCGAATCCGAGCGCGTCGCCAAAGCGGTGACCGAGGCCCTGGGCGGTCGTGGTCTGTTTGGTGTGGAGTTGTTCATCAAGGGTGATCAGGTGTGGTTCAGCGAAGTATCGCCGCGTCCGCATGACACTGGTTTGGTAACCCTGATTTCTCAGGACCTGTCGCAGTTTGCGCTGCACGCGCGCGCCATCCTGGGCCTGCCGATTCCGTTGATCCGTCAATTCGGGCCTTCGGCTTCGGCGGTGATCTTGGTGGAAGGGCAGTCGACCCAGACCGCGTTCGCCAACCTCGGCGCTGCGCTGAGCGAGCCGGACACTGCGTTGCGTCTGTTTGGCAAACCGGAAGTGAATGGCCAGCGTCGGATGGGTGTGGCGTTGGCGCGGGATGAGTCGATTGAAGCGGCTCGGGCTAAAGCGACCCGTGCTTCGAAGGCTGTTGTTGTAGAGCTCTAAACCGCGTCGCGCCGTTCGCGAGCAAGTCGAATCGTCGCACCGCCGCTCCCACATTGTTCGGTGCCAGACCTGGCAACTCGGTCAAATGTGGGAGCGGGCTTGCTCGCGAAAGCGGTCTATCAGACGACCTTGTTCAAGTCATTATCCCGCGTCTCTTTCAGGCACAGCACAGCAATCAAGCTGAGCAACGCTGCCGCCGACACATACCCACCGACATAACTCAGCCCACCCATCGCCACCAGCTTGGTCGCGAAAAAGGGGGCGGCCGACGCGCCGACAATCCCGCCCAGGTTATACGCCGCCGAAGCACCGGTATAACGCACGCGGGTCGGGAACAGTTCCGGCAGCATGGCGCCCATCGGCGCGAAGGTCACACCCATCAGGAACAGCTCCAGCGCCAGGAACAAGGCCACGGCCCAGGTCGAACCGTGAGTCAGCAACGGCTCCATGGTGAAGCCCGACAGGATTGCCAGGATCGCGCCGACAATCAGCACCGGCTTGCGCCCGTAACGATCACTGGCCAGCGCCGCCAATGGCGTCGCCAGTCCCATGAACAGCACCGCAAAGCACAGCAGACCGAGGAAGGTCTCGCGGCTGTAGCCCAGGGTTGAAACGCCATAACTCAGGGAAAACGCGGTGGTGATATAGAACAGCGCATAACACACCACCATCGACGCAGCGCCCAGCAATACCGGCAGCCAATGTTGGCTGAACAGTTCCACCAGCGGCACCTTGACCGGCGCTTCCTTGGCGACGGCGTTGGCGAACACTGGCGTCTCATGCAGCTTCAGTCGTGCATACAGGCCAACCATCACCAGCGCAGCGCTGAGGATGAACGGGATGCGCCAGCCCCAGCTGCGGAATTGTTCGTCGTTCAGGCTCATGGCCAGGATCAGGAACAAGCCGTTGGCGGCCAGGAAGCCGATCGAAGGGCCCAGCTGCGGGAACATGCCGAACCAGGCACGTTTGCCCTTGGGTGCATTCTCGGTCGCCAGCAGCGCCGCGCCGCCCCATTCACCGCCCAAGCCCAGGCCCTGGCCGAAACGCAGCACACACAACAGGATCGGCGCCCAGGCCCCGATGCTGTCATAGCCGGGCAGTAAGCCAATCAGCGTGGTACACACGCCCATCAGCAGCAAGGACGCCACCAGTGTGGACTTACGCCCGATGCGGTCGCCAAAGTGGCCGAATAGCGCCGAGCCCAGCGGGCGGGCGATAAAGGCGATACCGAAGGTCAGGAACGACGCCAGCATTTGTGCGGTGCCGGAGGTCTGCGGGAAGAACACCGGGCCGATCACCAGCGCAGCGGCCGTGGCGTAGATATAGAAGTCGTAGAACTCGATGGCGGTGCCGACGATGCTCGCCGTGGCGACCCGTGCAGTCGAGTTGGTCGGGGCGGCGGCGGGCGCGGCCTCGTTATACGTGGTGCTCATGGTGGTGTCCCTGATGGTCATTGCGCGTTTGGACGCGGATTATTATTGGTCGAACACCCATGGATCAGGGTTGTGCGCGGGAAGGCTCGGGATGGGAGCGAACACCGGTCAGACACGATAAAGCGGTGCCTGGACACGCTGGGTGCGGGTAGCACGCGGTCGGGCGCGGCTCTGGTAAGCCGCCCCGATTATAGGAAGGGGTTTGAACATACAACAAGGGGGCTGACACGCCGCAAATCAAAATGTGGGAGCGGGCTTGCTCGCGAAAGCAGTGGGTCAGTCAGCTCATCTTCAGCTGGTCTACCGCATTCGCGAGCAAGCCCGCTCCCACAGGGAGAATGTGTTTCGCCAGCAGCTTATACGGCGACCGGCATCCGGCTGGTGTGCCAGATCAGCACCTTGCTCACGCGGTTGTCCTCGGTCTCGAGGATTTCCAGGCGATAGCGCCCGATTTTCAGGCACACCGCGCAATCGGGAATGGTCTCCAGTGCTTCGGTGACCAGGCCATTGAGGGTCTTGGGGCCGTCGCTGGGCAGGTGCCAGTTCAGGCTTTTGTTCAGTTCGCGGATCGAGGCGGCGCCATCGATGATGTAGCGGCCGTCCGGCTGGGGCTCGATATGCGGGTTGTCGGCACTCTGCTCGCTTTCGAATTCGCCGACGATTTCTTCGAGGATATCTTCCAGGGTCACGATACCCAGCACTTCGCCGTATTCATCCACCACCATGCCCAGGCGCCGCTGCTGCTTGTGGAAGTTCAGCAGTTGCAGTTGCAGGGGCGTGCTTTCCGGGACGAAGTAGGGTTCGTGGCAGGCGGCGAGCAAGGCCTCTTTGGTCAGGCTGGCGTCGGGCAGCAGGTGTTGGATCTGCCGGGTATTGAGCACCGCCTGGACCTGGTTGATGTCACTGTGGAACACCGGCAGGCGCGTGCGCTGGGAGGTGCGCAATTGCTCGATGATTGCTTCGATCGAGTCATCCAGGTTGATGCCGTCCACTTCGCTGCGCGGTACCAGGATGTCGTTGACGGTGATGTTGTCCAGGGCGTGGATGCCGGGCATGCCAGGGGTGCGGCTTTCGTCGGATTCGGCTTGCGGCTCGTCGTCATGGTCGGGCAGCGGTTCGTCGCTCTTTTTCACGATGCCGGACTTGCGTGCGAACGGGCGCAGCAGCAACAGGCTGATGCCATTGAGCAGCCAGGCCAGCGGGTAGAGGATTTTCAGCGGCACGCCCAGCAGCGTATTACCAAAGCCCAGCACGGCCTGAGGATGGCGGACGGCGAGGGCGCGGGGCAGGTAGTCGGCCAGTATCAACAGGATCGCGCAGGAAATCATCCAGCCAAGCCACGGCCCATTCTGCGCCCAGGCATAGATAGCCAGCAGCGTGCAGAGGATCACCACGGCGGCGCGACACAGGCTGTTGCACAAGATCAGGCTGTTACGCGGGAAGCTCAGGCGGGCGGCGGCCTTGTCGCCCTGGCGTGTGCCGGGGCGCAGGGCCAGCAGGTGTTGTTGCGCGGCTTCGATGGCGGTGAACAATGCGGCCCATAGGATCAGCAGGGCGATTACCGCGAGCATCGGCTCCAGGGGCAAGTTGTCCATGATCGCTGCCCGTCAGATATGCAGGATGTATTCGCGGACCAGCTTGCTGCCGAAATAGGCCAGCATCAGCAGGCAGAAACCGGCCAGGGTCCAGCGGATCGCCTTGTGCCCGCGCCAGCCGAGGCGGTTGCGGCCCCACAGCAACACGCTGAACACCACCCAGGCCAGGCACGCCAGCAGGGTCTTGTGCACCAGGTGCTGGGCGAACAGGTTTTCGACGAACAGCCAGCCGGAGATCAGCGACAGCGACAGCAGCGTCCAACCGGCCCACAGGAAGCCGAACAGCAGGCTTTCCATGGTTTGCAGCGGCGGGAAGTTCTTGATCAGCCCCGAGGGGTGCTTGTGCTTGAGCTGGTGGTCCTGCAACAGCAGGAGCAGGGCCTGGAACACCGCGATGGTGAACATGCCGTAGGCCAGGATCGACAGCAGGATATGCGCGAGGATGCCCGGTTCTTCATCAATCACCTGCACCGTGCCGGTCGGGGCGAATTGCGCCATCAGCACCGTCAGCATGCCCAGGGGGAATAGCAGCACCAGCAGGTTCTCGACCGGAATCCGGTAGCAGGCCAGCAGGGTTAATGCGATGACGGCGGCCGCGATCAGGCTGGCGGCGCTGAAAAAATCCAGGCCCAGGCCGACGGGGGTCATCAAATGGGTAAACAGGCTGGCAGCATGGGCCAGCAGGGCGAGCACACCAAAGCCGACGAGCAGGCGTTTGTCCGCCTTGGCGCCTTGGGCCAGACGAGTGCCCTGGTAGAGAGTCGCAGCGGCATACAAAAGGGCGGCGGCGAGGCTGGGTAGCAAACTGGGTGACAAAGGGAGCATAAATCCTGTTAGGCAAGCCCGAAAGGCGCTGAGTTTGGCATACCCCCGCGTAACACGAAAGACTCTCAGGCCAGACAGCGGGTGTGCATGGCGGCAGTCTTCGCTATAATCCGCGACCTGCCCACGCCGCAGGCTCGCCGAGCGCTGTTTTTAATAGCGATTTACCACAGCCTGGGCCGCCATTACCTCGGTCTGAATAGGGCCAGAAAGGATCGCGCATGTTTGAAAACTTGACTGACCGTCTCTCGCAGACGCTGCGCCACGTAACCGGCAAGGCCAAGCTGACCGAGGACAATATTAAAGACACCCTGCGCGAAGTGCGCATGGCGTTGCTGGAAGCCGACGTCGCCTTGCCGGTGGTGAAGGACTTCGTCAACTCGGTCAAAGAGCGCGCGGTGGGCACCGAAGTGTCCCGCAGCCTGACGCCGGGCCAGGCGTTTGTGAAGATCGTCCAGGCTGAACTCGAAAGCCTGATGGGCGCGGCCAACGAAGATTTGAACCTCAGCGCCGTGCCACCGGCCGTGGTGCTGATGGCCGGTCTGCAGGGTGCAGGTAAGACCACCACCGCCGGCAAGCTGGCGCGCTTCCTTAAAGAGCGCAAGAAGAAGTCCGTGATGGTGGTGTCGGCTGACGTCTACCGTCCGGCGGCCATCAAGCAGCTGGAAATGCTCGCAGGCGAAGTGGGCGTGACCTTCTTCCCGTCCGACCTGAGCCAGAAGCCGGTCGACATCGCCAACGCAGCTATTAAAGAAGCCAAGCTGAAGTTCATCGACGTGGTCATCGTCGATACCGCCGGTCGCCTGCACATCGACGAAGAGATGATGGGCGAGATCAAGGCGCTGCATGCCGCGATCAACCCGGTCGAGACGCTGTTCGTGGTCGACGCCATGACCGGCCAGGATGCGGCCAACACCGCCAAGGCCTTCGGTGACGCACTGCCGCTGACCGGTGTGATCCTGACCAAGGTCGACGGTGACGCCCGTGGCGGTGCCGCGCTGTCGGTACGTGCCATCACCGGCAAGCCGATCAAGTTCATTGGTATGGGCGAGAAGAGCGAAGCGCTCGAACCGTTCCACCCGGAGCGTATCGCCTCGCGCATCCTCGGCATGGGCGATGTGCTCAGCCTGATCGAACAGGCCGAAGCCACCCTCGACAAGGACAAGGCCGATAAACTGGCCAAGAAGCTGAAGAAGGGCAAGGGCTTCGATCTCGAAGACTTCCGCGACCAGCTGCAACAGATGAAGAACATGGGCGGCCTCGGCGGCCTGATGGACAAGCTGCCGAACATCGGCGGTGTGAACCTGGCGCAGATGGGCAATGCCCAGGGCGCGGCAGAGAAGCAGTTCAAGCAGATGGAAGCCATCATCAATTCCATGACCCCGGCCGAGCGCCGCGACCCTGAGCTGATCAGCGGTTCGCGCAAACGCCGGATCGCCATGGGTTCCGGCACCCAAGTGCAGGACATCGGTCGCTTGATCAAGCAGCACAAGCAGATGCAGAAGATGATGAAGAAATTCTCCGCCAAGGGCGGAATGGCCAAGATGATGCGCGGCATGGGCGGTATGTTGCCCGGCGGCGGCATGCCCAAAATGTAAAGAATTCGAGCAAAAGCCCGCTTTTGCTCCGACCCACAGGGACGTGGGATCTCCAGCAAACCCGCCGTTGGCGGGCGCTGACTCGCCGTTTTAACCGACGGCTCTATAGCAGATCTGAGTGGCACGCTGATAGGCGCCAGAAAAAGACATTTGCAAAAGTCCGGATATTCCTTAGAATATGCGGCCTTTCGGGCACCTATGCCCGCTGTGCATTTAGATTTGCAGCACCGACTACAGGAACGATGTTCACATGCTAACAATCCGTCTTGCCCTTGGCGGCTCCAAAAAGCGCCCGTTTTACCACTTGACCGTAACCGACAGCCGCAACCCGCGCGACGGTTCGCACAAAGAACAGGTTGGTTTCTTCAACCCTGTTGCTCGTGGTCAAGAAGTTCGTCTGTCCGTGAACCAAGAGCGCGTAGCCTACTGGCTGAGCGTGGGTGCACAGCCATCCGAGCGCGTTGCAAAACTGTTGAAGGACTCGGCTAAGGCCGCAGCCTGAGCAATATGAACGCGACGCCAGCTGTTGCTGATGATTTGATCGTTATCGGCAAGATTTACTCTGTTCATGGCGTTCGCGGCGAAGTGAAGGTGTATTCCTTTACTGATCCGACTGAAAACCTGTTGCAGTACAAGACCTGGACGCTCAAGCGCGAGGGGAGTGTGAAGCAGGTTGAGCTGGTCAGTGGACGCGGGAGCGATAAGTTCCTGGTCGCAAAGCTCAAGGGTCTTGATGACCGTGAAGAAGCTCGTCTTCTGGCCGGTTATGAGATCTGCGTGCCGCGAGACCTGTTCCCTGAATTGACCGACGGCGAGTACTACTGGTACCAGCTGGAAGGTCTGAAGGTTATTGATCAACTCGGGCAATTGTTCGGGAAAATCGATCATCTTCTGGAAACCGGCGCCAATGATGTAATGGTGGTCAAGCCTTGCGCTGGCAGCCTGGATGATCGCGAACGCCTGTTGCCCTATACGGCGCAATGCGTGTTGGCCGTCGACCTGGTCGCGGGCGAGATGAAGGTGGAATGGGACGCGGACTTCTAAGCGTGGCTAATTTGCGCATTGAAGTGATCAGTTTGTTTCCCGAGATGTTTTCCGCCATCAGCGAGTACGGCATCACCAGTCGGGCGGTGAAACAGGGGCTGTTGCAGCTCACCTGTTGGAACCCGCGAGACTACACGACGGATCGACATCACACTGTGGACGATCGCCCATTTGGCGGTGGTCCGGGCATGGTGATGAAGATCAAGCCCCTGGAAGACGCGTTGGTTCAGGCCAAGGCCGCCGCCGGGGAGAAGGCGAAGGTAATTTACCTGTCCCCTCAAGGCCGTCAGCTGAAACAGGCTGGGGTCCGCGAACTGGCGAATGAGGAAGCACTGATCCTGATTGCCGGTCGCTATGAAGGCATTGACGAGCGATTTATTGAAGCTCATGTCGATGAAGAGTGGTCGATTGGGGACTATGTCCTGTCTGGCGGCGAGCTGCCGGCGATGGTCCTGATAGATGCGGTTACACGACTGCTGCCTGGAGCTTTAGGGCATGCGGACTCCGCGGAGGAAGATTCCTTCACGGATGGTTTGCTGGATTGCCCGCACTACACCCGACCGGAGGTGTATGCGGATCAGCGTGTTCCCGACGTATTGCTAAGTGGCAATCACGCACACATCCGGCGTTGGCGTTTACAGCAGTCCCTTGGTCGGACCTATGAACGACGCGCCGATCTTCTGGAAAGCCGCTCGCTTTCTGGAGAAGAGAAGAAGCTGCTCGAGGAATACATCCTCGCGCGGGACGATAGTTAACAACGTATCGATGGTAGGTCCATTGACTTACCTTAGGAGCACAGCATGACTAACAAAATCATCCTTGCACTCGAAGCAGAGCAGATGACCAAAGAGATCCCTACCTTTGCCCCGGGCGACACCATTGTCGTTCAGGTGAAAGTGAAGGAAGGCGACCGTTCGCGTCTGCAAGCGTTCGAAGGCGTGGTAATCGCCAAGCGTAACCGTGGTGTGAACAGTGCTTTCACTGTTCGTAAAATCTCCAACGGTGTTGGCGTAGAGCGTACTTTCCAGACCTACAGCCCGCAAATCGACAGCATGGCCGTTAAACGTCGCGGTGACGTACGTAAAGCCAAGCTGTACTACCTGCGTGACCTGTCCGGTAAAGCAGCTCGCATCAAGGAAAAACTGGCTTAAGTCCAGCTTCCCGATGCAGAAAAAAGCAGCCTACGGGCTGCTTTTTTGTGCCTGAAATTTGTCCATTTGCCGGTATTTGTCCATGACCACCCGCCTCGAAGAAATCCAGCGCCGCACCGACCTGTCCGTGACCCACGTGACCAAGGCCGTGTTCCCGCCGACCACCAACCACCACAACACCTTGTTTGGCGGTACCGCCTTGGCCTGGATGGATGAAGTGTCGTTCATCACGGCCACCCGTTTCTGCCGCCTGCCGCTGGTGACAGTCTCCACCGACCGCATCGACTTCAACCACGCGATCCCGGCCGGCTCCATCGTTGAGCTGATCGGCCGCGTGATCAAGGTCGGCAACACCAGCCTCAAGGTTGAAGTGGAAGTGTTCGTCGAGAGCATGAGCGCCGATGGCCGCGAGAAGGCGATCCAGGGCGTGTTCAGCTTTGTCGCGATTGACGCCGACAAACGCCCTGTACCGGTATTGCCTGGGTTTGCCGACTGATCAGCCAGTTGTGTTGTTCTCGGGTTGGATCACGGCTAGCAAGGTCCAACCGGCTACAGGCTTCAAACTGCTGTCCGGGGTGACCACATGCACCCACCCGCTGATATCTCGTGCAAACAGCAGCGTGGCGCGTTCCCCATGAAGTGTTTGGTATTGCTCCCAGCCGAAGCCCTCTGTGAGATGCGTGCTATACAGCTCGGCGCCCTGGCCCAACAGGCTAGCGAGCTTGGTGTAGGTCAAGGGTTGACTGCCCAGCAACTGGCCACGGTGTTCATGGCTGGCCCGGTGTTTATCGGTGCGGCGGCTCTCCTGGCTGCTGCTCAGGGTGAACAGACGGTGGCCGAAGTCGTGACGAAAACGCATCGCGGCCAGGGTATTCAGTTCGCCGGACGGGGAGAGCGCCAGCAAATGCCCAAGCCCAACCAGGTCCAGGTGCGATTCGGCATGCTGGGAGGCCGGGTTGCCGAAATAGGTGGGAAGCCCTTCCATCCGACTGGCGCGGATATTTTCCCAGCTTGAGTCCGTCAGCAGCACGCGGCTGCCAAGTTGCTGCAAGGCCTTGCCGAGGATGCGGGCCGGGCCGTTCGCGCCGACGATCAGAAAGCCACTGGGGGCGGGCTCGGCGACTTTCAGCAGGCGGGCCAAGGGACGTGCGGTCGCACTTTGCAGCACCACGGTGCCGATGATCACCGCAAAGGTCAGTGGCACCAACAGCAGCGCACCGGCGTGCCCGGCTTCATCCAGACGAATGGCGAATATCGCCGACACCGCGGCCGCCACAATCCCGCGCGGGGCGATCCATGCCAGCAGCGCGCGCTCCCGCCAATTCAGTTTCGAGCCGACGGTCGACAGCGCGACATTTAAAGGGCGGGCGATGAATTGAATGATCAGCAACAGGATCAGTACGAACGGTCCCAGCGCAATCAGGGCGTTCAAGTCCAGGCGTGCCGCCAGCAGGATAAACAGGCCGGAAATCAGCAACACGCTGAGGTTCTCCTTGAAATGCAGGATGTGCCGCACATCCACGCCCTTCATGTTGGCCATCCACATGCCCATCAGGGTCACCGCCAGCAAGCCGGATTCATGCATGACTTCGTTGGAGGCGATAAATACCCCCAGCACCCCGGCCAGCGTCGCCAGGTTATGCAGGTATTCCGGCAACCACTGCCGCCGCATGATCTGCCCCAATACCCAGCCGCCAGCTATCCCGAACAGGCTACCGCAGACGATCACCCCGCCGAAGGTCAGCAGGCTATGGCTCAAGCCATCGCCGGAAGCACGGCTGATGATGAAGCTGTACACCACGACCGCCAGCAGGGCGCCGATAGGGTCAATGACAATGCCTTCCCAGCGCAGGATGTTGGCGATGGAGGCCTTGGGGCGCACCACGCGCAACATGGGAACGATGACGGTCGGGCCTGTGACCAAGGTCAGCGTGCCGAACAGCAGTGCGAGCATCCAGTCGAAACCCAGCAGCCAGTGGGTCGCCAAGGTGATCACCGCCCAGGTCGACAGCGCGCCAAGCGTGACCAGGCGATGCACCACGCTGCCGATTTCCTTCCATTCCGACAGGTGCAGGGTCAGGCTACCTTCAAACAGAATCAGCGCCACCGCCAGCGACACCAGCGGCATCAGCAGCGGGCCGAACATTTCCTGTGGGTCGAGCCAGCCCAGTATCGGTCCTGCCAGAATCCCGCTCAGTAACAGGAACAGAATGGCCGGCAGTTTCAGGCGCCAGGCCAGCCATTGGCAGCCGAGTGCGGCCACGCCAATGCCGCCAAAGGCCAGCAAAATCTGCTGTTCGTTCATTAAAGCTTCCTGTTCCTTGAAGTAGCGGGCTATGAAAGACTAGTGACCCTAATCACAGTTCACTAATTAATTGCCGCAAAGCCCTGTGCCGCGTCGCTTGAGTGCCCATGCCTGCCATTGACCACTTGCTTATCGACCGTTTTCTCGACGCCCTCTGGCTGGAAAAAGGCCTGTCGGACAATACGCGCCAGGCCTACCGCAGTGACTTGGCCCTGTTCAACGGTTGGCTCCAGGAGAAAAACCTCGAGCTGATCAATGCTGGGCGCGAGCTGATTCTCGACCACCTGGCCTGGCGCCTTGAGCAAAACTACAAGCCACGTTCCACGGCGAGATTTCTCTCCGGAGTGCGTGGCTTTTATCGCTATCTGTTGCGTGAAAAGTTGATAGCGGCGGATCCGACTCTACAAGTCGACATGCCGCAATTAGGTAGGCCTCTTCCTAAGTCTCTGTCAGAAACTGACGTGGAGGCCTTGCTGGCCGCCCCTGACCTCAGCGAAGCCATCGGCCAACGCGACCGCGCCATGCTGGAGGTTCTATACGCCTGTGGCCTGCGGGTGACCGAGTTGATCAGCCTGACCCTGGAGCAAGTCAACCTGCGCCAGGGCGTGCTGCGGGTGATGGGCAAGGGCAGCAAGGAAAGGCTGGTGCCCATGGGCGAGGAGGCGATTGTGTGGGTCGAGCGTTACATGCGTGATGCCCGCAGCGAGCTGCTCGGCGGACGGCCCAGCGACGTACTGTTTCCCAGCCTGCGCGGCGAGCAGATGACCCGGCAAACGTTTTGGCATCGCATCAAGCACCAGGCCAAGGTCGCCGGGATCGGCAAGACCCTGTCGCCGCACACCTTGCGCCATGCCTTTGCCACGCATTTGCTCAACCACGGGGCGGATTTGCGCGTGGTGCAGATGCTGCTCGGCCACAGCGACTTATCCACAACCCAGATCTACACCCATGTTGCCCGTGCACGTTTGCAGGATATGCACGCCAAGCACCACCCACGCGGCTGAAAACCGCCAATTTATCCCGCCACGGGCTGCCCTGCGGCCCAACTGTGGTAGGCTTTGCCGGTTAGCAAAGGCGACGGCACAAACCTGTGTTTTCAGTTCAGTATTCTTGCTCCCGTCCCTGCATCTGCCTTCAGGAGTTCCCATGCGCTTGACCCAGATTATTGCCGCCGCAGCCATTGCGTTGGTTTCCACCTTTGCGTTTGCCGATGACGCTGCCGAGCAGACCATCCGCAAGAGCTTGGCCAACCTGCAACTCGATACCCCGATCGAAAGCATCAGCGCCAGCCCGATGGCCGGCCTGTATGAAGTCAAGCTCAAGGGCAGCCGCGTGCTGTACGCCAGTGCCGACGGCCAGTACATCGTCCAGGGCTACCTGTTCCAGCTGAAGGACGGCAAGCCGGTCAACCTGACCGAGAAAGCCGAACGCCTGGGCGTGTCCAAGCTGATCAATGGCATTCCGGTAGCCGAAACCGTGGTTTACCCGGCCATTGGCGAGACCAAGACCCACATCACCGTGTTCACCGACACCACCTGCCCGTACTGCCACAAGCTGCACGCCGAAGTGCCGGCGCTGAACAAGCTGGGCGTGGAAGTCCGCTACGTGGCGTTCCCGCGCCAGGGCCTGGGTTCGCCGGGTGATGAGCAGCTGCAAGCGGTGTGGTGCTCGGCCGACAAGAAAGCGGCCATGGACAAGATGGTCGATGGCAAGGAAATCAAGGCGGCCAAATGTGCCAACCCGGTTTCCAAGCAGTTCGCCCTGGGTCAGTCCATCGGCGTGAACGGCACACCGGCCATCGTTTTGGCTGACGGCCAAGTGATTCCGGGCTACCAGCCGGCACCACAAGTTGCCAAACTGGCGCTCAGTGCCAAATAAATCAGTATCGTCGAAACGTCGACGATCAAGGCTCGCTGACATGTCGGCGGGTCGTTAATTGCAAGCCGCAGTCGTGCGGCTGTTTTCCACGGCCGACCTAGCGTCGGCCGTTTCATGGGGAGTTCTTCAGTGAAACCGGTCAAAGTAGGCATCTGTGGGTTAGGGACCGTCGGTGGCGGCACCTTTAACGTACTTCAGCGTAACGCTGAGGAAATTTCCCGCCGTGCAGGTCGCGGGATTGAAGTGGCGCAAATTGCCACGCGTTCGCCAAAGCCTCAGTTCGAAACGACCGGTATTGCGATTACCAACGATGTCTTCGCCGTTGCCACCAACCCTGAAATCGATATCGTCATCGAGCTGGTCGGCGGCTACACCGTGGCCCGTGAGCTGGTGCTCAAGGCCATCGAGAACGGCAAGCACGTGGTCACCGCCAACAAGGCGCTGATCGCCGTGCACGGCAACGAGATCTTCGCCAAGGCGCGCGAGAAGGGCGTGATCGTCGCGTTCGAAGCCGCCGTGGCCGGTGGTATCCCGGTGATCAAGGCGATCCGTGAAGGCCTGTCCGCCAACCGCATCAATTGGGTGGCCGGTATCATCAACGGCACCGGCAACTTTATCCTTACCGAAATGCGCGAGAAGGGCCGTACCTTCGAAGACGTGCTGGCCGAAGCCCAGGCCCTGGGTTACGCCGAAGCCGACCCGACCTTCGACGTGGAAGGCATCGATGCGGCGCACAAGCTGACCATCCTGGCCTCCATCGCCTTTGGTATCCCGCTGCAGTTCGACAAGGCCTACACCGAAGGCATCACCAAGCTGACCACTGCCGACGTGAACTACGCCGAAGCCTTGGGCTATCGCATCAAGCACCTGGGCGTGGCGCGTAGCACACCGGCCGGTATCGAGTTGCGTGTGCACCCGACGCTGATCCCGGCCGACCGCCTGATCGCCAACGTCAATGGCGTGATGAACGCGGTGATGGTCAATGGTGACGCGGCGGGTTCGACCCTGTTCTACGGCGCCGGCGCCGGTATGGAGCCGACCGCTTCGTCGGTGATCGCCGACCTGGTGGACGTGGTCCGCGCCATGACCAGCGACCCGGAAAACCGCGTGCCGCACCTGGCCTTCCAGCCAGACTCGCTGTCGGCGCACCCGATCCTGCCGATCGAAGCCTGCGAAAGCGCCTACTACCTGCGCATCCAGGCCCAGGACCATCCAGGCGTGTTGGCCCAGGTTGCGAGCATCCTGTCGGAGCGTGGTATCAACATCGAATCGATCATGCAGAAGGAAGTCGAGGAGCAAAACGGCCAGGTGCCGATGATCCTGCTGACTCACCGCGTGCTCGAACAGCATATCAATGATGCCATCGCCGCCCTGGAAGCCCTGCAAGGCGTGGTCGGCCCGGTGGTGCGGATCCGCGTCGAACACCTGAACTAATGGTTTTGCTGCAAGGGCCCCGCAGGTTCGGCGGCCCTTGTTCAAGAATGCTCTAGAGGAGCCAGTCATGCGTTATATCAGCACCCGCGGCCAGGCACCGGCCCTGAATTTCGAAGACGTTTTGCTGGCAGGCCTTGCCACTGACGGCGGCCTGTACGTGCCGGAAAACCTGCCACGCTTCACCCAGGAAGAAATCGCTTCCTGGGCCGGCCTGCCGTACCACGAGCTGGCGTTCCGCGTGATGCGCCCGTTCGTCACCGGCAGCATTCCGGATGCGGATTTCAAGAAGATCCTGGAAGAGACCTATGGCGTGTTTTCCCACAACGCCATCGCACCGCTGCGCCAACTGAACGGTAACGAATGGGTACTGGAACTGTTCCACGGCCCAACCCTGGCGTTCAAGGATTTCGCCCTGCAACTGCTGGGTCGCCTGCTCGACTACGTGCTGCAGAAGCGTGGCGAGCGCGTGGTGATCATCGGCGCCACCTCCGGTGATACCGGTTCGGCCGCCATCGAAGGGTGCAAGCACTGCGAAAACGTCGACATCTTCATCCTGCACCCGCACCAGCGCGTGTCGGAAGTGCAGCGTCGCCAGATGACCACCATCTTTGGTGAGAACATCCACAACATCGCCATCGAAGGCAACTTCGATGACTGCCAGGAAATGGTCAAGAACAGCTTTGCTGACCAGAGCTTCCTGAAGGGCACGCGCCTCGTAGCGGTGAACTCGATCAACTGGGCGCGGATCATGGCCCAGATCGTCTACTACTTCCACGCGTCCCTGCAGTTGGGCGGCCCGGCTCGTTCGGTATCGTTCTCGGTGCCGACCGGCAACTTCGGCGACATCTTCGCCGGTTACCTGGCGCGCAACATGGGCCTGCCGATCAACCAGTTGATCGTCGCCACCAACCGCAACGACATCCTGCACCGCTTCATGAGCGGCAACCAGTACGTCAAGGAAACCCTGCACGCCACGCTGTCGCCGTCCATGGACATCATGGTCTCGTCGAACTTCGAGCGCCTGCTGTTCGACATGCACGGTCGCAATGGCGCAGCCATTGCCGGCTTGATGGACACCTTCAAAAGCGGTGGCGGTTTCAGCGTTGACGAAGAGCGCTGGACCGAAACCCGCAAGCTGTTCGACTCCCTGGCTGTGGACGATGCTCAGACCTGCGAAACCATCGCAGAAGTCTACGCCCAGACCGGTGAGCTGCTGGACCCGCACACCGCTATCGGTGTGAAGGCCGCCCGCGAATGCCGTCGCAGCCTGGACATCCCGATGGTGATCCTGGGCACCGCCCACCCGGTCAAATTCCCGGAAGCGGTAGAGAGGGCGGGTGTTGGCAAGGCGCTGGAATTGCCGGTGCACCTGACTGATTTGTTTGAGCGTGAAGAGCGTTGCACCGTATTGGCCAATGACTTGAAGGCTGTGCAGGCGTTTGTGAGCCAGCATGGCAACCGGGGCAAGCCGTTGTAAGGCGCACCGCGCAGACAAAAACGCCGCTTTCCCTTCCTTGGGACAGCGGCGTTTTTTTATGGCTGGCAGGCCCGCTAGGCGCGATTGTTCATGAGAGTAGCTTCTGCGCGATAGCCATTATGGTTCCGGTTGCCGTGAACATGCCCAGAACGATACCCATGGGATACCAGAAGTTCTCACGGGTTATCTTGTGAGCTTCGGCATTGAGTTTGCGTTGCTCGGCATAGATGCGTGAAATGTCAGCGTGAATCTTCTCTAGCGCAGCCTGTTCTCTGTTGTGTTCCAACATCGCCTTCATCCTTTGCAATAAGGGCCTTTTGACATGCGCTTTTATCTGCGTAGCAGCATTACCAGCGCTCACCGAGTTTAGGATTCACCCTCTGCCTCCGCGTCCGGCCAACCCCAAAACAGCCGACCATTGCGTAAGCAGTTATGTGCCGCCGTTTTTTCCCTGTCATGTTGCAAGCGCATGCTGGAATCCGTCACCCCCTGACGGCCCCATAAAGACGATAAAGCGAACTTTCCTACGTCACAAACAGTCACTTAGGATAGATGCAGCTCCCGTTGAAACGATTGTTCCCGAACTATTGAGTGGTGATCGAGATGGAAAGTATCAGCCTATTGCTCGAAGAAGCACTGAGCCCTTATCAGGTTACGCTGACCACCTCTGGTGTGCAGGACGAGTGCTTGGTAACCGTGAAGAATCCTGCTGGCGCCATCGTGGTCGAACGTGAAGTCGACCGCGCCCAATTGATGGACAAGCGCGTGCTGGTGGATGTGGTGGATTGTCTGCTACGCGACATTAAAATCGCTGAAGGACGCCTGGAGCCCTCGGTCATCGCGGCCTTGCGCAACGCAGCCCAGACCCGCAGCGCCACCGCCGCATGAAGAATTGTTTAACTGTGGAAACTTCCTACAACGTGGCCGGTCAGATTTCGTAACAGCAAGAGCAAACATTGTGCTCCGGTGTTTGTGCCTTGTTGTACTGGTCTTTGTAGGCCACGTTTAACCCCGAAGTGTCTCCCCACGCTTCGGGGTTTCTTTTTGCCTGTGATTTGTCACGGCTCCGGCGAGTCCTGGAAAAAGCTTGGGTTATCGCGCAGATACTGTTCGCGCATGACCGGGTCCAGCCATGAGGCGTAGGACTGCTGTATCTGCTCTTGCGGGATCTCGTGCAGTACCTGGTTGATCCGCTCCATGGCCTGGCGTCCCTGAGGCGTGTCCGAACAGCCGATGTGCGTGTGTTGGTAAGGTGCCGAGCCTTGGATGGGGTAAAAGATCAGGTCGTCCGAGGCGATGCCCTGTTGCATCGCGTGATAACGGATTTCCGGCCAATAACCCAACACCGCCTCAAGCCTGCCCAGGCGCTGCATCTGCAACAGGCTACCCAAGGCGTCGTTACCGTAATGCAGTGCGAGCTTGTGCGCATCGGCGTGCTTGAGCCGTTCATCGATGACAGGCCCGTAGCTGCGCTCTGCGATGGCACCCACCCGGGCTTTGTGGGCATCGAGGAACGCCTGCAGGTCAAACTGGCCTTGGGCGATGTAGGGCACCATGGCTTCTTGCTGGTTGCGCCGCACGGTGACGCCATTGCTGGCGACCACAAATGCCTGGCTGGAAAACACGATGTACCTGGCTCGTTCGGCTGTCCATAACAATGAGGGGTCACAGGTGAACGTAGGCTCACGCAGCATTTGCATGCCCCGCGCGCGATTGACGTGCAGCACCTGGTGCCGATATTCCGGCAGGCGTTCGATGAGTATCGGCAGCAACTGATCCAGTGCGCCCTGGCCTTTACTTGGGCCTTCGAAAATGGTCAGTGGCGGCAAGTCGCGCAATAACCAGATCAGCGTGTCTTCGGCGCTGGCGGTGGTCGGGGCCCAGGCGAGCATGATGCTGAGGCAAAGCTGGGCAAGCCTGCGGACCATCAGATCGCGCCTGCCTCACGTAAACGCGCAATCGCGGCTGCGTCGTAACCCAGCCCACCCAGCACCACACTGTTATGCTCACCCAACTGCGGCCCGACCCACTCGCAGCTGCCCGGTGTGTCCGACAGCTTGGGCACGATGCCGGGCATCTTGAAGTCCTTGCCACCAGGCAACTTGGCCTTGAGGAACATCTCCCTGGCCAGAAATTGCGGGTCGCCGAGCATGTCCTCGGCGCTGTAGATGCGGCTGGCGGGTACTTCGGCCTTATTCAGGATCTCTATCACCTGATCCAGCGGTAGCGAATTCACCCAGCGATCAATTACCCCGTACAGCTCATCACGGCGGCTGTCGCGCCCGTCATTGCTGGCAAGTTCAGGGTCGTTGGCCAAATCCTCACGGCCAATAGCGGACATGAAGCGCTTGAAAATCGCATCGCCGTTGGCGCCAATCTGCACATGCTTGCCATCGGCGCTGGTGTGGATCGAGGAGGGCGTGATACCGGGCATGATGTTGCCGGTGCGTTCGCGAATAAAGCCAAACACGTCGAACTCCGGGATCATGCTTTCCATCATGGCGAAGATGGCTTCGTACAGCGCCACATCCACCACCTGGCCCAGGCCGCCGTTGACTTCGCGATGACGCAGCGCCATCAGCGCACCAATCACCGCCCACAGCGCGGCGATCGAGTCACCGATGGAAATACCGGTGCGGACCGGCGGGCGGTCTTCAAAGCCGGTGATGTAGCGCAAGCCGCCCATGGATTCGCCCACGGCGCCAAAGCCGGGTTGGTCTTTCATCGGCCCGGTCTGGCCAAAGCCGGAGAGGCGCACCATCACCAGCTTGGGATTGAGGGCGTGCAGGGTTTCCCAGCTCAGGCCGAGTTTCTCCAGCACGCCGGGGCGGAAATTCTCGATCAGGATGTCGGCGTCGCCCAGCAACTGTTTGAGAATGGCCAGGCCGTCCGGGTGCTTGAGGTTCAGCGTCAGCGACTGCTTGTTGCGCGCCTGCACGAACCACCACAGCGACGTGCCCTCGTACAGCTTGCGCCATTTGCGCAGGGGGTCGCCGCCGTCGGGCGATTCGACCTTGATCACCTCAGCGCCGAATTCCGCGCAGATACGTGAGGCAAACGGGCCGGCGATCAGGGTGCCGAGTTCGATGACTTTCAGTCCGGCAAGCGGTTTGGCGTTGAACGGCATGAGGATCCTTGTCTGCGCAAGAGCGGTAATGTGGTGCCTTTTAACATAGGCGGGCTGGCCAGGGATAAGGATGATGCAGCGCACGATTCGTTGAATGACCCCGCCATCGGTTAGACTGGCCGCCTTTCCCTGTCTCTAGAAGCCCGTTCATGGCCCAGCCGTCCACGACCTACAAATTCGAACTCAACCTCACCGACCTTGATCGCTCGGTGTACGAGAGTGTCAAACAGACCATCGCCCGCCATCCGTCGGAAACGGAAGAGCGCATGACTGTGCGCCTGCTGGCCTACGCCCTCTGGTACAACGAGCAGCTGTCGTTCGGGCGCGGACTGTCAGATGTAGACGAGCCAGCCCTGTGGGAAAAAAGCCTGGATGATCGGGTCCTGCACTGGATCGAAGTCGGCCAGCCCGACGCCGACCGCCTCACCTGGTGCTCGCGTCGCACCGAGCGTACCAGCCTGCTGGCCTACGGCAGCTTGCGCGTGTGGGAAGGCAAGGTCGTGCCGGTAGCGAATAACCTGAAAAACGTACACATCGCCGCCGTGCCTCAGGAAGTCCTCGAGACCCTGGCCAAGGACATGCCCCGCGTCATCAAGTGGGACGTGATGATCAGCGAAGGCACGATGTTCGTCACCGACGACCGTGGCCAGCATGAAGTGCAGTTGCAGTGGTTGGTCGGCGAACGCGGTTGATTGGATCGCTGCCGGTCACCTGTTTTATTTCCGTATCAGAAGAGAAGCTCCTGTCACCCCATGCGTATCGATCCTCGCCCGTTACCCGCCGTCCTGCCGTTTCTCGGTGAACTGCCACCGCTGTTGACCCGTCTCTACGCCGCGCGCGGGGTGCAGTCCGAGGCCGAGCTGGATAAAAGCCTGGCGCGGTTGATTCCCTACCAGCAGCTCAAGGGGATCGACGCGGCGGTGGACTTGCTGGTGACCGCGCTGGAGCAGCGCCAGCGCATCCTTATCGTGGGTGACTTTGACGCCGATGGCGCCACGGCCAGCACCGTGGGCACCCTGGGCTTGCGTTTGCTCGGTGCGGCCCATGTCGACTATCTGGTGCCCAACCGTTTCGAGTACGGCTATGGCCTGACCCCGGAAATCGTTGCAGTCGCCCTGCAGCGTGAGCCGCAATTGCTGATCACTGTGGACAACGGCATTTCCAGCGTCGAAGGCGTGGCGGCGGCGAAAGCGGCGGGGTTGCAGGTGCTGGTGACGGACCACCACTTGCCTGGCGATGAGCTGCCGGCGGCGGATGCCATCGTCAACCCGAACCAGCCTGGCTGCGAATTCCCGAGCAAGGCCCTGGCCGGTGTCGGCGTGATCTTTTATGTGCTGATGGCCCTGCGCGCGCGCCTGCGCAGCTTGGGCTGGTACGAGAATAAGCCTCAGCCCAACATCGGTGAATTGCTCGACCTGGTTGCCCTGGGCAGCGTCGCCGACGTGGTGCCCCTGGACGCCAACAACCGCATCCTGGTGCATCAGGGCCTGGAGCGTATCCGCGCCGGTCGTGCGCGGCCAGGGATCAAGGCGATCCTGGAAGTGGCCAAGCGCGATGCCGCGCGTATCACCTCCACCGACCTGGGATTTATCCTCGGTCCACGCCTGAACGCTGCCGGTCGCCTGGATGACATGAGCCTGGGCATCGAATGCCTGCTCACCACCGACGTTGCCGCGGCGCGGGAAATGGCTGCGCAACTGGACGGCATGAACCAGGACCGCAAATCCATCGAGCAAGGCATGCAGCGCGAGGCCCTGGCCCAGCTCAAGGACTTGCCGGTGGAGTCGATGCCCTACGGCTTGTGCCTGTTCGACCCGGAATGGCACCAAGGCGTGATCGGGATTCTCGCGTCGCGTATGAAAGAGCGTTACTTCCGCCCGACCATCGCCTTCGCCGACGCCGGTGATGGCTTGCTCAAGGGCTCGGGGCGTTCTGTGCAGGGGTTTCATATCCGTGATGCGCTGGCAGTGGTTGCGAGCCAGCATCCCAACCTGATCGCCAAGTACGGCGGCCACGCCATGGCGGCAGGGCTGACGTTGCCCGAAGAAAATTTCCCGCTGTTTGCCGAAGCTTTCGATGCCGAAGTGCGTCGCCAATTGCGTGAAGAAGACCTGACCGGTCGGCTGCTGTCGGACGGCACCCTGGCGGTGGAAGAGTTTCACCTGGAATTGGCCCGCGCGCTGCGGCATGCCGGGCCGTGGGGGCAGCACTTCCCCGAGCCGGTCTTTCACGGTGTATTCCAGTTGGTGGAGCAGCGCGTGGTGGGTGAGCGTCACCTGAAGGTGGTGCTCAAGACTGAATGCGGGTCAGTGAAGCTCGATGGCATTGCGTTTGGGGTGGACCGTGAGGTCTGGCCGAACCCAACCGTGCGTTGGGTGGAATTGGCGTACAAGCTGGATGTGAACGAGTTTCGTGGGAATGAGACTGTGCAGCTTATGATTGCCCACATCGAACCGCGCTAAATCTCAGCGGTTTTTTTGTGGTGAGCGGGCTTGCCCCACGCTGGGTGGCGAAGCCGCCCCAATAAAAACGCCGCATTCTGTCAGGCAGAATGCGGCGTTTGGTTTTAGGGCTGCTGCGCAGCCCAGCGCGGGGCAAGCCCGCTCACTACATTGGGGGAGGCTATTCGGCTTTGGCCTGGTGTTTGACGATGATATCCACCAAGCGCTTCGCCAGCGCCGGGTAGTTCTCATCGAAGTGATGCCCGCCTGGCAACTTCAGCGCTTCACCCACGGCCGTCTTATCCGTGCAGCCGCTCTCGTCGACCTCTTCCGCACCGTAGATGCACACCACTTTCTCAGGTGGCAGCTTGGCCATTTCTGGCCCAGTGGCGGCTTCCTTACCGGCGTTTCCGAGCCAGCCTTCCACTTCAATCTCGAAGCTGCCCGTGCGCGCAAACGCCAGCAGGATGATCGCGTCCACACGCTGCTGCTCGTTTTCCGGCATACGGTTGTAGATGGCTGGCAACACATCGGCGCCAAACGAATAACCGGTCAATACGAAGCGCTTGGTGCCCCATTTCTGACGGTAGTGCTGCATCAGTTCGGTAAGGTCCTTGGCGCTTTGTTCCGGGGTCTTGTGCTGCCAGTAGTAGCGCAGGGTATCAATACCCACCACCGGGTAGCCGATCTTGGCCATCTCGCCAGCCACGTCGCGGTCCAGGTCGCGCCAGCCGCCATCACCGGAGAGGAACAGGGTGACGGTATCTTTCGCTTGGCCGGCCGGGACTTCAACCACTGGAATCGCCAGGCCGCCGTTGTCCGACCCTACCAGTTGCTTGCGCAACTCGTTGTTCAGCACTTGCGGGTAGTGAATGTCGTAGTCGCTGATGCTGGTGGTAGCACGCGGTGTGTCGCGTACGAAACTGGCAGCATCATCCTCAGGGTTGTCGTTCCAGGCCACCAGCCAATTGCCGTGGGCTGAGGTTTTTGGCAAAGGGTCGTTGCAGCCTGGCTGGGTCATGGCGAAACCGACGGAGATGGCGTTGGCCTTGTCGTCGTTCTGTGCGGCCAACCAGCGCCATGCCAGGCTTGCACCAGGGCCGATACCGCTGACCAGCGTCGCGGGGCCCTTGAGCTGACCCAAAGCGCTTTGCAGCGCTTGTTCCTGCAGCTTGCAGTCGTCCTTGGGCAGGATTACCTGGACGATCTGCGCCTTGCCGCCTTGGCTCAACGCAATCAGTTGGCTGTCGGTCAGCACATCGGCGGCCATCACGGCCACGGCCACGCGGGCTTTCGGCGTGCCGTACGGAGTGACGCGGGTCATCACCGAGCCATCGGCCTGGGGCAATTGCTCCAGGGTCGGCTGCGGGGCTGGGCGGTTCCAGTACCAATAGCCACCACCCAGGACCAGGGCGAGCAGCACTACAAAGGCCAATACATACCGCCAGGAGCGTCGAATCATCAGCGTTTCACCAATCCAGTCAAGCCGCCCGCGATCAGGGCGGCGGTATCGGCCAGTGCCACCAGCGGATCAAGTCCTGCGGGCACGGCCATGTAACGGGGTTCCCAGTCAGGCTGGAACTTGTCTTTGAAGCGGCGCAAACCTTGGAAGTTATACAGTTGCTCGCCACGACGGAACACCATCGAACCCAAACGTTGGGTCAGCGGGGCGCCGCGTCGCGGTTGCAGGCCCGACAACGGCACCATGCCGAGGCTGAAGCGGGCGTAGCCTTGACTCTTATAGTGTTGAATCAGGCCGACCATCATGAACTCCATGGTCAGCTTGGGCGCATCCGGGTGGGCGCGCATCAGGTCGAGGCTGGCCAGGTCGTGGTTGTAGGTCTCGAGCAGGTTGGCGAAGGCCACCGGGCGCCCTTCGAAGCGAATGATCGCAATACGAAAGTGCTTGAGGTAGTCGTCGCTGAAGCGTCCCAGGGAAAAGCCTTTTTCCCGCACATTCTTGCCGGTCAGCCAGGCATCGGAGATCACCTTGAGCTCGTCCATCGGCGCGGTGCCCGGTTCGCAGATCTCTAGGGACAGGCCGTCCCGCGAGCCACGGTTCCAGGTGTAACGCAGGTCCTTCATCTCTTTGCCCTTGGCTTCCAGGTCAAAGCGTTTCAGGTCGACACGGGCTTCTTCGCCCAGCTTGATGGCGGTGAGGCCGATGTCCATGTAGTACGGCAGGTTCTCGGCGCGGACCTGGTAGAACACCGGGCGCGCGTGGTGGATGTCGCACAGGTCACGGAACTGCCAGATCATCTCGGCCCGTGGCTGGGTCGGGCCGATCGGGTCGTACAAGGCTACCAGGCTACGGCCGCGACGGGCATACATCAGGAACGCTTCATCGTTGGGGTGGAACAGCAGCGCCTTGTCACCGGTAAGCGCCAGGCCACCGTCGGGCTGGGACGAGGCCATCAGGATCTTGCTGGCGCGCTCCAGTTCGTCGGGTGTCGGCAGGTGGATTACCGGGCGGGCGGTGCGCAGCAGCCAGGTCAGCGACACAACCACCAGCACCACAGCAGCACCCAACAGCGAACGCAGACCGCGTGGGGCGTTGGCGTCGAGGGTGAACTGCCACCACAGCTGATGGCTGTAAGGCACGTCTTGATAGGCGAACAGCAACAGCCAGATCGAAGCGCCCAGCACGCAGACACTGGCCACCAGGTACAGCGGCGAGAAGGGCAGTTCGGTCAGGCGGCTGGCGCGATAAAACGAGCGCCTGAAGATCGCCAGCAGGATCGCGGTCATGGTCATCAGGCTGGCTTCTTCCCAGTCGAAACCCTTGAGCAGCGAGAGCAGGGCGCCGACCAACAGCAGCACCATGGTCAGCATCCAGGCGGCCGACAAGCGTCGGCGCAAACCCTGGGCTAGCAACAGGCACAACACACCGATCAGGCTGGCGCCAAAGTGCGAGGCGTCAATCAGGCGGTGGGGAATCAGGAAGCCGATGTTTTCCAGGCGTGAGTCGATTTCGGGCGTGGCGCCAGAGAACAGCAGGACCACGCCGGACAAAAAAACCAGCACGGCCAGCACTGGCGCGGCCAGCCCCGAGGCAACCCGCAGGCTTTGCTGGGTCTGGAACAGACGCTGCGCTTCGTTGACCAGCAGGAACACACAGGCGATCAACAGCGGCAGCACCACATAGATCATGCGGTACAGCAGCAGGGCGGCGGCCAATGGCGCGGCACCCAGTTTGTCGGCGAAGGCCGCCAGCAGGATCGCCTCGAACACGCCCACGCCGCCCGGCACATGGCTGAGCACGCCGGCGGCCAGGGCCAGCAGGTACACCAGCAGGAAAGGACCGAACGGTGGCGCTTCCGGCAGCAGCATATAAAGAACGGTGGCGGCAGCGGCCACGTCCAGCGCGGTAATGATCAGTTGCAGGAAGGTCAGGCGGCGACCCGGCAGGCGCAGGGTGCGACGTCCGGCTTTTACCAACAGGTTATCCGGGTAGGGTTGTTCCGGCAGGCGGCGGCGATAAATACCCATGCACAGCACGGCCGACAACAGCAGCACTGCGCCAGCAATACCGCCCAGCACAGCCTGTGGCAAATGCAGGTAGGTCGATGCGGCGGGCAGGTTGCTCAATGTCGCCAATGCAGCCAGCGGCGGCAGCGCAGTGCCGAGCGCCAGGCTGGCGAACACTGTCATATGGGCGACTTCCGAAGCCCCGATGCCATGGCGTGCATATAAACGGTAGCGTACCGATCCGCCGGAAAGCATCGACAGGCCAATCGCATTACCAATGGCGAAGGCGGTAAAACCACCCAGGGCCAGGGTTTTGGCGGGCAGGTTCACGCCCGCGTAGCGCGCACCGGAAAATTCGTAGCCCAATAGAATGACGAACCCGGCGACCGCTGCCGCAAACGCGCCGAGCAAAGCGGGCTTGGGTACTTCCAAGATCGAATCGTGGAGGGCGTAAAGGTCCAGTTCCAGTAGCAAGTGGCGGCAGGCGATCAGGGCGATGGCGAACAACAATAGAGTGACGGCCAGCCCGATGGGTTGCCGGTACTTGCTCACCAGATCCAGCCAGCGCAAACGGGTGGGTGTGATCGGTTGTTCTGCTGTGACAGTGTCTTGTGGTTCAGACGAGTTGGCGCGCATCAATCACCTCGTGGATTGTGCGCGACAGGATGGAGGTATCCAGCCAAGTTACCAATCCCTATGGACAAAATAATTACAAATATTAACGCGTATCACCGGGTGCGGCGACTGCGGCCATTGGTCGTAGAGGGTAGCGCTTGAGCATTGAGCATAGCTTGCAATGAGATGGACTCTACAAACCGCGTGCGGTTTCATGAAAGATGCCATGCCATTGTTTCAGAAGAACTTTTTCACCGGATACAAAAAAGGCCACTCTTTCGAGTAGCCTTTTTTGATGTTTGGTTGCGGGAGCCGGATTTGAACCGACGACCTTCGGGTTATGAGCCCGACGAGCTACCAGACTGCTCCATCCCGCGTCTGTGGGCGGCATTCTACAGTCCAGCGGCGAGGTGTCAACTGTTAATAGATATATCCGTCAAATAACTGCTCAGGCAACCTAAGTTTCAGATTGGAAAAGGTTTTTGTAGCGAGCGGGCTTGCTGTGGTGAGCGGGCTTGCCCCGCGCCAGGCTGCGAAGCAGTCTGCATAATTGACACGCACAAAAAAGGCCACTCTTTCGAGTAGCCTTTTTTGATGTTTGGTTGCGGGAGCCGGATTTGAACCGACGACCTTCGGGTTATGAGCCCGACGAGCTACCAGACTGCTCCATCCCGCGTCTGTGTGTCGGCATTCTACAGAGGAACGCCGGTGTGTCAACCCGTGAATCGAAGAAAAGCGCTTGTGGTTCAATCGGTTAGCTCTCCAAGGAGGCCTCCCGATACCCCGCCAGCCCAGTCTGGCTGAGGGTTTCAGCTCTATCAGCAGGCCAAATTCGATTGAGAAAATAAATTCATCTGGGATTTTTCCTACCGCTCAAGCGGAAGAATCAAACTACTGGTGCTATATACAGGTGTGAATGCGATACTGGCCACCCGTAGGTACACACCCCGTTTATATGACGCAGCGCAAAATCATCCACGTCGACTGTGATTGCTTCTACGCCGCCATCGAGATGCGCGATGACCCGAGCCTGGCGCAAAAACCGCTGGCCGTAGGTGGCTCGGCGGATCGCCGGGGGGTGATCGCCACCTGCAACTACGAAGCGCGGGCCTATGGCGTGCGCTCGGCCATGTCATCACGCCACGCCTTGAAGCTGTGCCCGGACCTGACCATCGTCAAGCCGCGCATGGATGCCTATAAGGAAGCGTCGAAGGAAATCCAGACGATCTTTCGCGACTACACCGACCTGATCGAACCCTTGTCGCTGGATGAAGCCTATCTGGACGTGTCCGACAGCCCGCATTTCGGCGGCAGTGCCACGCGCATTGCCCAGGATATTCGCCGGCGTGTCTCCAACCAGTTGCATATCACCGTGTCCGCCGGTGTAGCGCCGAACAAGTTCCTGGCCAAGATCGCCAGCGATTGGAAGAAGCCCAACGGGCTCTTTGTGATTACGCCGGATCAGATCGAAGACTTCGTCTCGCAATTGCGCGTAAGTAAGTTGCACGGCGTAGGCAAAGTCACAGCGGACAAGCTGGCGCGCCTGGGGATCGAAGACTGCCTGCAGTTGCGCGAATGGAACAAGCTGGCGCTGGTACGCGAATTCGGTAGTTTTGGCGAGCGGCTGTGGAGCCTGGCCCGTGGGATCGATGACCGCGTGGTGCAGAACGACAGTCGCCGCCAGTCGATCAGTGTGGAAAATACCTACGACGTGGATTTACCGGACCTTTCAAGCTGCCTGGCTAAACTTCCCGAACTGATGGAAACCCTGGCCGGACGCATGGCGCGCATCGACAGCAGTTATCGCGCGGGCAAGCCGTTCGTCAAGGTGAAGTTTCATGACTTTACCCAGACCACCTTGGAGCAGGCGGGGGCAGGGCGGGATCTGGAGAGTTATCAACAACTGCTGACGCAGGCGTTCAATCGCGGCGGGAAGCCGGTGCGGTTGCTGGGGATTGGGGTGCGGTTGCTGGACCTAAGCAGCGGTAATGAACAACTCGAATTCTCTTGGTAGAAACCGGGAGCACAAATGTGGGAGCGGGCTTGCTCGCGAATGCGCTGGTTCAGCCTACTCATACGGTGACTGACACTCCGTATTCGCGAGCAAGCCCGCTCCCACATTTAGATCTTCAACAGGCTTTAGATCTCAGCGAGCGCCAGGATCTGCGACGAGTCGCCCCGCATCCTTGGTCAGTGCTTGCAGGAATTCCTGCTGCAACTCGGGATCATTGCGGGTCAGTTCGATCAGGCTTTGCTCCAGCTCACTGGCTTCTTCTTCCAGGCCCAGTTCAGACAAGCGCTTGACCCGGTGCACCCACTGGCTGACTTCGTCGTCTTCCAGGTCGTCGTAGATCAGGCCGTGGGCTTCCAGCAACTTGCTGCGCAAGGTACTGCTGACCGCCAGCGTGGAGTCCGAATGCACGTCATCCTGACCATCTTCCACGCTGATCTTCAAGGTCGTGACGCGGTTCAGGTCCTGCTCGGCAAATGGGCTGTCCAACAGGTTCAGGCGCAGTACGCCGTTACGGTCGGTGGTCAGCTCATGGACTTGCTTGCCGGCGGTGACTTGCACCGGGCGTTCGCTCCAGGGCAGGCTCGAATACTCCACACGCTTGTCGCGCTGGACTTCATCGATCCCCGCCAGGTTCTGTTGCGCACGGCCGTGGGACTGCACGTTCATGAACGGGTTGAGGCCGTCCACGCCGTAGGTCAGCCAGTCACGCGTCACGCTGGTCGGCAGGTTGCCAAGGGCGAATACGTTCACCACATTGGCGCCCGCGCCGGCCACCAGGGCTACGGCACCCAACGGCATCTCATAGAGTTTGCGCCAGGGCTGGTAGGGCGTGTAGCGGTCGTAACGACGGGTGACTTCGAACTCGGTGACCTCAAAGGTCTTTTGCTCGTGAATACGGACCCGGCGTTGCGGCAGTTCCAGCACTTTGGGTTCGCCTACATCGATCTGCAGGCTGTGGTCGAGCAACTTACGCTCGACCCGCTCCTCGTGCTCACTGCGTTGCGACATCTGGTTGGCGCAGCCGCTGACCAGCAGGGCGCCGCACAAGGCGGCGCCCCCCAGGGCTCTGGTGTTTCGCTTGAACATGACTTCTCTTGATCTGGTTTTCAGCGACGAATACGCGCCTGAAGGAAAGACAGCACGTCAGCCACCGGCAACGGTTGGGCTTCGGCTTCGGTCCGGCTCTTGTATTCCAGATTGCCATCGGCCAGGCCGCGGTCACTGACCACGATCCGGTGCGGGATGCCAATCAGTTCCATGTCGGCGAACTTGATGCCCGGGCTGGTTTTCTTGTCCCGGTCATCCAGCAACACTTCAAAACCGGCGGCCGTCAGATCGGCATACAGTTTGTCGGTGGCTTCGCGTACTTGCTCGGTCTCATAACGCAGTGGCACCAGGGCGATCTGGAACGGCGCCAGGGTGTCGCTCCAGATGATGCCGTTCGCATCGTTGTTCTGCTCGATGGCAGCGGCGACCACGCGGGAGACGCCAATGCCGTAGCAACCCATTTCCAGGATCACCGGCTTGCCGTTCTCGCCCAGCACTTTGCAGTTCATCGCCTGGCTGTACTTGTTGCCCAGCTGGAAGATGTGCCCGACTTCGATGCCGCGCTTGATTTCCAGGGTGCCCTTGCCATCCGGGCTTGGGTCACCGGCCACGACGTTACGCAGGTCGGCCACGGTCGGAACCGGCAGGTCACGCTCCCAGTTCACACCGAAGTAGTGCTTGTCGTCGATGTTCGCGCCGATGCCGAAGTCGCTCATCAGCTCGACCGAACGGTCGATGATGATTGGCAGCGGCAGGTTCAGCGGGCCGAGGGAGCCGGCGCCGGCGCCAATGGCGTCACGCAGTTCGGCGTCGGTAGCCATGACCAGCGGGCTGGCCACGCCAGGTTGCTGGGCGGCCTTGATTTCGTTGAGTTCGTGGTCGCCACGGATCACCAGCGCAATCAGCTTGCCTTCTTCTTCGGCGCGCACGATCAGGGTCTTGATGGTCTTTTCAATCGGCAGATTGAATTTTTCCACCAGGGCCGCGATGGTCTTGGTCTCTGGGGTGTCCACCAGGCGCAGCTCTTCGGCCGGTGCTGGGCGGGAGGTTTCCCGTGGCACGGCTTCGGCTTTCTCGATGTTCGCCGCGTAGTCCGAACCGTTGCTGAACACGATATCGTCTTCGCCGGACTCGGCCAGCACGTGGAATTCGTGGGAGCCGGCACCGCCGATGGAGCCGTTGTCCGCTTCAACCGGGCGGAATTTCAGGCCCAGGCGCGTGAACACGTTGCAGTAGGCGGTGTGCATGCGGTCGTAAGTGACCTGCAGCGACGCCTGGTCGGCGTGGAACGAATACGCATCTTTCATGATGAATTCACGGCCGCGCATCAAACCGAAGCGTGGGCGGATTTCGTCACGGAATTTGGTCTGGATCTGATACAGGTTCAGCGGCAGCTGCTTATAGCTGCTCAGCTCGTTGCGCATCAGGTCGGTGATCACTTCTTCGTGGGTCGGGCCTGCGCAGAAGTCGCGGCCATGACGGTCCTTGAAGCGCAGCAACTCAGGGCCGTACTCTTCCCAGCGCCCGGATTCCTGCCACAGTTCAGCCGGTTGGGTGCTCGGCATCAACACTTCCAGAGAGCCGGCAGCGTTCATTTCTTCACGAACGATGGCTTCGACCTTGCGCATCACCTTCAAGCCCATGGGCAACCAGGTGTACAGGCCGGAGGCCAGTTTGCGGATCATGCCGGCGCGCAGCATCAGCTGATGGCTGATCACGACCGCGTCGGAAGGCGTTTCTTTCTGTGTGGCGAGCAAATATTGACTGGTACGCATGGTAGGCCGTTGTCGGTTGCTTGGACTTGAAATGACTCTGGATTGTACGGGCGCCGGCTGCTGGAGTACAGGCATCAGAATGCAGAGGGGTCTGTGGGAGCGGGCTTGCTCGCGAATGCGTAGGATCAGTCAACATCTCCAGCGACTGACACACCGCATTCGCGAGCAAGCCCGCTCCCACAGGTCAGTCTTCTGCCTGGGGATTCAACTTCGCCCGCCGATTCTCCTGATACCAATGCAGCGCAATCAGCGCCAGCGTCGGCACACCCAGCATGCAGGTGATCAGGAAGAAGTTGTGATAGCCGAACTTCTCCACCATCACCCCCGAATACCCACCGATCAGGCGCGGCAACAGCAGCATGATCGAGCTGAGCAACGCATATTGGGTGGCGGAGAACTTCAGGTTGGTCAGGCTCGAAAGGTAGGCCACGAAAGCGGAGGTCGCCAGCCCTGAACTGAAGTTATCCAGGGAAATGGTGAAGATCAGCATCTGCAGGTCCGGGCCCATGTCAGCGAGCATCACGAACAGCAGGTTGGTGCCGGCCGAGGCCACGCCGCCGATGAACAGGATCGGCAGGATGCCGAAACGCACGATCAGCAGGCCGCCCATGCCGGCGCCGACCAGCGTCATGATCAGGCCGAAGATCTTGCTGACCCCGGCGATCTGGTCCTTGGTAAAGCCCTGGTCGATGTAGAACACGTTGGCCATCACGCCCATTACAGTGTCGGACATGCGGTAGGTGGCGATCAGCCCCAGCAGCAACAACGCCTGCCAACGGTAGCGCAGGATGAAGTCGTTGACCGGCGTCAGCACCGGCGCCAAGCCACGGCGGCCCATGGCCGAAAGGCATAGGGCGGTGAGCGTGATATAGAGGATGGCGCGCAGGAACGCGCGGTCTTCCATCAGCAAGTCCCACAGACTCATACCGTGGAACAGCACGCTTTCGAAATCGGTGTTGAACAGCTGGGTGAACATCGCCGGCACCGATACCAGCAACACGATCAGTACAAACACAGACACCAGTTGATGCACGAAGCTGTAACGCCCAGCTTGCAGTTGGGTGCGCAGCGGCACATTGGGTTCGCGCATGAACAGGGTCGTCAGCAGCGCCGGTATCATCAGTACGCCGAACAGCACATAGGTGCCGGTCCAGGCCGAGTGTTTATAGTTGAAGCCGGTAGAGCCGAAGCCTTCTGCAAAAAACAGCGCACCCGCCGTGGCGAGCAGGGCGGCGATGCGATAACCGGACATGTAGCTGGCGGCCAACGCAGCCTGGCGGCTGTCGTCGGCGATTTCCAGGCGGTAGGCGTCGACCGCGATGTCTTGGGTCGCGGAGGCGAAGGCGACGATGACAGCGATAGCGATCAGCCAGGACAAGTGTTTCTGCGGGTCGCAAAAACCCATGCCGATCAATCCGAGGATCACCAGCGACTGGGCCAGCACCAGCCAGGAGCGACGGCGCCCCAGTTTGCCGAGCAACGGCAAGCGCCACTGGTCGAGCAGCGGCGACCACACCCATTTAAAGGCATACGCCAAACCGATCAGGCTCGCATAGCCGATGGTCTCGCGCGCCACACCGGCTTCACGCAACCACACTGAAAGCGTCGAGAACACCAACATGTAAGGCAGGCCGGCGGCAAAGCCGAGCAACAACAGGACCAACGTCGAGGGGCTGGCATAGGCAGCGAGCGCGGCGCGCCAGGTTTTACGGGGCATGGGCTGGAGTCTGCCTCAGATTTGCGGAAACAAAGCGCGCACTCTAACCGCTGTGCTCTACCGGGCGCCAGCCATGGCGCTGAATATCAACGCGATTGTTCAGGATATTGACACCTTCATCGCGCAAACGCGCCCGCTGTTCGTCACCCGAAGCACTGCCCACCGGCAGACTTATCCGACCACCGGCACCCAGCACGCGGTGCCAGGGCAACTTGGTGTCTTCGGGAAGCTGGCTCAGGGTACGGCCGACCCAGCGCGCCGCACGACCGAGACCTGCCAGGTGGGCCAGCTCGCCGTAGCTCACCACGCAGCCTGCGGGCACTTGAGCCAGGGTCAGGTACAGCGCGGTACGGCGCATTTCGGCGGGGCTTTGTGGCGTTTCAGCGGGCTGATTCACGGTGGGCATATCCATTGATACCGACGGCACAATTGTAGGAAAGGTCTGTAAGTGTGTTGATGAGAATTGAACTCAACTTAAATCCTTGAGTCAGTCCTAGCTATCTAACACGATAATCGCCCCTTTTCGCCAACCTTGAGCTCCCGATCCGCTTATGTTGTCCAGAACCCTGCTGTGCCTCGCTGTTTTCAGCGCCTCCACGCCCTTGCTGGCTGACACCGTCTGGTTGAAGAACGGTGACCGCCTGACCGGCAAGATCAAGGTCTTCGACGGTGGCAAGCTGCTGATCCAGACCGATTACGCAGGTGCCATTCCGGTGGACTGGAAGCAGGTGAAAACCCTGGAAAGTGACCAGGAGCTGCTGGTCAAGCAGGATGCCTACACCGGCGAGAAGGCCAAGTCCCTCAAGGCGGCAGATGACGGCAAAGTCGTGCTCGCCAACGGTGAAGCGCCCAAGACCGTCGATTTGGCCAGTATCCAACAGATCATCAAGCCCAAGCCCGTAGTCGAAGACCTGGTGTGGAAGGGCAATGTGGACATGGCGCTGGACTATAAACGCGCCGACAAAGACACCAACGACTACGACATCGACTTCAAGACCACCGCCCGCCATGGTCAATGGCGTCATACCGGGCAGGGCGAGTACAACCGCGAGTTCCAGGACGATGTCACCACCACCGATAACTGGGCCCTGGAATACGACCTCGACCGCTTCCTGACCGAGCATTGGTTCTGGCAGGGCCGCTTGACCTACAAGCGCGACAAGGTTGAAGACCTGTCCCGCCAACGCACCGTCGGTACCGGCCCGGGCTATCAGTTCTGGGACGATGAACTCGGCGCGTTCTCCCTGGGCTCGCTGGTCAACCGCACGGACTATGAATATGCCGACGGCGGCAAGGACAACTTCTATTCCCTGGCTATGAAGTGGAACTACAACCGCTACCTGGTGGGCAAGACCGTCGAGTTCTTCACCAACGGCGAAGTGGGCAAGCCTATCGGCGGCCCGGCCGAATACTCGCTGGATGCAGAAATGGGCCTGCGCTACAAAGTCACCGAGTGGGCTTCGCTCAACCTCAAGGCCGAGCGCGACATCATCAGTGGCGACTCCGACAGCAGCCTGAGCAAGACCCGCTACACCGCAGGCTTCGGCGTGGCCTGGTAACACGGGCGAACAAAACCTGCTTGGCAACCTTTGCCGATAATGATTACCTTGCGTTGAGATTCATTCCCATAGGCCCTATAGGCCGTGGGCGGCTGATTATCCGAGGAGTCATACGTTGAGCGCACAGGTTGCCAAGAACGCCCGAGAGCTGTTGCTCAAGGAATACCGTGGGGCTCTCTCCACACTGTCCAAAGTCATGCCTGGCTTCCCCTTCGGTTCGGTCGTGCCGTATTGCCTGGATGAGCAGGGCCGCCCGCTGATCCTGATCAGCCGCATTGCCCAACACACCCACAATCTGCAGAAAGACCCCAAGTGCTCGCTGCTGGTGGGTGAGCGCGAGGCGGATGACGTGCAGGCCGTCGGGCGCCTGACGTACCTGGCCGAAGCCGAAAAACTGGAGGAGGGCGCTGCCATCGAAGCGGCTGCGGAGCGGTATTACCGCTATTTCCCCGATTCAGCCAACTACCACAAGGCCCACGATTTTGACTTCTGGGTACTCAAGCCGGTGCGTCACCGTTACATCGGCGGCTTTGGCGCGATTCATTGGGTCGACCAGCTGACATTGGCCAACCCGTTCGCGGGCAAGGCCGAGCGCAGCATGATCGAACACATGAACAGCGATCACACCAAGGCCATTGCCCATTACGTCCACCTCACCGGCCTGCCGACGTCCGAGCCTGCCCAGTTGGCCGGCATCGACAGCGAAGGCATGCACTTGCGTATAGGCCAATCCTTATATTGGTTGCCATTTGCGGCGTCTTGCAACACGCCGACACAAGTACGCGAAGCCCTGGTTTCATTGGCTCACGCCGAGGTCTGGCCGAAAAAAGAAGCCGCTGACGCTTGAATTCACGAAACGGCGACGTCATCTAAGGTGGACTGGCAAGGCATTCTTGCGTTGAGGAACCATTTGATGCGCCCTTTTTTATTGCTCTTTCTGCTGTTCCCGGTGTTGGAGCTGTTCGTATTCGTTCAAGTCAGCAGTGCGATCGGCTTTTTCCCGGCCCTGTTGCTGATCATTCTCGGCTCGATGCTCGGCGTCCTGGTGCTGCGTGTCGCCGGCCTGGCCACGGCGCTGCGTGCCCGTGAAAGCCTGAATCGCGGTGAGTTGCCCGCCCAGACCATGCTCGAAGGCCTGATGATGGCCCTGGCCGGTGGCCTGTTGATCCTGCCGGGTTTCATCAGCGATGTGGTGGGCCTGGTGATGTTGCTGCCGTTCACCCGCAAACTGCTGGCCGGCAAGATGCGCCAGCGCGCCGAAGAGGCTGCGGTTCGCCAGCGTGCGTTCGCCGATGATCTGCAACCCCGTGGCGGTCCGGCCCCGCGCCAGCCGCTGGGGCGTGAAGGTGATGTGATCGAAGGCGAGTTCGAACACCGCGACAGCAAATAACCGCTTCACTGGCACGGCACCTCTGGGTGCCGTGTTGCTTTGAGCCGTCGGCACACGCAAAAAAATTACGCCGAGGCCCCTTGTAATAAGCTTATGCGCCCTTATGTAACGGTCACCGCAAGGTTTCTGGTGGCGACACCAGACAGACTTCCGCGTCTTGCTTGGCGAGGCGCGACCGGCGCAGCCGGAATACAACCCGCCGGTACTGACACCGGCCGATGAAAAACACAATTAGGAGAGATCGACAATGAGCAAGCTTCGTCCTCTGCACGACCGCGTCGTAATCCGTCGCAGCGAAGAAGAAAAGAAAACCGCCGGCGGGATCGTTCTGCCAGGTTCGGCTGCTGAAAAAGCCAACCACGGTGTGATCGTCGCTGCTGGCCCAGGCAAAACCCTGGAAAACGGTGAAGTGCGTGCTCTGGCCGTTAAAGTCGGTGACAAGGTTGTATTCGGCCCTTACTCCGGCAGCAACACTGTGAAAGTTGACGGCGAAGACCTGCTGGTCATGGCTGAGAACGAGATTCTCGCCGTACTGGAAGCGTAATTTTCCCGCTCATTTTCCCGTTACTCCAAAGTATTTAAGGATTATCGATCATGGCTGCTAAAGAAGTTAAATTCGGCGATTCCGCCCGCAAGAAAATGCTCACCGGTGTCAACATCCTGGCTGACGCAGTAAAAGCGACCTTGGGCCCGAAAGGCCGTAACGTGATCATCGAGAAGAGCTTCGGCGCTCCGACCATCACCAAGGACGGCGTTTCCGTAGCCAAAGAAATCGAACTGGAAGACCGTTTCGAAAACATGGGCGCGCAGCTGGTCAAAGACGTTGCCTCCCGTGCCAACGATGACGCAGGCGACGGCACCACCACCGCTACCGTTCTGGCTCAGTCGATCGTCAACGAAGGCCTGAAAGCCGTCGCTGCCGGCATGAACCCGATGGACCTGAAACGCGGCATCGACAAGGCGACCATCGCTGTTGTTGCCGAGCTGAAAAACCTGTCCAAGCCATGCGCTGACACCAAGGCAATCGCTCAGGTAGGCACCATCTCTGCCAACTCCGACAGCTCCATCGGCGACATCATTGCCGAAGCCATGGAAAAAGTCGGCAAAGAAGGCGTGATCACCGTTGAAGAAGGCACTGGCCTGGAAAACGAGCTGTCGGTTGTAGAAGGCATGCAGTTCGACCGCGGCTACTTGTCCCCGTACTTCGTCAACAAGCCAGAAACCATGGTTGCCGAGCTGGAAAGCCCGCTGATCCTGCTGGTTGACAAAAAGATCTCCAACATCCGCGAAATGCTGCCAGTGCTGGAAGCCGTTGCCAAAGCCGGCCGCCCACTGCTGATCGTTTCCGAAGACGTTGAAGGCGAAGCCCTGGCGACGCTGGTAGTGAACAACATGCGTGGCATCGTGAAGGTTGCAGCCGTCAAGGCTCCAGGCTTCGGCGACCGTCGCAAGGCCATGCTGCAGGACATCGCTGTTCTGACTGGCGGTACCGTTATCTCCGAAGAGATCGGCCTGAGCCTGGAAAGCGCCACCCTGGAAAACCTGGGCAGTGCCAAGCGCGTGACCATCTCCAAAGAAAACACCATCATCGTTGACGGTGCTGGCGTAGAGCAGGACATCCAGGCTCGCATCACCCAGATCCGCGCCCAGGTTGCCGAGACTTCGTCCGACTACGACCGTGAAAAACTGCAAGAGCGTCTGGCCAAGCTGTCCGGCGGCGTAGCAGTGATCAAGGTTGGCGCAGGTTCCGAAGTTGAAATGAAAGAGAAAAAAGCCCGCGTTGAAGACGCCCTGCACGCAACCCGTGCAGCCGTCGAAGAAGGCGTGGTACCTGGCGGTGGCGTTGCGCTGATCCGTGCTCTGGAAGCGCTGGTTGACCTCAAAGGCGACAATGCTGACCAGAACGTCGGTATCGCAGTTCTGCGTCGCGCCGTTGAATCCCCACTGCGCCAGATCGCTTCCAACAGCGGCGATGAGCCAAGTGTTGTGGTCAACGAAGTGAAGAACGGCAAAGGTAACTACGGTTACAACGCTGCCACCAGCGAATACGGCGACATGGTTGAGATGGGTATCCTGGACCCAACCAAAGTGACCCGTTCCGCGTTGCAGGCAGCTGCTTCGATCGCTGGTCTGCTGTTGACCACCGAAGTGGCCATCGCTGACAAGCCGAAGGCTGAAGGCTCGGCTGGCGGCGGTATGCCAGACATGGGCGGCATGGGTGGCATGGGCGGCATGATGTAAGCCAGCCTTACCCGGCTAACTGAAAAGCCCCGCCTGCAGTGATGCAGGCGGGGCTTTTTTGTGGGCAAAAGGGTGTTTCCCATCCCAATGTGGGAGCGGGCTTACCCGCGAAAGCGGTCAATCTGTCGAAGAAAATATTCAAGCCATCGGTAATTTTCTCATCAGCGCTGTCTTCAATCCGTGAAGCTATAGTGAAAATCTCGTTCAACTAAAATATCGGTTGAAAACCTTAATCGATGGCCCTCTCGGGTCTATCCCTGAGCCAAACTTGGCCTTAAGCTGCGCGAGCCAACACGGCCGTTACCGCGTACGGAGACACTGCCCATGCGAATTCTATTGGTTGAAGACAACCGCGATATTCTGGCCAACCTGGCCGATTACCTGGGGCTAAAAGGCTATACCGTGGACTGTGCGCAGGACGGTTTGTCGGGCCTGCACCTGGCCGCCACCGAGCATTACGACCTCATCGTGCTCGACATCATGCTGCCCGGCATCGATGGCTACACCCTGTGCAAACGCCTGCGCGAAGATGCGCGCCGCGACACGCCGGTGATCATGCTCACCGCCCGCGACCAACTGGATGACCGGCTGCAGGGCTTCAAGTCCGGCGCCGATGACTACTTGCTCAAACCGTTTGCCCTGTCGGAACTGGCCGCGCGCATCGAAGCGGTGCTGCGCCGTGCCCAGGGTGGCGGGCGCCGCGCCCTGCAAGTGGGTGACCTGAGCTACGACCTCGACACCCTGGAAGTGACCCGCGAAGGCCGCTTGCTCAAGCTCAACCCAGTTGGCCTGAAACTACTGGCGGTGCTGATGCAAAAGAGCCCGCACGTGTTGCGCCGCGAAATTCTCGAAGAAGCCCTGTGGGGCGACGACTGCCCGGACAGCGACAGCCTGCGCAGCCACGTCCACCAATTGCGCCAAGTGATCGACAAACCGTTCGCCAAGCCGTTGCTGCAAACGGTGCACGGCGTCGGTTATCGCCTGGCCGAGGGTCGAGATGGAGTTTAAGCAAAGCCTTGCCCAGCGGATCATCATCGCCTTTGCGTTGATGAGTGCGTTGGTGGCGGGGGCCTTTGCCATGGGCATCGTCGCGACGGTGCACCTGGTGGAAGAAAAGTTGATCTCGGCGGGCCTGGGCGGTGACCTGCAACGCTTGTTGCTGATGGACACGGTCGAAGACTGGCGGCACCGGCCCGAGCCGGATCAGCTGTTTTACTTCAGCGGTGGCCCCGGCGATTTTGAGTTGCCCAAGGATCTGCGCCACCTTGAGCCCGGTTTCCATGAAGTGTTCCGCGAAGCGCTGTCGTACCACGCGATGGTCGAAGTGGTCGACGGTCGACGCTACGTGTTGCTGCAGGATCAAAGCGATTTCGAAGAGCGCGAGCGCGTGTTGTTTGCCGTGGTGCTGGTGGGTTTCGTCCTCAGCCTGGCGCTGGCGGTCTTCCTCGGCTGGGTGTTGGCGCGCAAGGTGATGGCGCCGGTCGTGCGACTGGCCCGCCAGGTGCGTCATCGTGACCAACTGCTGGGCCTGGCGCCGCCGTTGGCACCGGATTACGCGGCGGATGAAGTGGGTGAACTGGCCGTGGCCTTCGATGCCACCCTGGGGCGCCTGCGCCAGGCGCTGTCCCGTGAGCAGTTGTTCACCAGTGATGTCAGTCACGAATTGCGCACACCGTTGATGGTGCTGGCCAGCTCCTGCGAACTGTTGCTGGAAAACCCGGCCATTGACCAGCGCGGGCGTAACCAGGTTGAGCGCATCGCCCGTGCTTGTGAGGAAATGCGCGAACTGGTGCAGACCTTCCTGATGCTGGCCCGCGCCGAACATGACGACGGCACCATGTCGCCCCAGGTCAGCCTGGAGCAAGTGGCCGATGACCTGCTAGGCATCTGGCGTGAGCCTATCGAGCGCAAGGGCCTGGTGTTGACCTACCAGCCGGGCAACCCTCTGGATACCCGGTACAACGCGACCTTCCTGCACGCGGTCATGGGTAATCTGCTGCGCAATGCTTTGCACTACACAGAGCACGGTTTTATCCGCCTGACCCTGGAGCCCAGTGGTTTTGTGGTAGAAGACTCCGGCGTGGGGATTCCCGAAGACAAGCGCGAAGCGATGTTCGAGCCGTTTGTGCGCGGCAACGAGAAACGCGGTGACGGCCTGGGCCTTGGGTTGTCGCTGGTCCAGCGCATCTGCGAGAACCAGGGCTGGACTGTGAGCCTCAGCACCATGGAGCCCAACGGCTGCCGCTTTCATGTACAACTGAGTCAGGTCAACGCCTGACTCCACCCTCTGCCGCTATCCTGCCAGAGATCACCGTCATTCGGCGAAGATGGCCCCATGCTATTGCTTGTGTCTGTAAAGTCTTGAAATGTATGGAGTTGGACAGGACAAGATTTTCACAACGGGTTGACCTGTTGATCACAGACGGCTGCTTAAGGTTGTAGGCATCAGCAACTGGAGATCCGTTGATGTCTACCCCGACCAAACTCGAATTTTCCGAAAAGTACAACGACGAACACGCCCAAGAGTATTTGCTCAAGCATCAGGACAATCTGGCCCGCCGGTTGTCCCACAAACGCGACGAGCAATTGGCCCGTGGCGCGCTGGCGATGGCCGGTGAGCCTGGCCTGGTGCTGGACTTGCCGTGCGGCGCCGGGCGTTTCTGGCCGCTGCTGGCCGAAAAGCCCAATCGCGTCATCATTGGAGCCGACAACTCGGCGTCGATGTTGAAGGTCGCAACGGCTGCCCAACCCGCCGATGTGGTGAAACGGGTACGACCCTTGCAGACATCTGCGTTTGATATCGATCTGCCGGATAACTCGGTCGACAGCATTTTTTGCATGCGCCTGTTGCACCACATTGGTGATCCGGCGCACCGACTGGCGATACTGCGGGAGTTTCAGCGCGTTACCCGTGACAGTGTGATCGTTTCGCTGTGGGTCGATGGCAATTTCAAAGCCTGGAAACGCAAGCGTCTCGAAGAGCAGCGTCGTAAAAAAGGTGAGCAGGAAGGTTACCAAAACAGATTTGTGTTACCGGCTGCTACTGTTGAAGCAGAATTCGAAGAAGCCGGTTTCCGTGTTCAGGAGTCCCTGGACTTCATTCCGCTCTACGCCATGTGGCGAGTGTATGTATTGCGCAAGAGGTAACAGGATGGCAGTTGAGTGCGTAGCAGGCAGTCACGTAGCTCCCGAGGAGAGATTCGATTATTTCTGGCGCCAGCAAGGCGAGTGGGTTGAAGAACCCAACCGCCGGCGTGGTGGTGAAAGTGGCGTGCAGCGCGTGATGAGCGCCAATGGACGCTTGCTCTACAGCAAGCGCCAGACCGGGCACATCTACCGCAGTTGGTTGCACCCGTTTGGCCGTCCCACTGTGTTGCGTGAGCGGGATGCCATCAAGGGCCTTCGCCTGTTGGATGTACGCGTACCCGACATGGTTTTTTGCGAGGCGCGCCGCGACCCCGAGCACCGCTGGCAGGCACTGCTGGTCACCGCAGCCCTCGACGGCTTCGACGAAATCGAAAACTGGTACGCCGCCGGTGGTCGTGAACAGTACGGCGAACTGGTGCATGAGCGCGTGCTCAAGGAGCTTGCTGGCACCTTGGCGCGGATGCACCGTGGGCGCTGGCAGCATGGCTGCCTGTACATCAAGCACATTTTTGTAAGGGTGACCGGCCAGGGCGACTCGGCCAACGTCGAAGTGGCGCTGCTGGATTTCGAGAAATGCCGCCAGCGCTTGACCGCTTATCGGGCCGCTTCCCATGACATGCTGCAATTGCGCCGCCATTCGTCGTGGAACGACACGGACTGGAAGAAACTCAGCTACTTTTACGAGACGGCGTTTGGCAGCGCTATCAAGGGTTTAACCAGATGAAGCTAGAAATAGCACGAGGTTTGTTTCTGGTCGGGGCGTTGGGCGTTGCAGCCTTGGCGCTGGCGGCCTGGGAACAGCCTCGCACACAGGTGCTCAGTGCAACGCAGGGTGGCGCGCAATGCCTGTTGCCGCGCGTCGCCAAGGCGAGCACCGCGGCCAAGCCTGATCATGAGTTGTTGCTGTTCATGTTTGGCATGTCTCAAGGGATGAGGCCACAGAGTTGAAACGATTCAAACCCCCAGGAAAGGGCCTTGCGATGCGAGGCCCTTTTTTTTGCTGTGCGCCAGCTCAGATCAGATGCAGGTGGTTATCCCAGAGCCCGGCGGGCAATTCCAACGGCTTTGCCACCAACGGTTTCTGACGACAATCGTAGAACCGGCAACGACCTTGGCCCGAGGTCACGACAAAACCATCCTCGACGGCGCCGACACCGGCACAGTCGGGCAGTGGCCCATCCAGGCGCAGCTCGCCACTGTCCATGTCCCAGATAAAGAAGCGGTTGCCCCGTGGAGCGGTCAACGCCACCAGGCGCAACTCGCTGTGCACCGCGACGCTGGCGGTGTAGTGCCCCATGGCCTGCAACTGCTCATCAGCCACCGGGAACGCCACGAAGGGTTGGCCCGGCCGCTTGATTGCCAGCAACTCGGAACGCTCCTGTGACGCGCCCATGAACTGCTGCCCGGTGAGGATGGTGCCATCGCTGGCGATCCCCATATGGCGCACGCTGTTCATCTGCTGGTCCAGGGTTTCCTTGCTGATCAGGCTGCCGTCGCGGTGCATCAGCACCAGGCTTGGCTCCATGGCGTTGAGGTTCATTTCCACGCGGCTTTCGGCTTCGGTGCGAATGCCGCCGTTGGCCACCACCAGCGTCTCACCGTCGGGCATCCATGACACCTGATGCGGGCCGATGCCGTGGGTGGACATCTCGCCGGTATGCACCAGCCGCTCGCCTTCGAACTTATACACACCAAGCAGGCCACGGCCGGGGTCGGACGTGTCGTTCTCGGTGGCGTACAACCAGTCGCCGCTCTTGTGAATGACCGCGTGGCCATAGAAATGGCGATTCGCCTTGGAGGTGATGGTTTGCAGCAGCGCGCCATCACGCAAGTCGATCAGGTAACTCTCGGTGCCTGGGCGACGGGCGACAAACAGTGCAATTGGCAGCGTCGGGTGGTTGATGATGTCGTGGCAGCGCTGGCCGACCTGGGTGGCAAACACCGGCTTGCCGTCCAGGCGATAGCCCACGGCATAGTGCTTGCCGTCTGCATCATCCCGCGCCGAGAGCAGCAGCGGGCCCTTGTCTTTCCCTTTGAACAGCGTCCAGCCGCCCAACGTGAGCGCACTGAGCAGCACGCTGCCAACCGCCAAAGCCTGTCGCCTGAGCATCATCAGTCACCGTCGTTGGCGTTAAAGCCCAGTTGAATGCCCAGCGCCTTGGCCAATTCGCCTTCGTGCAGGCGGTGGACGACGTTGAGGCTGTCGTAGATATCGTTGAGCTGTTGGCGCCCGGCGTCGTCGGCCAGCAGTTCATTGAGGGTGCGCTGGTTGCTGGCGAAGAGTTTGAGGGACGCGGCATAGGCGGCGTCGATCTTGTCGGCCAACGGCTTCTGCTCGGACGGCAGCAGGCCGCGCAGGCCTTTGTTGTCGACGCCGACCCATACGGTCTGGGCGGCGGCAAGGCTGGCTTCGAGGCTTTGCAGGGACGACTGGCTGCGCCATGCATCGGCCTGGAAGGGCTGCGGGATGCCCTTGGTCTGGCGGCCCATTGGCGTGCCGAGTTTTTTCTTCAGAGTGTCCAGTGCGGTCACTTGGACGCGCAGCAGATCGGCAATGGCTTCGTGGGAATCGGCGTAGCGCTGGTTCGGAAACTTGGTCATCTGCGCCAGCATGCCGTCGGTGCTGTTCCAGCTGGCCAGGATCTCTTCGGCCAGGGCTTTTTGACGGTCGCCGATGGCCACCAGCAGTGGGCAGTAACGGGCTTTTTGCGCGTCGTCGGCGATGTCGGTCTTGGCGTCGTAGAGGATGTATTCGTAGGCCGACAGGCCTTGCACCACCACGCTGGACTTGGCCAGGGCGGCGCCATCGATCTGCGGCTGGCTGGCGACCAGTTGCTCGACCTGGCGGCCGACCAGGTTCTTCTTGTCCGGCCAGAACTGCACCTGCCACGAACGGTTGCCCTCGGCCAGCGGGCCGATCAACAGCGGTTGCAGCTCGGCCCAGGCCTTTTGCGCGTGCAGGAAGTCGGCACGGGCGGTGTCCAGGCTCTCTTTGCCTTGGCAGTAGGCCAGGGCGCTGACGGCCAGTTGGCGGTCGGCTTCGACCCAACGGCTGTAGGTCGGCAGGATCACTTGCTTGGCGATGGCCGCCGAGGTCACCGCTTGCGGGTCTTGCGGCGAGCAGGCACCGAGGGCGAGGGCGGCCAGGCTGGTGAACAACAACTTGGGACGGAACATGTCGAGCTCCCTTCTGTAATTGGGGCGAAGCTTATAAAGAATTCAGGAACGCCAGCAACGCAGCGCGCTGCTCGGCATTAAAGGACAACACATGCTGCTGCGCCGCTTGTGCTTCACCGCCGTGCCACAGCACGGCCTCCAGCAGGTTGCGGGCGCGGCCGTCATGCAAGAACTGGGTGTGGCCACTCACGGTTTGCGTCAGGCCAATGCCCCACAACGGCGGCGTGCGCCAGTCGCGGCCACCGGCCTTGAATTCGCTGCGGTTGTCGGCCAGGCCTTCGCCCATGTCGTGCAGCAGCAGGTCGCTGTAGGGGCGGATCACTTGGTTGGCCAGCTCAGGTTCAGCGGCATTGGCCGCCGTGGTGAACGCGGGCGTGTGACAGCCTTGGCAACCGGCCTGGTAGAACAGGTTCTTGCCGGCCAGCACCTGCGGCGTGTTGACGCCACGGCGCGCTGGCACGGCGAGGTTGCGGGTGTAGAACAGCACCAGGCGCAGGATGTTGTCGCTGACTTCCGGCTCGCCATCGGGGCCATTGCCGTTGGGGGCCTGTTTGCAGGCGACTTGGGCATCGGTGCAGTCATCGAAGGGTCTCAAAGAGGTGGTGAGGCCCATATCACCAGAAAACGCGTGAACATTTTGTTGATTGAGGTTGGGTTGCCCGGCTTTCCAGCCAAAACGCCCAAGCACGGTTTTTTGCTGGGCGTCGTCCCAGACCCAATTGGCACGGCCGACGATGGCTTCCTGGTCGGCGGTCTTCGGGTCGGTGTTGCGCAGGATATCGGCGTCGCTGATGGCTTCGAGCAGGCCCAGGCCGATCATGGGTGGGGCGATGCGTGCGGAGAAGCGTGTATCCGGATGCATCGGGCCGTAACCGAGCTGGGTGATCTGCAGGTCCGGCTTGCGCAGCTCGACCACCGTGCCGTCCTTGAACGTCACGTTGACCGGTGTGTAGTCGACCCGCACCTTGCCTTCAGGCTGCACGCCCGGCACAGCCATATCCTGCAACTGACCGCCGTAGACCGGCTCGGGCACCACGCCGACCTGTTCGATGAGCTTGGCATAGGGCGCCGCATCCGGAATCGACAGGCGCACCAGCATCGACACTGCATTCGGTGCGTCGGGTAATGGCGGGTGCCCACGGCCATCCTTGATATGGCAGTTCTGGCAGGCATTGGTGTTGAACAGCGGGCCAAGTCCATCACGCGCGGTGGTGGTGGACGGCGCGATCACCCAGGGGCTGCGAAAGAAGCTGTTACCCACGCTGAAATCCAGGCGCCGGGTGGGCGACAGGTTGGCCGAAGGCAGGGAAAATGCATTCTGGTCGCGCTTGTTCACCGTCGCAGCGCCGCCCGCCCGTGATTCACCCGGCTCGGCCTTGGTGAAACGTGGCGCGTCATCGCAGGCAGTCAGGCTCAAGGCCAACACGGCTGCGGATAGGCGGAAAAGCAGACGGAACATCGAGTTTCCTGGCGCGAAGGCTGAAAATAAGGTCGCAAAGTCTAACAGGGCAGGGCCGAATGAATAAGAGCAATTATCGTTTGGTGGATGGCGATGCATTCCCGCTAGAATGGCCGCACATTTTTCTCTGGAGGTGGCCAATGCAGGCTCTCGACGCTTTGCTCAACCGTGTTTCCGTGCCGCGTCTGCTGGAACCGGCGCCGACCCAGGAGCAGCGCGACGTGCTGTTCGCCGCCGCCATGCGTGCGCCTGACCACGGCCAATTGCGCCCTTGGCGCTTCCTCACCGTTGAAGGTGCTGCCCGTGAGCAAATGGGCACGCTGTTGGCCGAGGCTGCGCGCCTGCAAGACGCCGATGCGCCACAAGCCGCCATCGACAAGGCCCAGAACGGCCCGTTGCGTGCGCCGTTGGTGGTGGTGGTGATTGCCCGTTTGCAGGAACACTTCAAGGTGCCGAAATCCGAGCAATTGCTGGCCGCCGCCTGTGCGGCCCACGGCATCCTGCTGGCGGCGTATGCCCAGGGAATTGGCGCCGTGTGGCGCACTGGCGAGTTGTCCTATTCGGCCCATGTCGCCAAAGGCCTGGGGCTGACGGCAGATGAGGAAGTGATTGGCTTCCTCTACCTGGGCACGCCGCAGAATCCACCGCGTACGGCGGCTAAAGAAGATGTGACTGCGTTCGTACAGGCCTGGCCAGGTCTCTAAAGCCAAGGTGATCCAAGTGTGGGAGCGGGCTCCCACAAGTATCTCTGTGGTTTTGGAACCGAGTCAGACCCTGAACTGATCCATCAGCTTCATCTGCTGGCTGGCCAACGCATTGAGTTGGCTGCTGATGGCCGCCGACTCGGTGGCCTGGCCGGTGAGGGTTTCGGTCACGGTACGGATCGCCGAAACGTTGCGGTTGACCTCTTCGGCCACGGCGCTCTGTTGTTCGGCGGCGCTGGCGATTTGCAGGTTCATGTCGCTGATCACGGTCACCGCATCGCTGATTTTGCCCAAGGCCTGCACCGCTTGATGGATCTGCCCGGCATTGCTCTGGGCCTGGCTCTGGCTTGAATGCATGGTTGCCACCACGCCGCGGGTGCCGCTCTGGATGCGTTCGATCACCAGGCGGATTTCCTCCACGGAGTCCTGGGTGCGCTTGGCCAGGTTGCGCACTTCGTCGGCCACCACCGCAAAACCACGCCCGCTTTCCCCGGCGCGTGCCGCTTCGATGGCGGCGTTCAGCGCCAGCAGGTTGGTCTGCTCGGCGATGCTGCGGATCACTTCCAGCACCGAACCAATCTGCTCGCTGTTGACCGCCAAGGCTTCGACTTCGCCCACGGCCTTGCTGACTTCTTCGGCCAGGGTGGTGATGTCGCGGGTGCTCTGCTCGATGATCGACATGCCTTCGCGCGCCGACTGATCCGCACCCCGCGCCGCGCTGGCAGCATTGGAGGCGCTGTTGGCGACATCGTGGGCAGTCGCGCTCATTTCGTTGGAGGCCGTGGCCACCTGGTCGATCTCGCGGAACTGCACCTGCATGCCTTCGCTGGTCTGGCGCGCGATGGCGGAGGATTGATCGGCGGTGCCACGGGCTTCGGTGATGCTTTGCTTGATCTGGGCGATGGTCGGTTGCAGCTTGTCGAGGAAGCGGTTGAACCAGTTGACCAGCTCTCCGAGTTCATCCTTCTTGGTGTAGGCCAGGCGTTGAGTGAGGTCACCGTCGCCGCTGGCGATGTCCTTGAGCATGGCGGCCACGCTGTTGATTGGGCGAGTTACGCCAGTGGCGGTCAGCCAGATCAGCAGCAAACCCAGCAGCGCGGCGGCGGCGCCGACCAGCAAGGCCTTGAGCGTACCGGCGGCCTGGGCTTTGTCGAGCACGTCTTGCAGCTTCAAGGTGTCAGCCAGCATCACGTTCTTGGGTAGCGTGATCACCACGCCCCAGGATTTTGCATCGGCAATCGGCTTGACCGGGTACACGGCGCGGATGGTGTCCTCCTGCTCGCGGATCATGGACGAGTCGCCGGCCAGCAACTGCACGATTTCCTTGCCTTCGGCGCCGAGGGTGTCGATCAGGTTTTTGCCAACCTTGTCCGGCTGGCCGCTGTAGGCTGCGATCAGGCCGGTGCTGGACAGGATCTCCAGATGCGCCGCGCCGTCGAACAGTTCTTTTTGCGCCGCGTCCGTCACGGCCTGCAGGGTGTTGAGGGCGATGTCGATACCCACCACGCCGATGACTTTGCCGTCCACGATCAGCGGCAAGGCAATGGTGGTCATCAGCATCTGCTTGCCGGCCACTTCATCGGCGTAGGGATCCAGCAGGCAAACCTTGCGCGTGTCCCGTGGGCAGGTGTACCAGATGTTGTAGGGCGTGCCGCTGAGGTTGGGGGTGGTCTTGGTCAGGTCTTCCTCGACCATGATGGTGTTCAGGCCTTCACCGCCGGCGCGGCTCCAGTAGCTGGAGAAACGGCCTTTTTCGTTGGACACGCGGGCCTTGTCGTCGACGAATTCGCTGTCCTTGCCATCCAGTCCATTGGGCTCGAACGACAGCCAGATACCCAGCACCTTGCTGTTGCGTTCGAAGGTGGTCTTGAGGCTCTGGTTGAGTTCTTCCCGCAAGGCGCCAGGCTCCAGTGAACGCTTGGCGGCCAGGGCGCGCAGGTCCTTGACCTGGTCGGCAAGGGCCGTCACCACCAACAGGTTTTCGCCAAAGGTTTTCTGCAGCTGCACGGCCTGTTCGGCGGCTTTGGATTGCAGCAGGTTCTGCACGCTGTTAGTGAGCATTCGCGAGCTTGAATCGCTGATCAGTTGATCGTTCTGATTGGTTTCGTAGAGGTTGATGCTGATGATCAGTGCGATGACCCCCAAGAGGCAAAGGCCTGACAGCAGCACGATTTTCAAGCGAATGGAGAGGGTGTCGAACATAGGTTCACTCACGAATGGACTTGTTGGAAAGCACGCAGTGCAGGCCAAGTCCATTCAGCGCTATGTCTGAAACATCGGCGTCATGAATCAATTCATGAGAGAGAGGCGATGAGCGGTAGGAAAAACCCTACACGCGCCGTTATACGGGCGCTGCGAGCCGTTCCGGGCGTGACCAGATCCACAGATTGCCCAGGCTCATCCCGGCGATCGCCAGGTAGATCGGCCAGCCGTGATCAAGCATCACCAGCATCAGGATGGCGCACAACAGCATGCTTACCGTGGCACTGACTTTGGCGCGGCGGGCGATGATCTTGCCGTTGCGCCAGTTGCACAGGATGGGCCCGAACAGCCGGTGGTTTTCCAGCCAGGCGCTGAGGCGCGGTGAGCTTTTGGTGGCGGCCCAGGCGGCGAGCAGAATGAATTCGGTGGTGGGCAAACCCGGCACGACAATCGCCACCAGCCCGATGCCCAGGCTGACGTAGGCCAGCAGGCCGAAGAGGATCCGGGCGATTTTCGAGGTGGATTGGGTTTTGCCGGTCATGGGAGCGATTTACAGAGTCGAGGAAGCAGGAGCGGACGTAGCCGCTCCTACAGGGTTTCAGGCCAGTTCAGGGGCGCTAGCGTACGCTTGTTCCAGCAAGACGGTGAAGCGTACAAACGCGTCGATTGCGCCTTTTTCCACGGCGGCTTCTTCTTCAGCGCTGAACTCCAGGCCGTCGAGCGTGCGGGTGAAGCGCTTCCAGCCTTCGGCACGACCACCGGCCGGTTCGCCCAGGTGGCGGGCACCGAAGGTTTCGCTCAGGCCCAGGCCCACGGCGCGCTTGATCAGGAACGCAGCGCCCAGCTTGGAGCCTTCGGACACGAACAGCCAGCCCAAGGCTTCGGCTTTGCTCGGGCTCTTCACGGCACCGGCGACCGGTGCAGGCACTTCGGTGTCGAGGTCGCCCAGGTCCAGTTTGGCGGCTTCGGCGCGGCAACGCTCGGCCAGGTCCGGCACGATCTTGATCAGCTCGGCATCGTTGTACAGCGCCACCAATTCCGACTGGAACAGGTACTGCGCGACCACGAAACGCGCGAAATTGGCCTGGGTTTCAAACGGCGCGTGGGCTTTGACCAGGGCGTCGAGCTTGGTGTGTGGCTCGTTGGTGATCTGGTTCAGGCGCTGGGAGCGTAGGCTTGGGCGTTCTGCGGTTGGAGAAGCGGTCATGAAAAAGTCCTTGAGAAGGGGAGCGCCTGGGTGCCCTAAAGAGAGCTGTTATCAACTAGACGAACAAGAAGACGCGGCACAGTAAAAAATCCTCACCTCGTCGATGACATTTCGACGAGGTGAGTAGGGCGGATCAGATGTCCCAGATCACGTTTATCGCAAAGTTGCGACCCGGCTGGGTCAGGCGGTCGAGGTTGGCCGGGGAGGTCACGCCGGCTTCGCCGACACCGTCGTAGCTGCGTACGTCATCCCAGTTCCAGTACTTCTTGTCGGTCAGGTTGTAGAGGCCGCCGTTGAGGGTCACGTCGTTGGTGACTTTGTAGAAGCCGGTCAGGTCGACGATGCCAAAGCCTGGGGTCTTGAACGGGCCCTTGGACTTGTCGCCGTCTGGCGAGAAGAAGGTGGTGCTGTCGACGCGGTTCTGTTTCTTGACCAGTGTCCAACTGACCAACGCGCCGTATTGTTCCTGGTCGTAACCCAGCCCGAACACGCCCTTGAGCGGGTTGACACTGTTGAGGGGCTCGCCGGTCTCGTCGTTGCGGCCATAGGCGTACGCCACCGCACCTTGGGTGTACAGGCCTTGGGGCGCGCCAAACGCGTCCAGGTTCATGCGGCCCTTGGCTTCGATGCCCTTGATGGTGGCGCGCTTGATGTTGAACGGCTGGAAGATCGTGCCGGTCGGGGCGACGGAGGTGTTGTCCTCGTCGATGAAGTCTTTGTACTTGTTGTAGAACACCGCGACATCGAAGTTACCCGCGTCGAAGTTACCGCGAATCCCGGTCTCGATGCCTTTGCTGGTTTCCGGCTTGAGGCTTGGGTTTGGCTCGACCACGTACCCTTGCTGGATATTTTCAAAGCGGCCGTACAGGGCCTTGGCTGATGGCGTGCGGAAGCCTTCGGCGTATTGGCCGAACCAGGTGTAGTGGTCTGTCAGCGCGTAGGTCAGGCCGAATTTCGGCGAAACACGGTGCCAGGTCTTGGTGTCGTCGTCGTGTGGGTAGATCCGGTTCGGGTCGGTGGCGTTGAGGAAGTCCTCGGTCAGCTTGGGTTTGAGCTGGGTGTAGTCATAGCGAACGCTGGGCAGGAAGGTCCAGTTGTTCCAGGCGATCTGATCCTGGGCAAACAGCGAATAGGTGTTGATGGTCGGGTCCGGGAAGTCGCTGGCCTTTCTCACGCTGTCTGTGGCAGACGGGCTGGGGGCGCCGATGGCGGTACAGCCACTGCCGACGGCCAGGCAGGTGGCGGCACCTTCACGGGAACCGGTGACTTTCTGCTGCTTGAGGGTGGTGCCGTAGGTCACTTGGTGATCGGTGTCACCGACGCTGAAGGCCTTGTCCAGTTGGGCATCGAATACCCATTGTTTTTCCTGGTAGAGCGTATCGCGGGTCCGCAGCACGCGACGGCCGGCCTGGTAGATCTCGGCGGTGGTCTGGTCGGTCTTGGCAATCTGATAGTTGAGGCTGGTCTTGATGCGGTCGGCAATCGGCGATTCGAGCGCGAAGCTGTTTTCCAGGCCGAAGCGCTCACGGGTGATGGTGTCGTTGCCCGAGCGTGCGCGGTACAGGTTGGGGGAGACAGGGGCACCGGTGTTGAACGGCCCGCCTATGGCGTTCTTCTGGTTAGTGTCGCGATCGTCCTTGTACTTCTCATACGTCAGGCCAAGGCGATTGTCGTCGCCGTAATTCCAGCCCAGCTTGGCCAGGATGTTGGTGGTGCGCGCGTCTTCCGGGTTGGCGCCGGTACGGGCCAGGCCGGTGGCGTTGTTGCCGTCGTAGGACTCCATTTCGTGGCCATTGCGCTGGCTCAGGTGCAGCAAACCGTCGAAGTCCTGTACGCGACCAGCGAAGGTGCCGGAGGTCAGCCAGCTTTCATCGGCGGAGCTGTAGCCGGTCTTGAGACGGGCGCCGACGTCCTGGCCGGGCTTGATGATGTCGTCCGGGTCGAGGGTGAAGTAACTCACTGCGCCGCCAATGGCGCTGCTACCGTACAGGGCCGAGGCCGGACCGCGCAGGATCTCGACGCGCTTGACGATTTCCGGGTCGACGTAGTTGCGACGGGTCTTGGCGTAGGGGCCGTTGAAGAAGTTGTCCGGCACTTCCACGCCATCGACCTGAGTGAGGATGCGGTCGCCGTCGATGCCGCGAATGTTGAAGCCGGCGTTACCGGCACGGGTGCCGGCGCCACCGACCGAAACGCCGGGCTCATAGCGCACCAGCTCGCGGATGGTGTTGACGTTCTGGAGGTCCAGCTCTTCGCGGTCATGCACGCTGACGGTGCTCGGTACGCTGCTCACGTCCTGCTCATTGCGGGTGGCGCTGATGGTCACCTGTTGCAGGTTGAGGGTGCTGCCCGCTGCGCGTTTTTCCAGGACGATGTTGTTGCTGCCCAGTTTGCGATAGCTCAGGTTGGTCCCCACCAACAGCCGGTCCAGGGCTTTTTCCGGCGGCAGCGGGCCGCGCACGCCAGGGGACGACACACCCTGGCCCAATTCAGCGGGCAGGCCGACTTGCCAGCCGGTCACGGCGGTAAAGGCGTTGAGGGCCGAGACCAGCGATTGCTGCTCGATGCTGAAGTTGTAGTTGCCATGGCTGCGCGCAGCAGGTTCGGCGGCGGTGGCGCTCATCACTGGCGCACCGGCCAGCAGAATGGCGGCCGTCAGCATGGACAGGACGGGCGAAGAGGACCGGCGGTTGAAACAAGAGGACATCGAGAGCGCTCCGGGGTACGAATCTTATAGTTGCGAACTGAAACAAATAGGAATCAGTTGCATTGGCTAAGACGAGACGTACCACCCTCAGCTATCGAGTAAAAATAATTCTCATTTAGTTCAAGATCACCAGCGCCGGGTATTCCGACAGCTTGGCCGAGGTGATGTGGGCCAGGGATCGCACCACGTCCAGGGGCTGGTCGAGGCGATAATTGCCGGTGACGGCGACGCTGGCGAGTTGGTCATTGGTGTTGACGATCCAACCCGGGTAATAGCGACGCAACTCGGCGAGCACTTCGCTCATCGGGCAGTTTTCGAAAATCAGCCGTCCTTGCACCCAGGCCAGGTCCTTGTTGGTGTCCAGCTTGGCCGGCTGGCCGAAGCCCTTGGGCCCGATGCGGATGCTTTCACCGGCGCTCAGGCGCACACGGGCATCGTCGAAGGTGTTGCTCAGGTCGACATCGCCGCGTTGCACTTGCACCTGAGCTTCGCCATTCAGGTAACGCACGGCAAACGCCGTATCGCGCACGCTGGCACGCACGGGGCCGGCGTCGATTTCCAGGGGCAGGCCGTGGCTGGGCACGATTTCGAAAAACGCCTCGCCTTGGTACAGGCGGGCGATGCGCTGGTGGTCCTTGATGCTGCTGGAAAACGCCGAGTTGGTGTTCAGCAGCACCTTGGAACCGTCGTCCAGTTGCAGGCGCTGGCGTTCGCCCACCACGGTGAGGTGGTCGGCTTGCAGGCGTACCGGCAGGTTGCTGAAGCTGAACAGGCCGATCAGCAGCACGGCGGCGGTAGCCAGTGGTTTCCAATGCGGTTTGATGCGGCGCCAGGCGCTGGGTTTACGCGGTACGGCCAGTGCGACGGCGGCACTGTGCACCGGCGCGCCACCCCAGGCGGCCTGGGCCTTGGCGAAAGCATGAACGTGGGCGGGATTGCTGGCCAGCCAGGCTTCGAATTCGGCTTGCTGCCCGGGTTGCGGGCACTGCAAGGCGATCAGCCAGTCGAGGGCTTGATCCATAGCCGTGTCTTGCAACACCTCATGAGCCAGCTCATGGGGCTGCAGTTTATTCGGGTCCGTCACGGTGTTCCTCGGGTCTTCGCCACGTTCTATTCAACTTTCCTACAGCCTGGGTCGACGCTTCTTTCGGGTGAAGCTTAAGGCCGATCCAGCCGTTCGGCCACACCTACACAGATGGCCATGATCAATTTGAGTTCCTTTTGCACGGTGCTCAAGGACACTTCCAACTGATCGGCAATCTCCTGGTAGCTGCAACCATGCAGGCGGCTGAGGATGAAGATCTGCTGTTGGCGGGCGCTCAACTGGCCCAGGCTGACGCTCAAGGCTTCAAGCATTTGCTCGGCCTGGGTGGCATCTTCGGGGGTGCTGATGGGAGCCGCGACGCTTTGCAGGACGTCCAGCGGAACATCTTCCTGCAGCGTGCGGGCCTGGATCCTGCGCGCGCGCAGATGATCCAGCGCCAGGTTGCGTGCCGTCTGATAGACAAAAGGTTCAAGGTGATCGATCGGCCGCTCGCTCAGGGCCCGAGTCACGCGCAGGTAGGTTTCCTGCAACAGGTCCTCGGCGGTGCTGTGGTTATTCACCATCCGCTGCAAGGTGCGAAGCAGAACCACCCGTTGGGTGAGAAAAACGTGGTTGAAGCGAGATTGGCTCACAGTGATACCAGACCGATTTGCAGTTAATGATAATGCTTATCATCAACTCAAATGGCAAGTAGCTATTTCTGTGAGCCTTTTCCCGTGAGGGTTATTCGGCGTTACACAGCGCCAGGCAGTTATCCAACATACGGTTGGAGAAGCCCCACTCGTTGTCATACCAAGCCAACACTTTCAGCAACTTGCCACTGACCTTGGTGTGATTGGCATCGAAGATCGACGACAACGGGTTGTGGTTGAAGTCGCTGGAAACCAGCGGCAAGGTGTTGTAACCAAGGATCTTGGAATGCTGGCTGGCATCCTTGAGCAATGCATTGACTTGTTCGGCAGTGGCTTCTTTCTTCAACTGCACGGTGAGGTCCACCAGCGACACGTTGATCACCGGTACACGCACCGCCATGCCGGTCAACTTGCCCGCCAGTTCCGGCAGCACCAGGCCGACGGCTTCAGCTGCGCCGGTCTTGCTCGGGATCATGTTCTGGGTGGCCGAACGCGCACGGTACGGGTCGGTGTGGTAGACGTCGGTCAGGTTCTGGTCGTTGGTGTAGGCGTGAATCGTGGTCATCAGGCCACTTTCGATGCCCAGCTCGCGGTGCAGCACTTGCGCCACAGGCGCCAGGCAGTTAGTGGTGCACGACGCGTTGGAGATGATCTGGTGGGATTGGCGCAGAATGTCGTGGTTCACACCGTAGACCACGGTGGCGTCCGCGCCCTTGGCCGGTGCCGAGATGATCACCTTGCGCGCACCAGCGGTAATATGGGCGGCAGCCTTGTCACGGTCGGTGAACAGACCGGTGCATTCGAACACCACGTCGATCTTGTGCGCAGCCCACGGCAGGTCGGCGGGGTTGCGAATGGCGCTGACGGCAATCCGGTCACCATTGACGGTCAGGCTTTCCTGATCGTGGGCGACCTCTGCGTCGAAAGTGCCATGCACGGTGTCGTATTTGAGCAGGTGGGCGTTGATCGAACTGTCGCCCAGATCGTTGATGGCGACGATCTGCAAATCCTGGCGGTAGCCTTGGGTATACAGTGCGCGCAGGACATTACGGCCGATACGGCCAAAACCATTGATTGCGATACGAAGAGTCATTGGAAAGTGCCTGTCGTCGATTTGTTGTAAGAATTACAAGATTATTCGCATAAAAATAGAAAACAAGCCTTTTTAGTGGCAATATTTTGTTCAATCTACAACGAGTGACCTGAATCAACTGGTCCGATGATCCAAACGACTCCCTGCCATCCCATGCGCTGCGGGCGTTTGATCAGCATAGACACTCAGGTCGCCACATCCGTTAGCCTGGAGTTCTACACATGCATCCCCGCGTTCTTGAGGTCACCGAACGGCTTATCGCCCGCAGCCGCGCCACCCGCGAGGCCTACCTTGCGCTCATTCGCGGTGCAGCCATCGACGGTCCGATGCGCGGCAAGCTGCAATGCGCCAACTTCGCCCACGGCGTGGCCGGTTGCGGCACTGAAGATAAAAATAGTCTGCGCATGATGAATGCCGCCAACGTGGCAATTGTTTCGTCATATAACGACATGCTCTCGGCGCACCAGCCGTACGAGCATTTCCCTGAACAAATCAAGAAAGCCTTGCGCGAAGTTGGCTCGGTCGGCCAGTTCGCCGGCGGCACCCCCGCGATGTGCGACGGCGTGACCCAGGGCGAGCCTGGCATGGAGTTGAGCCTGCTCAGCCGTGAAGTCATTGCCATGTCCACGGCGGTAGCGCTGTCCCACAACATGTTTGATGCCGCGCTGATGCTGGGCATCTGCGACAAGATTGTCCCCGGCCTGATGATGGGCGCGTTGCGCTACGGCCACCTGCCGATGATCTTCGTGCCGGGCGGGCCGATGCCGTCGGGCATCTCCAACAAGCAGAAAGCCGACGTGCGCCAGCGCTACGCCGAAGGCAAGGCCACCCGCGAAGAGCTGCTGGAATCGGAGATGAAGTCCTACCACAGCCCCGGCACCTGCACCTTCTACGGCACCGCCAACACCAACCAGCTGCTGATGGAAGTGATGGGCCTGCACTTGCCGGGCGCCTCGTTCGTCAACCCGTACACACCGCTGCGCGATGCGCTGACCCGCGAAGCCGCGCACCAGGTCACGCGCCTGACCAAAGCCAACGGCAGCTTCATGCCGATCGGCGAGATCGTCGACGAGAAATCCATCGTCAACTCCATCATCGCCCTCAACGCCACCGGCGGTTCGACCAACCACACCCTGCACATGCCGGCCATCGCCATGTCGGCGGGCATCATCCTCACCTGGGACGACATGGCCGACCTCTCCGAGGTGGTGCCGACCCTGTCCCACGTGTATCCAAACGGCAAGGCCGACATCAACCACTTCCAGGCGGCGGGCGGCATGTCGTTCCTGATCCGCGAACTGCTCGAAGCCGGCCTGCTCCACGAAGACGTCAACACTGTGGCCGGTAAGGGCCTGAGCCGCTACACCCAGGAACCCTTCCTGGTCGATGGCGAATTGATCTGGCGCGACGGCCCTATCGAAAGCCTCGACGAAAGCATCCTGCGCCCGGTGGCCCGTGCGTTCTCGCCGGAAGGCGGCTTGCGCGTGATGGAAGGCAACCTCGGTCGCGGCGTGATGAAAGTCTCGGCCGTGGCGCCGGAGCACCAGATTGTTGAAGCACCGGCGGTGGTGTTCCAGGACCAGCAAGACCTGGCCGACGCGTTCAAGGCCGGCCAGTTGGAAAAAGACTTCGTCGCCGTCATGCGCTTCCAGGGCCCGCGCTCCAATGGCATGCCAGAATTGCACAAGATGACGCCGTTCCTCGGTGTGTTGCAGGACCGTGGCTTCAAAGTCGCACTGGTAACAGACGGGCGCATGTCCGGCGCGTCGGGTAAGATCCCCGCCGCGATTCACGTCAACCCCGAAGCCCAGAGCGGCGGGCCGCTGGCGCGGGTGCGCGATGGCGATATCATTCGCGTGGATGGCGTGAAGGGCACCTTGGAGCTTAAGGTGGACGCCGATGAGTTTGCAGCGCGCGCGCCTGCCACGGGCCTGTTGGGGAATAACGTGGGGGCCGGTCGCGAGCTGTTTGCATTTATGCGCTTGGCCGCAAGCTCCGCAGAGCAGGGCGCCAGCGCCTTTACCTCTGCCTTGGAGACGCTTAAGTGAAGCTTGCGCTGGTCGGTGATATCGGGGGCACCAACGCCCGTTTCGCGTTGTGGCGCGATCAGGAACTGCATTCGATCCGCGTGCATGCCACGGCGGATCACTCCAGCCCTGAAGACGCGATCAAGGTTTACCTCAACGAGGAAGGCCTGCAAATCGGCGACATCGGTGCGGTGTGCCTGTCGGTGGCCGGACCGGTGAGCGGCGATGAATTTAAATTCACCAACAACCACTGGCGCCTGAGCAAGACTGCGTTTTGCAAGACGTTGCAGGTCGATGAACTGCTGCTGGTCAATGACTTCTCGGCCATGGCCCTGGGCATGACCCGCCTCAAGCCCGACGAATTCCGCGTGGTTTGCGAGGGTACGCCGGAGCCGTTGCGCCCGGCGGTAGTGATTGGCCCTGGCACTGGCCTGGGTGTCGGGACGCTGCTGGACCTCGGCGCAGGTCGTTTTGCGGCGTTGCCGGGGGAGGGCGGGCATGTCGACCTGCCCCTGAGCAGCCCGCGTGAAACCCAGCTGTGGCAGCACATCTACACTGAGATCGGCCACGTCAGCGCCGAAACCGCCTTGAGCGGTGGCGGGTTGCCGCGCCTGTACCGTGCCATTTGCGCGGTCGACGGCCATACGCCGGTACTGGAAACCCCCGAGGCCATCACGGCCGCAGGCTTGGCCGGCGACCCGGTGGCGATGGAGGTATTGGACCAGTTCAGCATCTGGCTGGGCCGCGTCGCCGGCAACAATGTGCTGACCACCGGTGGACGCGGTGGCGTGTACATCGTGGGTGGGGTGATACCGAGGTTTGCCGACTTCTTTATCAACAGTGGTTTCGCCAAGAGTTTTAGCGACAAAGGCTGCATGAGTGACTACTTCAAGGGCATTCCGGTGTGGTTGGTAACCGCGCCGTATTCCGGGTTGACCGGGGCCGGCGTCGCGTTGGAACAGGCGTTTGCCTGACCTGCAACACTTATAACAACAAGGAGGACCCCGTGAGCGTAATCAGTAAATCGATTCTCCTCGTCGACGACGACCAGGAAATCCGCGAATTGCTGCAGACCTACCTCAGTCGCGCCGGTTTCCAGGTGCGTGGCGTGCCGGATGGCGCGGGGTTCCGCCAGGCGATGAACGAGGCGCCGTGCGACTTGGTCATCCTTGATGTGATGTTGCCGGACGAAGACGGTTTCAGCCTTTGCCGCTGGATCCGCCAGCACCCGCGCCAGGCGCAGGTGCCGATCATCATGCTGACCGCCAGCTCCGACGAGGCCGACCGCGTGATCGGCCTGGAGCTGGGCGCCGACGACTACATCGGCAAGCCTTTCAGCCCCCGCGAGTTGCAGGCGCGGATCAAAGCCCTGTTGCGTCGCTGCCAGTTTGGCCAGGAACGCAGCAGTGGTGGCGAAGTGTTGGTGTTCGATGAATGGCGCCTGGATATGATCAGCCACCGCTTGTTCCATGTGGATGGCGAAGAAGTGATCCTTTCCGGGGCCGATTTTGCCTTGCTCAAATTGTTTCTCGACCATCCGCAACAGATCCTCGACCGCGACACCATCGGCAACGCCACCCGTGGCCGTGACCTGATGCCGCTGGACCGTATCGTCGACATGGCCGTCAGCCGCTTGCGCCAACGCCTGCGCGACACTGAAAAACCCCCGAGGCTGATCCGTACCGTGCGCGGCAGCGGTTATCAACTGGCAGCCAGCGTGGTTGCCGGCAATGCCCACTGAACATCTGACTGAGCGCCGCCGCCGCTTCCCTGTGCCCCGTTCGTTGCTGGGGCGCATGCTGCTGTTGACGTTGCTGGCAGTGTTGTTTGCCCAGGCGCTGTCCAGCGTGATCTGGGTCTCGCAGTTGCGCGCCACCCAGCTCGAAGGCCTGGTCACCAGCGCCCGCAGCCTGGCGCATTCGATGACCGCCAGCGTGAGTTATTTCCGTTCGTTGCCGGTGGCCTACCGTCCGTTGGTCCTCGATCAATTGCGCAGCATGGGCGGGACGCGTTTCGTCGTGACCCTCAATGATCGTCCTCTGGACATGGCCATCCTGCCGCAGACTCCGCGTAAACAGGCGGTGCTCGAAGCGGTCGATGAAGTGCTGAAACAAACCCTCGGCGCCGATGTGCATATCTCGGTGGAGTTCGTCAGCGCCGAAGACCTGCGCATCTTCAATGCCGGCCTGAAACTCGATGAATTGCCGCGTTCATGGGCCCACTACGCGTTGACCCTGGAACCGGTGAACCCGCCGGTGCTGGTCACTCAGATCCAGCTCGCGCCCGGCGAATGGTTGTACATCGCCTCGCTGTTGCCCGAGCCCTACACCAGTCTGGAAGAACAAGGCCTGCCGTCGCAGCAGGTGTGGTTTATCGTGCTGACCAGCGGCTTCCTGCTGCTGTTCATCGGCCTGCTGGTGCACTGGCAAAGTCGCCCTCTCAAGCGCTTGGCGCGGGCCGCGCGGGACATGTCGCTGGGCGCCGACGTAGAGCCGGTGGCCGAAGGTGGCGGCAGCGAAGTGGTGGAAGTGGGGCGGGCGTTCAATGCCATGCGCGAGCGCATCAGCCGTTACCTGACCGAGCGCAGCCAGTTGTTCAGCGCGATTTCCCACGACTTGCGCACACCGATCACCCGCCTGCGCCTGCGTGTGGAATTGCTGGAAGACGAGAACCTGCAAACCAAGTTCGGCCGCGACCTGGATGAGCTGGAGTTGTTGGTGAAGGGCGCGCTGCAATGCGTGAAAGACACGGATATCCACGAAAATATCGAGCCGGTCGACCTGAACCATGTGCTCGACTGCCTGGTGGAGCCTTATTTGGCGCCGAACGGCAATGGGCGCGTGACCCAGCATGGGCGGGCGTTGACGACGTATCCGGGCAAGCCGCTGGCGCTCAAGCGATGCATCGGCAACCTGATCGACAACGCGTTGAAGTACGGCCAGAACGCCCATCTGCGCATCGAAGACGATGGCGTGGAATTTATCCTGCATGTGGATGACGAAGGCCCCGGCGTGCCCGAGCAACGCCTGGAGCAGGTGTTCGAACCGCACTTCCGCCTGGCCGGGCAGCAACAGGGCTACGGGCTGGGACTGGGGATTGCGCGCAACATTGCCCATAGCCATGGCGGCGAAGTGAGTTTGCAGAATTTGCGTGAGGGTGGGTTGCGGGTGACCCTGCAACTGCCGCGCACTCTCGACTAAATGCTCTGGCGCAGCCGGGCCAAATCTCTGAGGGGCGGCGCCCCAAACAACCGACTGTACTCGCGGCTGAACTGCGACGGGCTTTCATATCCCACGCGATACCCGGCCGCCGACGCCTCCAACCCTTCGGCGATCATCAACCGCCGGGCTTCCTGCAAGCGCAGTTGCTTCTGGTACTGCAACGGGCTCATGGCGGTGATGGCCTTGAAGCGGTGGTGCAGGGTCGAGACGCTCAGGTTCACTTCCTTGGCCAGATCGTCGATGCGCAGCGGTTGCTCGTAGTTGCCGTTCAACCATTTGATCGCCTGGCTGACCCGATGGCTCTGACTGTTGGCCACGGCGATTTCATACAGGCGATAACCCTGTGGACCCCGCAGCAGGCGATAAAGAATTTCGCGGTTGATCAGCGGCGCCAGCATGGCGATGTCTTTGGGCGAGTCCAGCAGGCGCGCCAGACGCAGCACGGCGTCGAGCAGTTGGCCGTCGATGCGGTCGACATACATGCCACGGGAGGTCGGACGCGACGGCACGCCCATCGGGCCTGCTTCCGCGATCAAGGCCGTGAGCTGCGCCGGGTCGATATTGATGCGCACCGACAGGTTCGGGTCTTCCGGGGTGGCCTCGATGATCCGCCCGGCCACCGGCATCGCCACCGAGAACACCAGGTAGTTGAGTGGGTCGTAGGCAAAGATCTCGTCGGCAAGGCGCACTTCCTTGCTGCCGCTGGCCAGGATGCACAGGGCGGGCTCCACCAACACCGGCATGAAGTCACGCGGCGTGTTGTGGCGGTTCAAGAACAAGGTGGTGATGGCGGTGCCGTAGGAGCCGTCCTCCCAGGTGTTCCGATGCACGATGCTGGCCAGTTCGGCGCGCTGCTTTTCCATCTCGGCATCGAGGGGGATGGCTTTATGTTCGGGCGACGACATGGAGCGTCCTCTACTGGCTACTTCGATGGGCTCAGCTTAGCGGCGGCTTTTCAAAAAGTGTTACGTCGATTCTGCACAATCCTTGCCTGATCCTGCGGCGCATCGTGAATCAGGCAATCGCAGCGCCTGTCATCTCCCTGAAACAAGGCGTTGGCCAATGGAATAAAACAGCTGCGCCAGACGTCCTCTCTACGCTTCTCGCAGGATTGTGCAATAAGCCGACAGGAATTGACTAACCGCGCTCGCATTTGCGCCGTTATCTTTGATCCTGTGGCAACACGCCCTCACAGTGCTTGCCGAGCATCACTTCTCAACGGGAGAGTCGAACATGTCCACCCCCATTCCCGCGAGCCATATGGCCTTTATCCGCGCCCGCAGCGGGTGCAGCACCGAACTCGGTGCACGCTTGAGCAGTTTGATCGAACCGGGCCGTCAGGCTCAGGGTTGCCTGCAATTCTCGTTGCAGCATTCCCAGGTCGATCCCGATGTGTGGCTGGTCTCGGGCTTCTGGAGCAGCGAGCAGGCGATGAGCGCCTACTTCAACTCTCCGGCACTGATGATCTTTACCGAGCTGTTGAACGACATGGTGGTCCGCAGCATGGACTTCCAGACCTTTACCGATGCATCCGCCGCCCATGCCTACGGCGAGTACCTGCAACTGGCCGGTTGAGGGTTAGAATGGCCAACTTTTCCATTGGCCAGGACCTGCAACATGGCACGTAAACAATTTGCCCACCACGAAGCCGTTTCCGCCGTAGTACCGGGGGAGGGTGGCTACAGCGCCGCCGTCGCCGTCAAGGCACTGGATGGCATGGGCGCACCGCGCTTTCACAAGATCCTTGATGGCCAGACGTTCAAGACCGCCTCCGACGCCGACGATGCGGCGACTGTGCAATTGGAACGATTGGTCGATATCGACGAAGAAGGTCAACTGAGCTGGGCGACTGCCGCAAGCTGAAGCCGGACGCGTTTTACTGCCCAACAAAGAACAAATGTGGGAGCCGGGCTTGCCCGCGATGAGGGCATGACAGCCGACTCATTAGGTGGCTGACACGCCGCTATCGCGGGCAAGCCCGGCTCCCACACTGTTTTGTTGTGTTTGTTGAAAAGTGATCAATCAGCGGGGTCGATGCATCTTGAACAGGGCCTCGGGGCCCAACTGGAAGTAATCCGCCGGGCCGCCACCGCGCAGGATCGGCTCGGCGGCGGCGGTGTCGTAGATGCCGTCCTTGAGCAACCACTTGGCAATGTGCACCGCGACCACCTCGCCCAGCACCAGCCAGCTAGGCACCAATGCCTTATCGGCGCGCTGAAGCTGAATGATCTGCGTCACCTTGCACTCGAACGACACCGGGCTCTCGCCCACCCGTGGCACGCCCACGATCTTGGAAGCGACCGGCGTCAGGCCGGACAATTCGAACTCATTCACCTCGGGTGATACCGGGGCGCAACTCTGGTTCATCTGCTCGGCCAGCGGGCGGGTCGCCAGGTTCCACACAAACTCGCCGGTCTGTTCGATGTTGTTCAGGCTGTCTTTGCGCCCGACACTGGAAAACCCGATGATCGGCGGAATGTAGTTGAACGCGTTGAAAAAACTGTAGGGCGCCAGGTTCAGGCGGCCTTCGCTGTCGTGGGACGAAATCCAGCCGATCGGCCGTGGACCGACGATGGCATTGAACGGGTCATGGGGCAGGCCGTGGCCGTTGGCGGGTTCGTAGAAGTGGATATCGTCGGACATGGCCGGGGTTCCTGGTGCGCAGTTCTGGGAGGCGGTCATAGTGCACTGCACAGTTGGTGGTTTTCAAAACAAAAAAGGGCTGTGTCATCTGCTGACATAGCCCCTTTTGCATTGCAGGTGAAACGTTAGTCCGTGGTAATGCGCGAGTGCTTACGCGTGTCCTTCATGGTCACATAGACCACCAGAGACACCGCGATACACGCGGTCACATACCAGTAGTAGCCGGTTTCCATGCCGATGCTCTTGAACCACAGCGCGATGTATTCAGCGGTGCCGCCGAAGATCGAGACGGTCAGGGCGTACGGCAGGCCCACGCCCAGGGCGCGGATTTCGGTAGGGAACAGCTCGGCCTTCACCACGGCGTTGATCGAGGTGTAGCCGCTGACGATGATCAGCGCCGCCATGATCAGGAAGAACGCACCCCACCAGCTCTGGATGGTGTGCAGGGTGGTGAGGATCGGCACGGTGAACAGCGTGCCAAGGATGCCGAAGGCGATCAGGATCGGACGACGTCCGACTTTGTCCGACAGCCCGCCGACGATGGGTTGCAGGCACATGAACAGGAACAACGTCGCCGCCGAGATGGTGGTGGAGTCGGAAATGCTCATGCCGACCGTGTTCACCAGGTATTTCTGCATGTAGGTGGTGTAGGTGTAGAACGCCAGGGTGCCGCCCATGGTCAGGCCGACCACGGTCAGTAGCTCCTTGGGATGGCGCATCAAGGTGCGCATTGCGCTTTCCTTGGCTTTTTCCTTCTTGGTGAACGACTCGGTTTCTTCCATGCCACGACGAAGGTACAGCGCGACGACTGCGCACAGTGCGCCGATGGCGAACGGGATACGCCAGCCCCACGCGTACAGCTGCTCGGTGGTCAGCAGTTGTTGCAGCACGATCAGCACGGCCAAAGCGATGAGCTGGCCGGAGATCAGGGTCACGTATTGGAAGCTGGAGTAGAAACCACGACGTTCCTTGGTTGCCATCTCGCTGAGGTAAGTGGCGGAGGTGCCGTATTCGCCGCCGACCGACAGCCCCTGCAGCAAACGGGCGAACACCAGCAGGATCGGCGCACCGATACCAATCATTTCATAGCCGGGGCTCAGGGCAATCAGCAGCGAGCCGAAGCACATCAGGTAGACCGAGGCCATCAGGGCTTTTTTACGCCCGACCTTGTCGGCATACAGGCCCATCAGCCAGCCACCGATCGGGCGCATCAGGAAGCCCACGGCGAAGATCGCGGCGGTGTTGAGCAGTTGAGCGGTGGTGTCGCCTTTCGGGAAGAAGGTCTTGGCGAAGTACAACGAGAAGGCGGCGTAGACGTACCAGTCGTACCACTCGACCATATTGCCGACGGAACCACTGAAAATCGATTTGATGCGGCTGGAGGTAGTGCGCTCTTTCGTCGGCGCGGCCGCCGACCCCAGAGGCAGGGCGTTGGAGTTATCCATTGAAGGATCCTTCATCTAGTTGTTTTTATGGAGCGGCGCGTGCGCAGCCTGGTTCGAGCTATAGCAGGAGCTGTGCCAGGTAGATGAAGGCCCGGAATAGAGGGGTTGCAGGATTATTTTGAGCGGAAAGTCGCTGATGATTTTTAGCTGATGAGCGGAAATCCGCTTATTGGCGCAGGCGCACACTGCCCATTGTAGGAGCTGGCTTGCCAGCGCCTACAGGAAGGTGTCCCGCACTAACCCGTGGCGTTGCATCTTTTCGTTGAGGGTACGCCGTGGTAGTTGCAATTCGGCCAGCACCGCCTTGATGTCGCCCTTATGCCGGGTCAACGCGGCTTTCAGGCAGTGGGCTTCGAACGCTTCCTGCTGCGCAGCCAGAGACTGTCCGGCCTCGATGCCTTCCGGTTCCGGCTCGCCAAGGCCGAGCACCTGACGTTCGGCGACGTTGGCCAACTCACGCACATTGCCCGGCCAGTCATGGCTGAGCAGGCGCCCCAGTTGCGCGCCGCTCAGGGGCTCGACGCTGCGGCCCAGGCGCTCGGCGGCACTCTGTGCAAAGTGGTCGAACAGCAGCGGAATATCTTCGCGGCGTTCGCGTAAAGGCGGCAGGCGTAGTTGCGCGACGTTCAGGCGATAGGCCAGGTCTTCGCGAAAGCGCCCGGCGCGGGCCTCGTCCAACAGGTCCGGCTTGGTCGCGGCGATGATGCGCAGGTCCACATGGATACTCTGGTTGGAGCCCAGTCGCTCAAGCTTCTGTTCCTGCAACACACGCAGCAGTTTCACCTGTTGGGCCAGCGGCATGCTTTCGATTTCATCGAGGAACAGCGTGCCACCATGGGCATATTCCAGTTTGCCGATGCGCTTGCCTTGGGCGCCGGTAAACGCGCCGCTTTCGTGGCCGAACAGCTCGGCTTCAAACAGCTGCTCGGGGATGGCGGCGCAGTTGAGCGCGACAAAGGGTTTCTTCGACCGAGGGCCAAAATCATGCAGGCAACGGGCGACCATTTCCTTGCCGCTGCCGGTCTCGCCACGGATCAGCACGTTGACCGGCAGGCTGGCCAGGTCCAGCACCTGGCGGCGCAAGGTCTGCAAACCACGGGACACGCCGAGCAAGGTCGACTCCAACTGCGCGCGATGATCGGCCTGTTGATGCAGGCGACGGTTTTCCAGGATCAGCCCGCGTTTGTCCAAGGCGCGGCGCAGGCTATTGAGCAGGGCGTCGGGGCTGAAGGGTTTTTCCAGGAAGTCGTAGGCGCCGTCGCGCATGGCCTCAACCGCCATAGGTACATCGCCGTGGCCAGTGAGCAGGATGACCGGTAAGTCGGCATCGCGGCGTTGCACTTCGGCCAGCAGTTCGAGGCCGCTGAGTCCGGGCATGCGCACATCACTGAGGATTACGCCGGGGAAATCCTTGGGCAATTGCGCCAGGCAGGCCTCTGCGCGACTGAACAACTGCACCTCGAACCCCGAGAGGCTCAGCCACTGCTCGACGGCCGTGCGGATGCTGGCTTCGTCATCGACCACAATCACCGCGTTCAACATAGGTCGGGCGTCTCCAGCGCGATAGGCAGGGTCAGGGTAAATACCGCGCCGTCGCCGCGATTGCTGGCGATCAGGCGACCGCCCAATTCGTGCACGATAGCGTAGGACACCGCCAGCCCCAAGCCTAGGCCATCGCCCACAGGCTTGGTGGTGAAGAACGGGTCGAACACACTGTTCAGGTGCTCGTCGGCAATCCCGCCGCCGCTGTCGCTGACGGTCAGTCGCCACAGCTGTTGGTCGGCATGCAGGCGGATTTCAAGGCGTTTGCGCGGTTTGTCGGCCATGGCATCGAGGGCGTTGCGCAGCAGGTTGATCAGAACCTGTTCCAGGCGGATTGCATCGCCGCGCACCCAGGCGGGGCGGGTCAGGTCCAGCACCACGCCGATGGATTCATCGCGCAGGCGCGCATCGAGCAAGTGCAGCGACTGGTCGACCACGGTGGCCAGGTCCAGGCGTTCACGCAAACCACTGGGGCTTTTGCGCGCGAAGGTCTTGAGGTGGCCGGTGAGGGCGGCCATGCGCGTGAGCATGTCGTCCAGTGGCGTGAGCGCCTGGTAGGCGTCGTCGACACGACCGTGATCCAGCAGCAGGCGCAATGTGGCCAACTGCATGCGTTGGGCGGTGAGTGGCTGATTGATTTCGTGGGCGAGGGCGGCGGACATCTGTCCCAGCGCCGCCAGCTTGGCCGATTGCACCAGGCCATCCTGGGCCGTGCGCAGCGCCTGGGTGCGTTCTTCCACCAGTTGCTCAAGCTCTTCGCGACTGCGCTGGCGCAAGCGGGCTAGACGCCAGCGTTGGGTCAGGAACAGCACCAGGAACACCAACGCCAACCAGGAGCCTGCGGCGGCCAACCCGGCGTTGCGCTGATCTTCAAAGGCGAACTGCGGCTTGCGCAGCAGGTGCAGGGTCCAGCCTTCGGCCTTCAGCGGCAGGGATTCCCAGATGTAATTGGCACTGCCATCCGGGCCGTTGACGCGCATCAAATGGCTGTTTTCGTCGAAGCGTTGCAGGGTGCTGGTTTCCAGCGCCTGCAGTTGCTTCTTGTCGTATTGGCGTGTGGCTTTCAGCTCGGCAAGGTCGCTGGCCGACAACGGTCGCAGGTTGCGATAACGCCAGCCGGGTTGATTGGCGATGAACACGATGCCACGCGCATCGCTGACCAGCAGCAGGTCATTACCCTGGGCCCATTCGCGCTCAAGTTCGGGGAACTCCAGCTTGACCACCATCGCACCGAGGAACTGCTCGTGTTCATCGACCACCGCGCTTGAGAGGAAGTAACCGGGAATACCCGTGGTCACGCCCACCGCGTAGAAGCGCCCGGTGCCCTGGCTCAAGGTCTGGCTGAAATAGGGGCGAAACGCGTAGTTGTGCCCCACATAACTGCTGGGCAGGTTCCAATTGCTGGCGGCCACGGCCAGGCCGGTGCGGTCCATCAATTCCAAGGTGGACGACTGCGCCGCGCCGTTGATGCGCTCCAGTTTGCGGTTGAGCAGGTCTTGGGTTGCGGTATCCAGCGGGCTCTTCAAGGCATTGATCATCTCCGAGTCCAGCGCCAGCACGGCGGGCAGGGCGCGGTAGCGTTCGATCAGGGTGTGCAACGAGTTGGCGTACAGCGCGAGCTGCTGATTGGCACGGGCGGCGTCGTCCACCAGCGCCTGGCGTTCGGCGTGGCGCGTGGCCAAGGCTGCGGCCAACAGCGCGCCGGCGATGATCAGCAGGGAATAGAAGGTCAGGCGCAGGGGGCGAGGGATCACGATCATACGGTGATGGGCAGGCACGGTAAGGGAGTGCACCATACCATGAGCCATAAAAAAGGCGACTGGGCCATGGCCACAGTCGCCTTTATGTCTGCAGCGGAAGGGCTTACTGCACTTCTACCGCCAGGCTTTCACTGATCTTTTTCTGCCAGATGGCAGGACCGGTGATGTGCACGGATTCGCCTTTGCTGTCGACAGCAACGGTGACCGGCATGTCCTTCACGTCGAACTCGTAGATCGCTTCCATACCCAGCTCGGCGAAGGCCACCACGCGCGACTTCTTGATGGCTTGCGCCACCAGGTAGGCGGCGCCGCCCACGGCCATCAGGTACACGGCCTTGTGGTCCTTGATCGCTTCGATCGCAGTCGGGCCGCGCTCGGATTTGCCGATCATGCCCAGCAGGCCGGTTTGCTCGAGGATCTGACGGGTGAACTTGTCCATCCGCGTCGCGGTGGTCGGGCCGGCTGGGCCAACCACTTCTTCGCGCACCGGATCAACCGGGCCGACGTAGTAGATGAAGCGACCTTTCAGATCAACCGGCAGGGTTTCGCCCTTGTTCAGCATCTCGACCATGCGCTTGTGCGCGGCGTCGCGACCGGTGAGCATCTTGCCGTTGAGCAACACGGTTTCGCCCGGCTTCCAGCTCTGCACTTCTTCCGGGGTCAGGGTGTCGAGGTTGACGCGACGGGCCGATGGGCCGGCTTCCCAGACGATTTCCGGGTAGGCGTCCAACGGTGGCGCTTCCAGCGATGCCGGGCCCGAACCGTCGAGTACGAAGTGCGCGTGACGGGTGGCGGCGCAGTTGGGGATCATGCACACCGGCAAGGACGCGGCGTGGGTCGGGTAGTCCATGATCTTCACGTCGAGCACGGTGGTCAGGCCACCCAGGCCCTGGGCGCCGATGCCCAGTTGGTTGACCTTCTCGAACAGCTCCAGGCGCATCTCTTCGATACGGTTCTGCGGGCCGCGCTTTTTCAGCTCGTGGATGTCGATGGATTCCATCAACACTTCCTTGGCCATCACCGCGGCTTTCTCGGCGGTGCCGCCGATGCCGATGCCGAGCATACCCGGTGGGCACCAGCCGGCGCCCATGGTCGGAACGGTCTTCAATACCCAGTCAACGATCGAGTCGGACGGGTTGAGCATGGCCATTTTCGACTTGTTCTCGGAACCGCCGCCCTTGGCCGCCACGTCCACTTCCACGGTGTTGCCTGGGACGATGGAGTAGTGGATGACCGCCGGGGTGTTGTCCTTGGTGTTTTTGCGCGCGCCTGCCGGGTCGGCCAGGATGGAAGCACGCAGGACGTTTTCCGGCAGGTTGTAGGCGCGACGCACGCCTTCGTTGATCATGTCGTCCAGGCCCATGGTGGCGCCATCCCAACGCACGTCCATGCCCACGCGCACGAACACGGTAACGATACCGGTGTCCTGGCAGATCGGGCGATGGCCGGTGGCGCACATGCGCGAGTTGATCAGGATCTGGGCGATGGAGTCACGGGCCGCTGGCGATTCTTCGCGCAGGTAGGCTTCGTGCATGGCCTGGATGAAATCCACGGGGTGGTAGTAGGAAATGAATTGCAGGGCGTCGGCAACGCTCTGAATCAGGTCGTCTTGCTTGATCACGGTCATGAGTCGCGCTCCTCTATAAGGGAACATTCAATAAAGGTGGGCTCAGTGTTGCATCGGTCGGCTGAGCTCACCTTTCCAAGGCACGCCAAAGTGGTGCAGGCGCGACGCTAAAAAGGCGCGGCAGTATAACCCGGCACGGTGGCCGATACACCCGACTATGGTCAAACTGTCGCAGGCATGATTCCCTGTGCGCGCCCCTTGTGATTGAGCCCTTATATGCCTGAACTCTACGTCGGCGAACGCCATTGGTCGGTATCTTCCGGCAGCAACCTGCTGGATGCCTTGAACCAGGCCGGTGTGGCCGTGCCCTACAGTTGCCGCGCCGGCAGTTGCCATGCGTGCCTGGTGCGATGCCGGGGGGAGGTCGAGGACAAGCAGCCCGAGGCCTTGAGCCCGGCGCAACGCCTGGACGGCTGGCGCTTGGCGTGCCAGTGCCAGGTGAGCGGGGACCTGCGCGTTGAAGCCTTTGACCCGACGCGTGACGGGTTGCCGGCCCAGGTGCTGGGTGTGGATTGGTTGAGCCCGAGCGTGCTGCGCCTGCGTCTGCAACCCGAGCGTGGCTTGCGCTATCGGGCCGGGCAGCATCTGGTGTTGTGGGCGGGACAAGTGGCGCGGCCCTATTCCCTGGCGAGCTTGCCCCAGGATGACCCATTCCTGGAGTTTCACCTCGATTGCCGTCTGCCTGGCGAGTTCAGTGATCTTGCCCGTCAGTTGCAGCTGGGCGACCGTCTGCGCCTGGGCGAATTGCGCGGTGGCGCGCTGCAATACGACCCTGACTGGCAAAGCCGGCCGTTGTGGCTGCTGGCGTCCGGCACCGGCCTTGGCCCGCTTTGGGCAGTGTTGCGTGAGGCCTTGCGCCAGGATCATCAGGGCGACATCCGCGTGATTCACCTGGCCCATGATGCAGAGGGGCATTACCTGGCCGAACCCCTGGCGCAGCTGGCGGCACAGCATCCCAACGTGACGGTGGAGTTGTGGACGGCGGCGCAGGCGGCCCAGGCATTGTCGCAACTGCGGCTTGTTTCGCGGCAAACTCTGGCTTTACTCTGCGGGCACCCGGCCAGTGTCGAGGCGTTTTCCAAGCGTCTGTTCCTGGCGGGACTGCCGCGCAATCAACTGCTGGCCGATGTGTTCCTGCCCCGTGGTTGAGCGCTGAATTCTACAGCCGCGAGATTCGCCATGACCGATGCCATCCTGCAACACCGCGAACGCGGGTTGCTGACCTTGCAGCTCAATCGCCCCGACAAGAAAAACGCCCTGACCCGCGCCATGTACATGCAACTGGCCGATGCACTGGAGCAGGCCGATGCGGATGAGGCCGTCCGCTGCGTGCTGATCCAGGGCAGCAGTGACTGTTTCACCGCCGGCAACGACATTGGCGATTTTCTTGAACAGCCGCCCAGCGATCTCGACAGCCCACCGTTTTACTTCATGAAGAGCCTGCTCAACTGCCGCAAACCGGTGATTGCCGCTGTGGCGGGCGCTGCGGTGGGTATTGGCACGACCCTGCTGCTGCATTGCGACCTGGTGTACATCAGCCGTGATGCGCGGCTGCGCATGCCATTCGTCAATCTGGGGCTGTGCCCGGAGTTTGGGTCGAGCCTGATCCTGCCGAGGTTGCTGGGGCACGCAAAGGCTGCGGAATTATTGTTGCTTGGCGAGGGTTTTACCGGCGAGCAGGCGGCTGCGTGGGGGATTGCCACCGAGGCGCTGGGCAGCGGCGAGGCGGCGTTGGCGAAGGCGCGGGAAATGGCCGAGCGCTTTGAGACCTTGGCGCCGGGGGCTGTGCAGGTGACCAAGCAATTGATGAAGAGCGTTGACCGTGAGCAATTGCGCCAGGTGATTGAGGAAGAGGGCGCTTTGTTTGTCCAGCGGTTGAAGTCGCCGGAAGCGATTGCGGCGTTGTCGGGGTTTATCAACCGGTCCTGAGAAAGCAAAAAGCCCCGCCATTCACAGGGCGGGGCTTTTGTTTTTCAGCGTGTTACTCAGTACTGCGGGTCGCCCACGTGCAGGATCTTCATGCCATTGGTGCCACCAGTGGTGTGGTAGCTGTCGCCCTTGGTCAGGATGACCCAGTCGCCTTTCTCTACGACGCCACGTTTGACCAGCTCGTCGATCGCCTTCTGGCTGACTTCGTTCGGTGCCAGCGAGGCCGGGTCGAACGGAATGGTGTACACGCCACGGAACATCGCAGCGCGAGCCTGGGCTTCGCGGTGCGGGGTGAACGCGTAGATCGGCACCGAGGAACGGATGCGCGACATGATCAACGGCGTGTAGCCACTTTCGGTCAGCGCGATGATCGCCTTCACGCCCGGGAAGTGGTTCGCGGTGTACATGGCCGCCAGCGCGATGCTCTGGTCGCAGCTTTCGAACTCTTTGCCGATACGGTGGCTGGAGGTCTTGCTGGTCGGGTGCTTTTCAGCGCCGAGGCAGATACGCGCCATGGCTTGCACAGCTTCCAGCGGGTACGGGCCAGCGGCGCTTTCGGCCGAGAGCATCACGGCGTCGGTGTAGTCGAGCACGGCGTTGGCCACGTCGGACACTTCGGCGCGGGTCGGCATCGGGTTCTGGATCATCGACTCCATCATCTGGGTCGCCACGATCACCGCTTTGTTGTGACGGCGTGCGTGCAGGATGATCTTCTTTTGGATACCGATCAGCTCGGCGTCACCGATTTCCACGCCCAGGTCGCCACGGGCAACCATCACCGCGTCGGAAGCCTTGATCAGGCCGTCGAGGGTTTCGTCATCGGCCACGGCTTCGGCACGTTCGATCTTCGCCACCAGCCAGGCAGTACCACCGGCTTCGTCGCGCAGTTTACGGGCGTATTCCATGTCGGCGGCGTCGCGTGGGAAGGACACGGCGAGGTAGTCCACTTCCATTTCGGCGGCAAGCTTGATGTCGGCCTTGTCTTTTTCGGTCAGGGCCGGTGCGGTCAAGCCACCGCCACGACGGTTGATGCCTTTGTGGTCGGACAGCGGACCACCGATCAGCACGACGCAGTGCAGTTCAGTCGGGGTCGCGGTTTCGACGCGCATGACCACACGGCCGTCGTCCAGCAACAGCTCGTCGCCGACGCCGCAGTCCTTGACCAGGTCCGGGTAGTCGATACCCACGACTTGCTGGTTGCCTTCGGTCAGCGGGTGGCTGGTGGAGAAGGTGAATTGATCACCGATCTTCAGCTCGATCCGCTTGTTGGCGAATTTGGCGATACGGATTTTCGGGCCTTGCAGGTCACCCAACAGTGCGACGAAGCGGCCGTGCTTGGCGGCCAGGTCACGCACCAGCTTGGCGCGAGCCTTGTGCTCGTCCGGGGTGCCGTGGGAGAAGTTCAGACGGGCAACGTCCAAACCAGCCAGAATCAGCTGTTCGAGGACTTCCGGCGAGTTGCTGGCCGGGCCAAGGGTGGCGACGATTTTGGTACGACGGACGGACATGCACAGACTCCTGAGTTCAAGCGCTGAGGAAGGCTACTATGCTCTTTCGTTGTAGTCATTGTTCGTTTGCACTACTTATCGACGATTGACTTGTTTTCGTTGCGGCTGAATACGAACATCCTTGAAGATTTTCGACGGGGGGTCGATACACTGCACAAGACAGGAGAACCCTCATGCGAATTTTGCTCATTGCTGCCCTGGCCGTCAGTGTTGTCGGCTGCACCCGCTGGTCGATGGACCATCATCTGAACAATGCCTACCGCGCCTACAAGGTCGGTGACTGCGAGCGCGTTACCCTGGAATTGTCCCAGGTCGACCGTGAAAGTCGCACCCGACGTTATGTACAGCCGGAAGTCTCGATGTTGCGCGGCCAGTGCCTGGAACGGCAGAAACTGTTCGTCGACGCAGTACAGACTTATCAATTCATCATCAATCAATACCCGTCGAGTGAGTACGCCTACCGTGCCCGCGCAAGGCTCGACACCCTGCAACAACTGGGGCATTACCCCGGCGCAAGCGTCGCGCAACCGCGTCCAGCGTCCTTGTGATGATATTCGTCATTCAATAACTGGCCCGTCGCCAGTCTTGGGCTATCCTTTGAATGTTCGTTTGTATAAGTTTCTATGCAAACGGATGTGGGTCCCTGACTGGGTGGCTGTCTAGCGACAGGCAATTGCCTGTTGTCGCACCGAGATCCAGGGAGAGCAGGCGATGTTGCCTGTTCCGAATCACTGGCACGGCCGCAGTCATGGCCACTGGATGGCGATCTCACCATGTTTACCGACCGAAGGATCGAGCGGCATCAGCTTCCTTATTTCCTGCAAGTGTTTAATCGTCTCACCGACAAGCCCATCGGCTTTTTGGGCAATGTCTCGGAAGACGGGCTGATGTTAATCAGCCAATTGCCCATGATGGTCGACGTGGACTTCGAGCTGCGCTTGAAGATTCCAGGCGCTGACGACACTTTCCACCCCATCGATCTCACAGTGACCTGTCTGTGGAGCCATGAGGACATCAACCCGCAACACTACGACTCCGGGTTCAGGGTGCTCCAGGCACCTGAGGAATATGGGCAGTTGATCAATGTCTTGTTCAATTACTTCAGCTTTGATCCTTTGCAAGCTTCGGCTTAGATAAGGAGCTTCGGCGGGCCCTTTTCAGAGCACGCCGGCTTTCTTCCACCCCAGGTAACGCGTGACCAGGGCCGGTCCCAGTTCAGACGGTAAGGTGTCCAGTAGGGACAGGCCTTGGGCGCGGAGTCGGTCATGCAGTTCGTTGCGGGTATTGAGGTAGTCGATGGTGCCGCTGTAGGCCAAGGCTTCGGGCAAGGTTTGCACGGGGGCTTGGCGCAGTTGATCAAGGGCTTCCTCACGTAAACTGGCCACCAGCACCCTGTGGTGCCGACTGATGCGATTGACTGCGGTCAGCAGTGTTTCATCGTCTTCATCCCGCAAGTTGGTCACCACTATCACCAGCGCGCGTCTTTTCTGCCGAGCCAGCAGTTGGCTTGCCGCAGCCTGATAATCGGCAGTTCGCCGGGTGGTATCAAGGTCGTATACCGCGTTGAGCAACAGGTTCAACTGGCTACTGCCTTTGACTGGCGCCAAGTAGCGTGGCTGGTCACCGGCGAAGGTGCACAGCCCAACCGCATCCCCCTGGCGCAACGCGACATAGCTGAGCAGCAGGCAGGCATTCAGGGCATGGTCAAAGTGGGGCAGTTCGTCATCCTGGCTACGCATGCGGCGGCCGCAATCAAGCATGAACACGATCTGTTGGTCACGCTCATCCTGGTATTCACGGGCGATGGGTGTGCGTTGCCGGGCGGTAGCCTTCCAGTCGATCTGCCGCAGGCTGTCCCCTTCGCGAAACTCACGCAACTGGTGAAACTCCAGTCCCAAGCCACGGCGCTGACGTTGGCGTACGCCCAGTTGGCTCAGCCAGTTATCTACGCCCTGCAGTTGGGCACCGTACAGACGGGCGAAATCCGGGTAGACGCGGGTGGTATCGCCCACTTCGATCAGTCGTCGTGCCGACCACAGGCCCATGGGGCTGGGCAGGAGAATTTCACAGCGGTTGAAACTGAAATGACCACGCCTCAAGGGGCGAAGGCGATAACCCAGTTCACTGCGTTCACCGGGGCGCAGGTCTATGGATTGGGGCATGTGCTCAACGGACAACCCGTCAGGGACATGATCGAACACCTGCACGCTCAGTGCCTGCGCAAAGTCATGCTCTAGAACCAGGCGAATTTCCCCCCAGCGGCCCAGAGCCAGGCTTCCGGGCATTTGCCGCTGCACACGGGGCGAAGGGCGGCTACGCAGGCGCATCGCATCCAGCAGCGCGAGCAGTAACAGCGCCAGTAGCAGACCCCACGCGATGGAGTGCAAGGTGTCGGGCACCTTGAACTGCAACGCTGCCGCAATCCCCAGCAGGATGCCCAAGCCCAGCAATACGCCAAGCCAGTTCAACAGCAGACGGGTCGGTTTCATGGGCGAGTCATTGCCGAGGTGCCGGGATCTGATCGAGCAGTTGCTTGATCACCTGGTCGACCTCCAGCCCGTCGATATCCAGCTCTGGCGCGATGCGTACCCGATGGCGCAGCACTGCCAGCGCGCAACCCTTGATATCGTCCGGGGTGACGAACTCACCACCGCGCAACAGGGCACGGGCACGTGCGCCACGTACCAGGTCGATGGACGCCCGCGGGCCGGCACCAATGGCCAGCCCTGGCCAGCTACGGGTGGCGCGTGCCAGCCGCACGGCATAGTCGAGCACTTGTTCGTCGAGTGCCAGTTCACTGGCTATCTGCTGAAGCAGCAGCACATCTTCGGCCAGCAGTACCGTACGCAAGGGTTGTACATCCAACATGTCGGCGCGAGACGAGCGGGTGACTTCACGTACCATGTCCAGTTCCTGCTGCGCGTCGGGGTAATCCATGCGCACCTTGAGCATGAAGCGATCCAGCTCCGCTTCCGGCAGAGGGTAGGTGCCTTCCTGTTCAATAGGGTTCTGGGTCGCCAGTACCATGAACGGCTGACCGATGGGCAATGCCTCGCCTTCGAGGGTGACTTGCCGTTCCTGCATCGCCTCCAGCAACGCGGCCTGGGTCTTGGCCGGGGCACGGTTGATTTCATCCGCCAGCAACAAGTGGGTGAATACCGGCCCCTTGCGCAGCTTGAACTGTTCGGTGTGCAGGTCATACACGGCATGGCCGGTGACATCGCTGGGCATCAGGTCAGGCGTGAACTGGATGCGCGCGAAATCGCCCTCAAAGCAACGTGCCAGTGCACGCACCAGCAAGGTTTTCCCCAGCCCCGGCACGCCTTCGAGCAGCACATGGCCGCCGGCGATCAGCGCGGTCAGGACATCGTCGATCACCGGGTCTTGGCCAATCACCGCTTTGCGCAATTCAGTACGCAGGGCTTGGGCTTGCCTGCTGGCACGTTGCAAGGTTTCGCTGGTCAGGGCAGTGGCGCTTGGAAGTTCGCTCATAAGGCATTCCTGAGGGTTTGCAGGCACGCCACCTGCCGGCTGAAATCGGCACTGGAAAGCCGTTTCTGCGGGAGTGGGTCAAGGGCCTGGCTGATGACATGAAGGGGTTGTCGCGTCAGGTGTTCAAGCACCCGGCACTGTGCTGCACTGTCGAGGTGTTCAAAACCGGGGTGACGGTGCCGGGCCGCGCGCAGGATGTCGCGCTGCAAGGCTTGCAGCAGCGTGCCCTGGCCGGCGCGGCGCAGCAGGAAGTCGGCGCTGGCTTTAAGGTGTTCCTGCAATTGGCGGCGAGCATTGGAGGTTGGCGATCGAGTCGGGCCTTGACGCATACCGGCCCGCCACAGTGTCAGGGCGATCAACGAAATAAGTGCGATCAGGGCCTGGGGAAAATACCGCATCAGTAACGTGAACAGGTCGTCGAAGTCACTGTTGAACAACAGGCTCACGGCCGTGCCCTGATTCAGGTACCACAGTAGCCAGGCATTGTCGTGCTTGCCGAGGTTCGGGGTTTTCCACAAGTCACTGTCGGTGATCACTGTGACGCTGCCTTCCCCGAGGTCGAGTTGCATCAGGTGGCTCGACCTTGAGCTGTTGGCGGAAAATTGGGCCTGGTGCCTAGGGTCGGTGAGATTGAAATCCGTGTCGAAACTGAAGTACGCCGAGGCCGTTTCATTGTCGACGTAGAGTTTGGTGAGGTCCTGGCTTTTGTTTTTAAGGGGCTTTTTGCTGGAAGGCGCAGGTTCCTCAGGTTCGTCACTCAAGGTTTGATGGATATGCACGCGATCGAGCAGCAGGTCGCCACTTTTGCCGGTCTCCTCATCCCACAACGCCTCGGCCACCAGCAACAGATGACCACCGGATTTGGCCCAGCTCAGCAGTTGCTCTACCTGGCGGGGTGACATGTTGCTGCGCTCGCCGAGCAGCAACAGGCTGTTGCCCTTGCCCGGTAGGGTAGCCAGCCGCTCCAGGCTATTGGCGTGCTCAACGGTCACGCCTTGTTGGCGTAGAAAGTGTTCGGCTGCCAAGTAGGGGTTGGCCAAGGCTTCTGGAGAAGGGCCACGATCCACCACCTCGTCGTAGGGAATTGCCTTGGTCCACACGTAGAAGGCACCGGCTCCAAACACGCATGCCAACAATAGCCCGACCCACAGTAACGGCCGGTTCATTGATTGCTCCCCGGGTTGAACAGGGTGCGCCAATCACTGCACAGTTTTTGCTGGGCTGAGGGGGGAGGCAGGTGATGACCGTAGGCAAGGTTCTGCCAGTGTTGGGTCAACTCATCGCTGAAAGCCAGCAGCTGCGGTTGTCGCAACCGTTGAACCCGCTCCAGGACCTGGCCTTCGGTATCAGCGCTTTTCAGCGGCACATTGAAATCATGCAACAGCCGGCTGAGCAGGCCTCGATACAGTAAGCCAAGGGCTTCCCTGGGATGGGTGGCCCACAAATGCTCGGCGGCACTGGCCACATCGTCGGGCAACGTCTGCGTGTCCAGTTCAAGGCCGAACAGTTGCGTGGGAACGGGGCCGCCAACCTTGATCGTGCGAGGCCCGCGCCGACTGACAAAAGTGCGCAACCACTCACGATAACGCCACGCCAGCAGGAACAGGGCGCCGATCAGAAGCCCCCACAACAGCACCTCCAAGCCCAGGGCGATCGACTTGAAAGTATTGCTGTTGAAGTTATCCAACAGCGCCTTCAGCCAGTCTGGAAGCTTGCCGTCGCTGTGAGCTTTGCTTTTAACCGACGGCTTTTCTTCGCCAAAGCGATAGCGCGTGACGGTTTCCGGGTTCTTGAAGGGAGGCTTGTCCAGTAGGGACTGGACAGATTGGCTTGCGCTCTGGGTGCTCAGTGGTTTTGAGGGGCTGGACGCTTCTGCCATGACGGGCGCGCTGAATGGCAGCAGCGTCAGCCCAATCATCAGCAATAGCAGCGGCGCCACATTGCTCAGGCGTTGACGGAGGCGACGGAAGACCAACTCCAGGTCCCAGGCCTCCAATACGGTGCGGCGGTTGAGGTAGAGGCTGAAACCGCAGGCTACATAGATGGGTTCCCAAAACACCAGGATCAAGGCGTAGAAGGCGTTGCCCAAATGTTCCAGCCATAACCCTTCCGAGCTTGTCGCCAGTACCAGGCGCTGCCAATCCCAATCCATCTCGACGTTTTGGGGAATGAACAGGTAGAAGAGCGCCATGCAACCGAACCACAAGCCGATCTCCAGGTGCACCCCAATGGTGGTCAACCAGCGTGCGGCCCCGGCATTACGTTGCTGCAGTACACCCAGTCGTTTTTGGCGTGCGGGCCCATCCAGGCCTTCGAGCTGGCTGACCGGCATCACAAAGCTGCGGCTCAGACTGAACCGGCGCCAGGTCAGGCTGGCCAACAGTTGACCCTTGAGCAGGCGCGGCCAATGACGAACGGCCTGCTTGATGCTGGGTGTTTCGCCAAACAGGGCCTTGGACAAGATATACAGGGGGAGGCGATCAAAGGCCGGCTTGAGCCACCAGAACAGGAACATTGCGGTGGACGGGTACTTCCACAGCAGTGCCGTGAGCACGGCGAACACTGGCAGCGTCACCAATGCCCAACTGCCCATCAACAGCAGGCGATGCTCACGGGCCATCAATACGCCAAGGTCCATCGCCTCCCAGGCAGTACGTGGGCGGATTACCACGCTGGCATCACTCAGGCGCATGGCGAGTCCTTCCGGCAAGGCTCAAGTAAGCGACTACCAGCAGCCACAGCGCCGCGCCAACCAGATATTTGACCCAGGGAGCTATAAGGGTGGTGGATGACCAGTACGCCTCAATGAAGGCTGCGATCAGCAGGAAGAGCATGACGCCGCATAATATTTGCACGCTCTTGCGCGCCGCCAGCCGCAGTGATTCGCCGCGGCTCAACTGCCCGGGAGCGATCAGCGCCCAGCCCAGTTGCATACCCGCGGCACCGGCGAGGGCGATAGCCGTCAGCTCGAAGGCACCATGCCCGATCACGAATGACCAGAAGGTCTGCCCGTAGCCGATCTCGGTCAGATGCCCGGAGACCGCACCGATGACCAGTCCGTTGAAAATCAGGAAGAACACGCTGCCCAGCCCGAACAGTAATCCGGCAGCAAAAGTCTGGAACGCGATACCGATGTTGTGCATCACGTAGTAGCCGAACATCATCCAGTCTTCGCTTGAGGCACGCTCAGCGGTGCGGCCCAGGCGGCTGGCATCAGGGTCATACATGCCCTGCATCTCGGCAACCTGCTGGGGACTGACGATGCTGTAGATCAGGTCGGGAAACAGGTAGACCAGCAACGCGATACCCACCAGGCTGCCAAAGAACAGCAGGCTGGCTACCAGCACGAAACGCCACTGTTCCCGTACCAACCGAGGAAAATCGGCAAGTACGAAACTCAGTACATTTGCCGTCAATTGGCTGCGATGGCGGTAGAGTTGTTGATGGCCGCGCAAGACCAGTTGTTGCAAGGGGTCTACCAAATAGCTGCTGTAGCCACGTTCCTGGGCCAGGGCCAGGTGCTGGCACAGGCGTCGGTACTGATGGGGGAAATCGGCCATGTCACTGGTTTTAACCTTGCCTTGTTCCAACTGTTGCAGGTGTTGGGCAAACGCCTGCCATTGAGGCTGGTGACGGCTTTCGAAAAGACTCTGCTTCATGTTGGCCCCAACAGGCCACGGGCTACGCCGTTGAGTTGTTCCACGGCGCGGGCCGGGGATACCTGCAACGGGGTGGCGAGAATCGACGCCAACTCGTGAACGCGTTCCGTGGAAAGCTCACCCTGGCGTTCCGCGAAGCCAAGGATGGCCCGTTGTTCACTCAGCTCCAGGGCGAAGGGCAGGCGTAGGGCGGCAGCTTGAGGAATCTTGGGACGTACCAGCGGTTGTTCCCGGTAGATCACCAGTGTACCGGCGGCCAGGTCGCCCAGGCGCTTGAAATGAGGATGCTGCAGGCAACTGATCGCGCCGAGGAAGTAACCGAAGGGCAGCATGTCGACAAACCGCAGCAGATTACGGATCAGTGACGCGGACCAGCCGACCGGGGTGCCGTCATCGTGGACTACCCGCAAACCCATGACTTGCTTGCCGGGCGAACAACCCTGGTTGAGCACCTCGAACAGCACCATGTACCACCAACTGATCAGGAACAGCAGCAGCGAGCCCAGGCCGATGCCAACATTGCCAAGTAAGGCCAATGGCACCAGCAGAACGCCCATCATCACCCCGCGCAAACCCAGGTCAAACGCAAAGGCCAGCGCACGTGGCATCAGGCCAGCGGGGCGCAGCGGCAGGTCGATGCCCTCCGGGGTTTCGATCTGGTAGCGGGTATCCAATGGAGCTGACGGCATCGCGATCCTTGGCAGTGCAGAGTGGCTGGAAGACACGGATGCTAGCAGTGTCGGCGATGGAAGCAACCATTCAAGGTTTTGCTGGATGTTTGTACAGTTGATTTGGTGCTGGTCGCGGACGCCGTCCAGCGCCTAGACTTTGTCGATCTTCAGTACAGGAATAGCCCGTGACCTCCATTTTCTGGTACGACTATGAAACCACCGGCATCAATCCGCGCAGTGATCGCCCGCTCCAGGTAGCGGGCATTCGAACGGACCACGAACTCAATGAGATCGGCGAGCCGGTCAATCTTTATTGCCAGCCCAGCGACGATATCCTGCCCCATCCCGTCGCCTGCGCTATTACCGGGATCACTCCCGCAATCCTCGCGGAAAAAGGCTTGGCCGAGGCCGACTTCATGACTCGGGTGCATGCCGAGCTGGCGGCTCCGGGTACGTGTGGCGCTGGCTACAACACCTTGCGCTTTGACGATGAGATGACGCGCTACAGCCTGTACCGCAACTTTTTCGACCCTTACGCACGCGAGTGGCAGGGCGGTAACAGTCGTTGGGATCTCATCGACGTGATCCGCACCGCCTACGCCCTGCGCCCGGAGGGTATTGAATGGCCGCAACAGGATGGGCGCGTCACGCTCAAGCTGGAGCGCCTGACCGAAGCCAACGGTATCGACCATGGCCAGGCGCACGATGCTCTGTCCGACGTGCGAGCCACTATTGCCCTGGCCCGATTGGTTCGTGAGAAACAGCCCAAGCTGTATAAGTGGCTATTTCAACTGCGCAGCAAGCAGGCGGTGATGGACCAGGTGCGATTGCTGCAACCCATGGTGCACATCTCCGGGCGTTTTTCCGCCGAGCGTCATTACCTGGGCGTCGTATTGCCATTGGCGTGGCACCCACGCAATCGCAATGCACTGATCGTCTGCGACCTTGGGCTCGATCTTCAAGGGTTGTTGGACCTGGATGCCGAAACCTTGCGTCAGCGTCTCTATACCCGTCGTGACGATCTTGCCGAGGGCGAGTTGCCGGTGCCGCTCAAGTTGGTGCACATCAATCGCTGCCCTGTGGTTGCTCCCTTGAATGTGCTTCGGGCAGAAGATCGTGAGCGTCTGCACTTGGACATGGATCTTTATCAGGCGCGCGCCCTGCGGCTAACTGACGCACAGGAACTTTGGCGCGATAAGTTGGCGGCCATTTATGCCGAGGAAGATTTCGCGCCGAGTTCAGACCCGGAGCAACAGCTTTACGATGGCTTTATCGGAGATCGTGATCGGCGCTTATGTGAACAAGTCCGGATGGCTGAGCCTGCGCAATTAGCTCGCCAGCAATGGCCTTTTGATGATCATCGTTTACCTGAATTACTGTTTCGCTACCGAGCGCGTAACTTCCCCGATACCTTGAACAGTGAGGAGCAACAACGCTGGCAGCTTTTCTGTCAGCAACGTTTGTCGGACCCAGAGTGGGGCGCGCCAAATACCCTTGCAGCATTTAAGCAGGCTAAACAGGAATTTGCCGTTAGTGCGACGCCTTTTCAGGCGCAGGTGCTTGAGCAGTGGCAGGAGTATGCCGATGCGCTGGCCCATAAGGTGAATCTGTAGTCGGCTCTCATACAATACACAGGCAATAAAAAACGCCAGCAAGCTGGCGTTTTTAATGTATCGCGTATCAGGCGCAGGCCTGGCGAGCCTTAGCCCAGCAGGGTAGCCCAGCCTTCAACCACGTCACCGCCCCACTTGGCTTTCCACTCTTTCAGGGTTTTGTGGTTGCCACCTTTGGTTTCAATCACTTCGCCGTTGTGTGGGTTTTTGTACTGTTTGACTTTGCGAGCACGCTTGGTGCCGGTAGTTTTCACAGCGCCACGCGGAGCTTTAACTTTCGATTCTGGATCCAGCAGCGCGATGATGTCACGCAGGGATTTGGAGTACTCACCCATGAGGGCGCGCAGTTTGCCTTCGAATTCCAGCTCGGTTTGCAGTTTGTCGTCTTGGGACAGGTTCTTCAAACGGGCTTGCAGCTCTTTGATAGCTTCTTCGGTGGCACGGTATTCGTTGATCAGAGACATGTGGACTACCTTATGTAGAGCGCTGATTGACAGGGATAGTGGCCCAATAATAGTCAGGCAGTTTGCCCAAGTAAACATTTAAGCTCGCATTTATGTGAATTACTTTGAATGTTTGTAGCATTGCTATGCATTCGAGTTAATTACTAGGGCGTATGCCTTAAGATAATCTCGTTGAAATACGGGGAATAGCCGTAGGTTGAGGGAGTAGATTCATATAAAGGTGGTAAAACCATAGGCTATTAAGGGGCAAGCCGTCGGCCAGCGATCAGAATAAGCGTCAACGAATACTGCAGTTTTCCTGCGTAATCGCTAGAATGGCGGCCTTTGCGAAGTTCTGGAGTTTCCCCCTAATGCGCACTTTTCGGCTGGTGATTGCTTGCCCGGACCGGGTTGGCATCGTTGCCAAGGTCAGTAACTTTCTGGCCTCCCACAACGGTTGGATCACCGAGGCGAGTCATCACTCGGACAATCTCAGCGGTTGGTTCTTCATGCGTCACGAGATTCGTGCCGATTCGCTGCCTTTTGGTCTTGATGCCTTCCGCGACGCGTTTGCGCCCATCGCCGAAGAGTTTTCGATGACCTGGCATATCACCGACACCGAGCAGAAAAAACGCGTGGTGTTGATGGCCAGCCGTGAATCCCACTGCCTGGCCGACTTGCTGCATCGCTGGCACAGCGATGAGCTGGACTGCGAGATCGCCTGTGTGATTTCCAACCATGATGACCTGCGCAGCATGGTCGAGTGGCATGGCATCCCGTATTACCACGTGCCGGTCAACCCGCAGGACAAGGAGCCGGCGTTCGCCGAGGTCTCGCGTCTGGTCAAGCAGCACGAAGCCGACGTGGTGGTGCTGGCGCGCTACATGCAGATCCTGCCACCGGAACTCTGCCGCGAATACGCTGGCAAGGTGATCAACATTCACCACAGCTTCCTGCCGTCGTTCGTCGGCGCCAAGCCTTACCACCAGGCGTCCCTGCGGGGTGTGAAGTTGATCGGTGCTACTTGCCACTACGTCACCGAAGAACTGGACGCCGGTCCGATCATCGAGCAGGACGTAGTGCGTGTCAGCCACAGCGACAGCATTGAAGACATGGTGCGTTTCGGCCGTGACGTCGAGAAGATGGTGCTGGCCCGTGGCCTGCGTTACCACTTGGAAGACCGCGTGCTGGTGCACGGCAACAAGACCGTCGTGTTCTGACGGAACTGTTGTGATTGAAGAATGAAGGGCCTGGGCGTTAAATCGTCCCAGGCCCTTTTTCTTTATGCTGCCGAGGATTGAGTCATGAGTGATCCGCTGGACAAAGCCACCTCAAAAGCCCCCGCCACATTAGGGGAGGGGTGTTTGAGTCGATACGACCCGGATGACCTGAGCAGCGAGGACGGCACCGAATTTCCGGGTGCCGCCGAACTATGGGAGCAGGAGCGGGCCAAGTCCGAGACTAAGGACGCCTGATCAGATCCGGAAACTGCCAACCAATTGTTTCAACCGTGCAGCCTGTTGTTCCAGATCGGCACAAGCACGCAACGTGGATTGCAGGTTTTCCACACCTTCCTGGTTGAGGGTGTTGATCTCGGTAATGTCCATGTTGATCGACTCCACCACCGAGGTCTGTTCTTCAGTGGCGGTGGCGACTGACTGGTTCATGCCATCAATTTCGCCGATGCGCTGGGTCACGCTGTTCAGGCGTTCGCCGGCCAGGTTGGCGATATCGACGCTTTCAAGACTGTGGCGCTGACTTTCACCCATGGTGCTGACCGAGTCCCGTGCGCCGACTTGCAGTTCCTCAATCATCTTCTGCACCTGTTGCGCCGATTCCTGAGTGCGATGCGCCAGGTTGCGAACTTCATCCGCGACCACCGCAAACCCACGCCCGGCTTCCCCAGCACGCGCCGCTTCGATGGCGGCGTTCAATGCCAGCAGGTTGGTTTGCTGGGAAATACTGGTGATCACTTCGAGAATCTGGCCGATGTTCACCGTCTTGCTATTGAGGGCTTCGATGTTGCTGCTGGAGGCGCTGATCATCGACGACAACTGGTTCATCGCCTTGATGTTGCGTTCCACCACTTGCTGGCCATCCTCAGCCAGATGCCGTGCATCGCTGGCCTGATGGGAGGCCTGCGCTGCATTGCGCGCGATTTCCTGGGCCGCAGCGCCCAGTTCATTGATGGCGGCGGCGACGCTATTGGTGCGATTGGCCTGCTCATCGGAATTGACCATCGACGAGTTGGAGGCGCTGACCACCCGCAGTGCCACTTCATTTACCTGTTCGGTGGCCGAAGACACTTCGCGGATCGACGTATGAATGCGCTCCACGAAACGGTTGAAGGCGTTACCCAGCGTGCCGAATTCATCGTGGTTCTGGATGGTCAGGCGGCGGGTCAGGTCGCCCTCGCCATCGGCGATGTCTTGCATGGCGCGGGTCATCACATGCAGCGGTTGCAACAGGATTCGGATCAGCATGCCGAGCAGGGCGATGATAATCACCACTGCAATAAGCGTGGCGATGACCGCTGAGGTGCGGAATTCGCTGAGCATGGCGAAGGACTTGTCTTTATCGACTGAAATGCCGAGGTACCAGTTTACCGAGGGCAGGCCCTTGATCGGAGTGAAGGTCACGATGTTGTCTTTGCCGTTGGCCTCGACTTCGCTGAAGTCTGCGCTGATCTTCGGCGTATTTTTCGGATACACGTCGGCCAGGGTCTTCATCACCAGGTTTTTGTCCGGGTGTACCAGTACCTTGCCGTCGGCGCTGACCAGGAACGCATAGCCCATGCCGCCGAAATTAAGCGCGCCGATGTTATCCACCAGGGTTTGCAGGCTCAGGTCACCGCCGACCACGCCGATGCTTTGGGTGCCTTGGTTGCTGGGAGTGGCAACGGAAATGATCAACTTGCCGGTGGCCGCATCGATATAGGGCTCGGTCAGGGTTGAACCGTTGCTGCTCTGGGCCCCCTTGTACCAGGGGCGGACACGCGGGTCGAAACCGTCCGGCATCTTGGTGTCGGGGCGAATGGTGAAGGCACCTTTGCTGTCACCGACGTAGGTCGCCATGAAGGAGGACGTCAGGGTTTTCTGTTCCAGCAGGCTGGCAACCGCGGACGGCTCGGGGTTGATGGCGATGTTTTGCGCGGCGTTTTCCACCAGGGCTATACGCCCGTTAAGCCAGGTTTGAATGTTGCTGGCGGTGACATCGCCCATTTCATGCAAGTAGTTGTTGAGATCGTCGCGTATCGCGTTGCGTTGCAGGTAGTCGTTGTAGAGGGTAAACAGTGCGAATGCGGCGATGACGATAAGGGAGGCTGCAAGCAGGATTTTGTGGCTGAAGCGCAGATTTTTATTCATGGCTTGTAGGGTCCGCTAAGGTCTTAATATCCGAAGCGCGTCCTTATGGGAGGCGCAAAATGGCAGCGTCAAAAAAGGTGTGATACTTCTTGTGATGGTTCCGGTGGTCCCTGTGGGAACTATCTGACCTATTTTTAGACTTTGTGGGTCTCACACTTCTCTGTATCGACCTGGCCGCACTAAAGATTAACCATGGGTGACGAAATGCCTGACTCCACGCAACTGCTAATTGGCGCCGGCCTCGACGGCCAGCCCATCGCCCAGGCCATGCGCCTGGCCAACCGTCACGGGTTGATCGCCGGTGCCACTGGCACGGGCAAGACCGTCACGCTGCAACGCCTGGCCGAAGCCTTCAGTGATGCCGGCGTGGCGGTGTTTGCGGCGGATATCAAGGGTGACTTGTGCGGCCTGGGCGCTGCGGCGAACCCGCAGGGCAAGGTAGCCGAGCGCATCGCCGGCATGCCGTTCCTCAATTACACGGCCAAGGCTTATCCGGTCACGCTGTGGGATATCCACGGGCAATCCGGTCATCCGTTGCGCACTACGATCAGCGAAATGGGCCCATTGCTGCTCGGTAGCCTGCTGGAACTCACCGACAGCCAGCAATCGGCGCTTTACGCGGCGTTCAAGGTCGCAGACCGCGAAGGCCTGTTACTGCTGGATTTGAAGGACCTCAAGGCATTGCTCAATCATCTGCGCTATCACCCGGAGTTGCTGGGCGAAGACGCGGCGCTGATGACCACCGGTTCCAGCCAGGCGTTGTTGCGGCGTCTGGCGGTGCTGGAACAGCAGGGCGCCGAAGCCTTGTTCGGCGAGCCGGCCCTGCAGCTGGAAGATATCCTGCAGCCCACGGGTGACGGGCGTGGTCGCATCCATCTGCTGGACGCGAGCCGTCTGGTTCACGAAGCGCCGAAGGTGTACGCGACCTTCCTGCTGTGGCTGCTGGCGGAGCTGTTCGAGCAACTGCCCGAGCGCGGTGATGCCGACAAGCCGTTGCTCGCACTGTTTTTCGATGAGGCGCATCTGCTGTTCGCCGACACGCCAAAGGCGTTGCAGGAGCGACTGGAGCAAGTGGTGCGGCTGATCCGTTCAAAAGGCGTTGGCGTGTATTTTGTCACCCAGTCGCCAGGCGACCTGCCGGACAGCGTGCTGGCGCAACTCGGCCTGCGCATCCAGCATGGCCTGCGGGCGTTCACCACTAAGGAACAGAAGTCCTTGCGCGCCGTAGCCGACGGTTTTCGGCCGAACCCGGCCTTTGATGCCCTTTCGGTATTGACCGAGCTTGGCACGGGTGAGGCGCTGGTGGGGACGTTGCAGGAAAAGGGTACGCCGGAAGTCGTCCAGCGTGTCCTGGTCGCTCCGCCGCAATCGCGGATCGGGCCGCTCAGCGAAGCCGAACGCGCTGCATTGGTGGCCAGTTCACCGTTGCAGGGTCGGTATGACAAGCCGATTGATCGGGAGTCCGCGTATGAAGTGCTGATGGCACGCAAAGAGCTTGGGCCAACCGAAGAGGCCAAACCGGCCGCCGAGGAGCCTAGCTTCACCGATAGGGCCGGGGCGTTTCTCGGCACAACCGCAGGCAAGGCGCTGAAGTCCGCAATGCAGCAAGCGGCCAATCAGATGGGGCGACAATTGGTCCGTGGTTTGTTGGGGTCGTTGTTGGGCGGCAGCAAACGCAAGTAGCGATTCAGGGCTTGGCTTTGGCGTGGGCCGCCAGCCGTTCAAGCGCCGCGCGCAAGCCTGGGTTGCTGATCCCGTCGGCCGTTGCCTGAATGGCTTCGGCCGCATGGGTCGACAAATCATGAATATGTTCCGCCACGCCAGGTTGGGTGGTGGGCGGTTGCACCTTGAACTGGATGCGTGTCAAACCGGCGAATTCATCAAAAGCCATCAATTGACGCTGCAGGCGTTTTTGCTGATAACGCAAACGTGTCGCCCAGTGGCCATCTGTGACAATAAGCAGCAGGTTGCCTTCACGCCAGGACGCCACGCGGCAATGTTCGCGTGCGGCCGGTTGCAACTGGGTTTCGAGCAGTCGTTGCAGGCGGCCCAGGCGTTGCGCATGGCCAAAGATGGCTTTCAGCGGCTTGGCATCGCGAAGCAACACGGCGGGAGCGCGGGCTGATAAGGGGCGAAACGCCATTATTTGACACCTTAAGTAACAGAGCCACCATCTTAGCAGAACGCGCCTGAACGCCCCCAGCCAATGCATTCGTAGGGTTTTGTTCATGAAATCAATTGGTAACTTCTTCGCTCCATGGGTTGAAGTTCCGACAAAAGCCCTTATTTTAAACAAGCCCTCTCACAGCACCATGCCAGCATCGGGGAACAACGCCACTTTCCTCACCCACGAATCCGGGTAGAATGCGCGTTCGCATGCGGCCGTGAGGGCTGCTCGGGCCACTCACGGTGCGCCCTCCATCCCTATGTGTGGAAGAACCTGCCGATATGTTTGCGCCTTTGTTAAAGAAACTTTTTGGAAGCAAGAATGAGCGCGAAGTCAAACGCATGCTCAAGACGGTGCAGCTGGTCAATGCCTTCGAAGAGCAGATGGTTGCCCTTTCGGACGAGCAATTGCGCGCCAAGACCCAAGAGTTCAAGGCCCGCATAGCCAAAGGTGAAACCCTCGACAAGCTGCTGCCCGAAGCCTTTGCGGTCGCCCGTGAAGCCGGTAAGCGTGTCATGGGCATGCGCCACTTCGATGTCCAGTTGATCGGCGGCATGACCTTGCATGAAGGCATGATTGCCGAAATGCGTACCGGTGAAGGCAAGACCCTGGTGGCAACCCTGGGCGTTTACCTCAACGCACTGTCCGGCAAGGGCGTGCACGTTGTGACGGTGAACGACTACCTGGCCCGCCGGGACGCCAACTGGATGCGCCCGCTGTATGAATTCCTCGGCCTGACCGTCGGCGTGGTTACGCCGTTCCAGCCGCCGGAAGAGAAGCGCGCTGCCTACGCTTGCGACATTACCTACGGCACCAACAACGAATTCGGTTTCGACTACCTGCGCGACAACATGGCGTTCAGCATGGATGAAAAATTCCAGCGCGAACTCAACTTTGCCGTGATCGACGAAGTCGACTCCATCCTCATCGACGAAGCCCGTACCCCGCTGATCATCTCCGGCCAGGCCGAAGACAGCTCGCGCCTGTACACCGAAATCAACAAGTTGATTCCGCGCCTGGAGCAGCACATCGAAGAAGTGGAAGGCGTGGTGACCAAAGAAGGTCACTTCAGCATCGACGAGAAGACCCGCCAGGTCGAACTCAACGAAGCCGGTCACCAGTTCGTCGAAGAAATGCTGACCCAGATCGGCGAGCTGGCCGAGGGTGAAAGCCTGTACTCGGCACACAACCTGGGCCTGTTGACCCACGTGTATGCCGGCCTGCGTGCCCACAAGCTGTTCCATCGCAACGTCGAATACATCGTGCAGGACGGCCAGGTCGTGCTGGTTGACGAACATACCGGCCGCACCATGCCGGGTCGTCGTCTGTCCGAAGGCCTGCACCAGGCCATCGAAGCCAAGGAACACCTCAACATCCAGGCTGAAAGCCAGACGTTGGCGTCCACCACCTTCCAGAACTACTTCCGTCTGTACAACAAACTGTCCGGCATGACCGGTACGGCCGACACCGAAGCGTTCGAATTCCACCAGATCTACAGCCTGGCGGTGATGGTCATTCCGCCGAACAAGCCGTTGGCGCGTAAAGACTTCAACGACCTGGTGTTCCTGACGGCCGAAGAGAAATACGCGGCCATCATCAACGACATCAAGGACGGCATGGCCCAGGGTCGCCCGATCCTGGTGGGTACCGCCACCATCGAGACTTCCGAGCACGTATCGAACCTGCTCAACAAGGAAGGCATCGAGCACAAGGTCCTCAACGCCAAGTTCCACGAAAAAGAAGCCGAGATCATTGCCCAGGCCGGTCGCCCAGGCGCACTGACCATCGCCACCAACATGGCCGGTCGTGGTACCGACATCCTGTTGGGCGGTAACTGGGAAGTGGAAGTCGCGGCACTGGAAAACCCGAGCCCTGAGCAGATCGCCCAGATCAAGGCTGACTGGCAGAAACGGCACCAGGCCGTGCTGGAATCCGGTGGCCTGCAGGTGATCGCTTCCGAGCGTCACGAATCGCGCCGTATCGACAACCAACTGCGTGGTCGTGCCGGTCGCCAGGGTGACGCCGGTTCCAGCCGCTTCTACCTGTCCCTGGAAGACAGCCTGATGCGCATCTTCGCTTCGGACCGCGTGAAGAACTTCATGAAGGCCTTAGGGATGCAGTCCGGCGAAGCGATCGAGCACCGCATGGTGACCAACGCCATCGAGAAGGCCCAGCGCAAGGTTGAAGGCCGTAACTTCGACATTCGTAAGCAACTGCTTGAGTTCGATGACGTCAACAACGAACAGCGTAAAGTGATCTATCACATGCGTAACACGTTGCTGGCCGCCGACAACATTGGCGAGACCATCGCTGATTTCCGTCAGGACGTGCTCAACGCTACCGTCAGCGCACACATCCCGCCACAGTCCCTGCCAGAGCAGTGGGATGTTGCCGGTCTGGAAGCCGCGTTGAAGAGCGACTTCGGTGTGGACTTGCCCGTTCAGCAGTGGCTGGACGAAGACGATCACCTGTACGAGGAAACGCTGCGCGAGAAGCTGATGACCGAGCTGCTGGCCGCGTACAACGAGAAAGAAGAGCAGGCGAGTGCCGAAGCACTGCGCACCTTCGAGAAGCAAATCGTACTGCGCGTGCTGGACGACCTGTGGAAAGACCACCTGTCGACCATGGACCACCTGCGTCACGGCATCCACCTGCGTGGCTACGCCCAGAAGAACCCGAAGCAGGAGTACAAGCGCGAGTCGTTCACGCTGTTCTCCGAACTGCTGGATTCGATCAAGCGCGATTCGATCCGCGTGCTGTCCCACGTTCAGGTGCGTCGCGAAGACCCGATCGAGGAAGAAGCCCGCCTGCGTCAGGAAGCCGAGGCTCTGGCTGCGCGCATGCAGTTCCAGCATGACGAAGCACCGGGCCTGGAAGCGCCTGAGGTATTGGGCGAAGAGGTCGACGTGGCCCTGGCTCAAACCCCGGTTCGCAATGACCAGAAGCTGGGCCGCAACGAGCTGTGCTACTGCGGTTCGGGCAAGAAGTTCAAACACTGCCACGGCCAGATCGAATAAGATTTTTGCCTGACGCTGCAACACCCCGCGCCGCGACCGGCCTCTGCCGTCGCGGCGTTTTGCCATTAATTTCGCCGTCGCTTACGACGGCACAGACATCATCTGATTTTTAAGGAGCGCATTCATGGCTGTTGGTCTTGGTCCTTTGCCCACATTGCACCCGGTTGCCGGTTTTGAACTCGGTATCGCTTCGGCCGGCATCAAGCGCCCTGGGCGCAAGGATGTGGTGGTGATGCGCTGTGCCGAAGGTTCGACCGTCGCCGGTGTGTTCACCCTCAACGCGTTCTGCGCCGCGCCAGTGATCCTGGCCAAGCAGCGCGTTGCCGGCACGATCCGTTACCTGCTGACCAACACCGGCAATGCCAACGCCGGCACCGGCGAGCCAGGCCTGGTGGCGGCCGCGCGCACCTGCGCCAAGCTGGCCCAGTTGACCGGCGTCGACGCCAGCCAAGTGCTGCCGTACTCCACCGGCGTGATCGGTGAACCGCTGCCCGTCGAGAAAATCGAAGGCGCATTGCAAGCCGCGCTGGACGACCTGTCTGTGGATAACTGGGCCGCGGCAGCAACCGGCATCATGACCACGGATACCCTGCCCAAGGGCGCCAGCCGCCAGTTCGTGCACGATGGCGTGACCGTGACCGTGACCGGTATCAGCAAGGGCGCGGGCATGATCCGTCCGAACATGGCCACGATGCTCGGCTACATCGCCACCGACGCCAAAGTTTCCCGCGACGTTCTGCACAGCCTGATCCTCGACGGCGCCAACAAGTCGTTCAACCGCATCACCATCGATGGCGACACCTCGACCAACGACTGCTGCATGCTGATCGCCACCGGCCAGGCCAACCTGCCGGAAATCACCGAGGCCAGCGGCCCGCTGTTCGCGGCGTTGAAGCAGGCCGTATTCGAAGTGTGCATGGAAGTCGCCCAGGCCATCGTGCGTGACGGCGAGGGCGCCACCAAGTTCGTTACCGTTGAAGTGAATGGCGGCGGCAATCACCAGGAATGCCTGGACGTTGGCTACACCGTGGCGCATTCGCCGCTGATCAAGACGGCGCTGTTTGCCTCTGACCCGAACTGGGGCCGTATCCTGGCCGCTGTGGGCCGTGCCGGCGTGCCGGACCTGGACGTGAGCAAGATCGACGTGTTCCTCGGTGACGTGTGCATCGCCAGCCGTGGCGCCCGCGCCGAGACCTACACCGAAGCCCAGGGCTCGGTGGTGATGCAGCAGGAAGAAATCACCATCCGCATCGAGCTGGGTCGCGGCGCGTGCAGCGAAACCATCTGGACCACCGACCTGTCCCACGAGTACGTAAAGATCAACGCGGAATACCGTACCTAAGAGGAAACGCGCGGTGAAACGAGTGCATGTAGCAGCCGCGGTGATCCGCGGTGTCGACGGCAGGATCCTGTTGGCGCGCCGCGCCGATACCCAGCATCAGGGCGGCCTCTGGGAATTTCCCGGCGGCAAGGTGGAGGCCGATGAATCGGTCGCCAGCGCGCTATCCCGCGAATTGCAGGAAGAGCTGGGTATCCAGGTCACCACCGCGCGGCCGCTGATCAAGGTTCAGCACGACTATCCGGACAAACAGGTGTTGCTGGATGTCTGGGAAGTGTCGGCGTTTACCGGCGAGCCTCATGGTGTTGAAGGGCAACCGTTGGAATGGGTCGCTCCTCGGGACCTGATCAACTACGAGTTCCCGGCAGCCAATGCGCCGATTGTGGCGGCGGCGCGTTTACCGGCTGAATACCTGATCACCCCTGGCGAACTGGAAACCCCGATGTTACTGCGGGGTATTCAGAAAGCCATTGCTGGCGGTATCAAGTTGGTGCAACTGCGTGCGCCCAACGGCTACGACCCCAAATACCGTGACCTCGCGGTGGATGCGGTGGGGCTGTGCGCGGGTAAGGCACAACTGATGCTCAAGGGGCCGTTTGAATGGCTGGGGGATTTTCCTTCGGCCGGCTGGCACATGACCTCGGCGCAACTGCGTAAATACGCGAGCAAAGGTCGACCGCTTCCTAAAGATCGTTGGTTGGCGGCGTCTTGCCACAATGCCGAGGAGCTGGCGCTGGCGGAAATGATGGACGTGGATTTCGTCACACTGTCGCCGGTGCAGCCGACCCAGACTCACCCCGATGCACAGCCATTGGGATGGGAGCAGGCGGCAGAGTTGATCCGTGGGTTCAGCAAACCGGTGTTTCTGTTGGGCGGGGTGGGGCCTGCCGAGCGAGAGCAGGCTTGGGAAGTGGGGGCCCAAGGTGTGGCAGGTATTAGAGCGTTCTGGCCGGAAGTTTGATGCTGTCTTGACTGGCCTCTTCGCGAGCAAGCCCGCTCCCACATTCGATCGAGTTCCACCTCTGGAATACGGTCGAATGTGTGCGGGCTTGCTCGCGAAGGCGTCAGATCAGGCACTGAGTAATCAATGGGGTTTAGCAGCTGCTTGCCACAAAACCTCAGCCACACCCTGGCGTCTGGCAATCACCCGCGCCGCCACGAACAGCAAATCCGACAACCGATTGATGTACGCCAACCCCACGCCTTCCAATGGTTCCACCGCATTCAACTGCTGACACCGCCGCTCCGCACTGCGCGCCAGGCTTCGGCATACATGGGCTTGTGCGATCAACGCCGAGCCACCGGGCAGGATGAAGTTCTCCAGCGGCCCCACTTCCTCATTCCAGCGGTCAATCGCGGCTTCCAGCCGATCCACTTCCGCAGCGTTCAAGGCTTTGTACACCGGCATTGCCAGTTCACCGCCCAGATCGAACAAACGATGCTGGCAAGGCGTTAACACCTCGATCACATCCTTCAGTTCCGGATGTTTGCCACTCTGTTCTTCCAGGCTGGCCAGCAACAAACCCAACTGGCTGTTCAGCGTATCCACCTCACCAATCGCTTCCACCCGTGGGTGGTCCTTGGGCACGCGGCGGCCATCGCCCAGGCCGGTTTCGCCCTTGTCGCCGGTACGGGTGTAGATCTTCGACAGGCGAAAGCCCATGGTCAGTGCTCCAGTTGGTTCAGTTCGTAAGGGGGCAGTTGGCTACCGGCCAACGGCAGGCGCAGGGTGAAGCAGGTGCCTTGGCCCAGGGTGGAATGCACTTCCATCTGGCCCTTGTGGTTGTTGGTGATGATGAAATACGACACCGACAGCCCGAGCCCTGTGCCCTGGCCGATTTCCTTGGTGGTGAAGAACGGCTCGAAGGTGCGTTTGCGCACGTTCTCGCTCATGCCGATGCCGTTGTCTTCCACTTGGATCTCCGCCCACGGCGGGTTGAGGCGCGTGCGCAGGATGATGCGCCCCGGCTCGCTGTCGTCTTCACGCAAATGGATGGCCTGGGCGGCGTTTTTCAGCAGGTTGAGCAGCACCTGTTCCAGTTCGTTGGCGGTACCGGGCACCGGGCCGAGTTGAGGGTCGAACTGGCGGATGATGGCCTGGCCCTTGAAGTCGAAGCCGATGGCCAGGTCGAAGTCATTGCCAGCGATTTCCACGGCCTGGTCGATCAGCGCCGGCAAATCGCAGGGGGCCATCTGTCGGTTGCTACGCCGGCTGAAACTGAGCATGTGGGTGACGATCTTTGCCGCCCGCGCCCCAGCCTGTTGGATGCCATCGAGCAGTTGTGGCACTTCGCGACTTTGCAGGTAGCGGTTGACTGTTTCCAGCTCGATGCCTGCCTGCTCCGCATGCTCCAGGTTCTTGGGCAACTCGGGGGACAGGCGGCGACGGATGTTCTGCACGTTGTGCAGGATCGCCCCCAGCGGGTTGTTGATCTCATGGGCCATGCCGGCAGCCAAGCCACCCACGGAGAGCATCTTCTCCGACTGCACCATCATTTCTTCCAGGGACAGGCGCTGCGTGATGTCATCGATCCGGATCACCACGCCACGCCCGGCCCCGCCCATCAGCGGGTAGAAGGTCAGCGCGTAGTGCTTGGCTTCGTCGTCCTTGAACCAGGTGACGCGCTCGATGCGCTCCACGGTGTGTTGCTCCACCGCCGCCCGGATCTGCGGCAGGTAAGGTTTGAGCGGCTGGAACGCCAGGTAGATCGGCTGGTTCAGGGCTTCGTCCAGGCGTGTGCCGGAGAGGGCGCTGGCCTCCTGGTTCCATTGGGTGACGTAGAGCTGTTCATCCAGGGCGATCAGCGCCGAGGGCATGGAGTCGATGATGCTGTTCAGGTAATTCTGGAAGCCGGTGAGTTTCTTCTCGATCTTGCTGCGAACCTGCACTTCCAGTTCCAGTTTGCGGTTGGTGTGGCGAGTTTCTTCCGCCAGACCCTGAGCCTGGTCATACGCCGCCTGAGAGTCGTCCCGCGCACGCTTGAGCTGTTGCTCACGGGCTTCGATGCGCGACAGCATGGTGTTGAAGGCCTCGGCCAGGCTGCCAATTTCATCGTGGTTGCCACGGCCGGCGCGCAAGGCGTAGTTCTCCTCGCGGGTGACCTGGCGTGAGAGTTCTTCCAGTTCGTGGATTGGCCGAGTGATCAGGCGTTTGATCTGGCGGGCGATGATCAGCCACAACAACACACTGAAAATCAGGATGCCCAGGCTGGCCGTCAACGTGCCGGTATAGAACGCCACTGGCAGCTCGCTACTGGCCACCAGCAGCAGATGTCCGGACGGCTGGCCGGCGCGGGGCAGGGTGATGATTTGGTTACTGCGAAACTCGGTCACGCGCCAGGCTTCGATATGCCGATAGTTGTCTGGCAGGTGCAGGCGGTCGCCGTGTTGCATCTGCGCCAGGCGATTGCCTTCGCCGTCATACAGGGCGGCGGCGCGCAACGGCGAATAGCTGGTCAGTTCATTGAGCAGCGCGTCTGCCTTGGCGGGCGATTCGAGGGCTTCGGCGGCGAGTGCGGGGTTGGACACCAGGCGGCCGATGGCCTGCAAGGCCTGGGGTGCCATGCTTTCCTGGGAAATCCAGTAGGCGGCGCTGATAAAGGTCAGGTTGGCCACCAGTAACACGGTGGTCAACAGCACCAGCAGGGCGGCCAGCAGTTTCTGCCCGACCGGTAGGTTTTCAAGACGCTGGCGCAGCGGCATCAGGGTTTTCCCAGGTGATAGACAGGCGGGCAGGGTAGCGCGTGGTTCAGTCGCGGGGCAATCCACGTGCAAGCAAGCGCTCCACCAGGCGCACTTGCAGCTGTTGCAGGTGCGGCAGGTTCAACTGGTGACGAGAACCCGCCTGGCAAGCATAGCCCAATAGATAGCTGATTTCGGTGCGACGGCCGGCGGTCACGTCCTGATACATGGACGAGTAGTTGGCGGCAGTGGCCTGGATCACCCGTTCCACTTCGTGTTGCAGGTCCTGGGCGGCAGCCGGTTGGCCGCAACACTCCAGCAGTTCGCCGAGTTCGGCGCACAGGGTTGCGACTTCACAGTGATGGGCTTGCAGTTCTCCGTTACGGCACTGGTACAGCACGGTCAGCGGGTTGATGGCGCAATTGAGCGCCAGCTTGCGCCACAGCCGCGTGAGGATGTCGGTGCTCCAATCGTGGGGGATGCCGGCGGCCTGTAAATCATCCAGCCAGAGCGGCGGGGTGGGGTGGCTCGCGTCGCCCAGCCAGGTGTAGCCATGGCCGGCGAACACCACACGCCAATCGCCATCGCGAAACGCGCCTTCGGTACTGGAGGCAAAGATGCAGCGTGCCTGGGGCAGTTGCGCGGCCACCGCGTCCTGGCTGCCGAGGCCGTTCTGCAGCAGGATCAGTTCTGCGTCCGGTGCCAGCCGGTGTTGCAGCTGTGCGACGGCACTCTGTGCGTCGTAGGCTTTGCACGCCACGAGTAGGCGATGAATCGGCTCGGGACTGTCGGGCGTTTCGCCAATTACCGGGTATGTGTGTTCCATGCCCTGTTCTACCAGTGTCAGCCCTTTGGCTGCCTGATAGCTGGCCAGGCGCGCAGCATCGCGCAGGATCAACCGCACGGGCACGCCAGCGCGCGCCAGCCGGGTGGCCCAGAGTGTGCCCAGGCTGCCGGCGCCGAGAATATGCCAGGTGGTCGACATCAGTTTGTGCTCCAAAGGGTCACCCGCAGCGAACGGGACAAAAGAACCGCTATAATGCCCCGGCATTTTAGCTTGGGCGCGCTCCATCTCTACTGAGCCCGCCCCTTATATTGGAGAAATGACATGCCTTCGTTCGACGTGGTATCCGAACTGGACAAACACGAAGTCACCAACGCCGTCGAGAACGCCGTCAAGGAACTGGACCGTCGCTATGACTTGAAAGGCAAGGGCAGCTTCGAATTCAAGGAAAAAGAGCTGACCGTCAACCTGACCGCTGAAGCCGATTTCCAGCTGGAAGCGATGATCGAGATCCTCAAGCTGTCGCTGGTCAAGCGCAAGATCGACGCGCAATGCCTTGAGATCAAGGACGCCTACGCCTCCGGCAAGTTGATGAAGCAAGAAGCCGTCCTCAAGGAAGGCATCGACAAGGAGCTGGCGAAGAAGATCGTTGCTCACATCAAGGACGCCAAGCTGAAAGTCCAGGCCGCGATCCAGGGTGAGCAGGTTCGCGTCACCGGCAAAAAGCGTGACGACCTGCAAGAGGCCATCGCGGCCCTGCGCGCCAAGACCTTCGACATGCCGCTGCAGTTCAATAACTTCCGCGACTGATGGCACTTTGGGGAACCTGTGGGCGTTTTTGACGTCCCACGCCCCAGAACCTGCGCCGACTATTGAGCCCTACGGGGCTCAATTGCATTTATGGCCAAACATCCGGTAAACAGGAGAATGTAGATGGATTTGAATGCTGAAGTGGATCACCTGATCAAGACCTCAGAGTCGTGGATCCCGATGATCATGGAATACGGCAGCCGGTTTTTGCTGGCGGTGCTCACTCTGGCCATCGGTTGGTGGCTGATCAACGTGTTGACCCACCGAGTGGGGCGTCTGCTGGCATTGCGCAATGCCGACCTGGCGCTGCAACACTTCATCACCAGCCTGGCGAACATTGCGCTGAAGGTCATGCTGGTGGTCAACGTGGCCTCGATGATCGGCGTCGCCACCACTTCGTTCGTGGCCGCGATCGGTGCCGCTACCCTGGCCATTGGCCTGGCATTGCAAGGCAGCCTGGCGAACTTCGCTGGCGGCGTGCTGATTCTGTTGTTCCGTCCGTTCCGCATTGGTGACTGGATCGAAGCCCAGGGCACTTCCGGCACCGTCGACAGCATCCAGATCTTCCACACCGTGCTGCGTACCGGTGACAACAAGACCGTGATCATCCCCAACGGCAGCTTGTCCAACGGCCTCATCACCAACACCAACCGTCAGCCGACCCGCAAGGTGGTGTTTGACGTGGGTGTCGACTATGAAGCTGACCTGCAGAAAGCCCGTGAAGTGTTGCTGGAACTGGCCAAAGACCCGCGTGTACTGGCAGACCCGGCGGCTGTTGCAGTGGTGTCGACCTTGGGTGACAGTTCGATCACTGTTTCCCTGCGTTGCTGGACCAAGACTGCGGATTATTGGGACGTAGTGTTCATGTTGAACGAACTTGCACGGGATCGTTTGAAAGCGGCGGGGATTGATATTCCGTTTCCACAGCGGGTTATTCGCGTGATGCAGGAAACAGCTGCCAAGTAATGGCAATTAACTGCTTTGAACTTGGCCGTTAGGTCAGGTTCAAGCCGCCGGTGATAATGTCGTTAGTTAGCTTGCTAGTTATTTTGTTGCTGAAACATTAAAGCCATAAAAAAGCCGCTCCCTTGTTAAACAAGAGAGCGGCTTTTTGTTTAAGGCGAAAGCCTTAAGTCATCGCTGTAATAAAACTGTCAATTACAGGATGTTCAGCGGGTATTGCGCGATCAGACGCAGTTCGTCGATCGACGACGAACCGTAGTACACGCCATCAGACGAACGATAGGTCGCTTGACGTACACGCAGGCTCAGGTCTTTGGCTGGGCCGCTCTGGATCACGTATTTGGCTTCGATGTCGCGTTCCCACTCTTTGCCGTTCGAGGTGGTGGCGGTGTTGGCGCCGCTACCGGTCACGTAACGAGTCATGAAGCTCAGGCCAGGAATGCCAAAGGTTGCCATGTTGATGTCGTAACGCGCCTGGTAGGACTTCTCGCCCTCGGCGTTGAAGTCGGAACGGGCGATGGAGTTGGCCAGGAACACCGTGCCGCCGCCGTCTACGCCGTAGCCGTAGTCGCCGTCGCCGGTAACTTTCTGGGCTGCCAGGGTGAAGGTGTGTGCACCGATGGTGTACGCACCCTGCAAGCTGAACGCACGGTTATCGAGCTTGGTACGTTCTGCGAACGGCAGAGCGCTGTCTTTGGAAGCACGTTGCAGGCCTTCGCCTTCGCTCTTGGTGTCGTAGATGTTGAAGTCCAAGGCAAACGACTGGTCGTCGCTGATCGCGTGGGTCCAGTTCAGGTTGCTGTAGTACTTACGGAAATAATCTTCAGTTTTCGCGTAGTACAGGCTACCGGTGAACTCAGGAGTGAAGGAGTAGACACCACCGACGAAGTCGGTTTTGGTCAGGCCCAGGCTGTCATGGTAGGTCTGGTTTTGCGCGACGCTGGAAGTGAAGTGACCGCCTTCAAGCTTCAGGCCCTTGATCTCGCTGCTGGTGATCGAGATACCTTGCGGCAGCTCTGGCAGCAAACGGCTGTCGTCTGAAGCGAATACTGGAGCTGTGGTGTATTGGTCACCAATTTTCAGCACAGTATCGGAGATACGGAATTTAACCGCGCCGCCGCCTTTGGAGTAGTCGTCTTGCGAGCGACCATCGGAACCGGTTGGGAACAGACCAGTGCCAGCACGGCCTTTGCCGCTGTCGAGCTTGACGCCCAGCAGGCCGATCACGTCAACACCGACACCGATGGTGCCTTGGGTGAAGCCCGAAGAGTACAGGGCGTTGAAGCCCAGGCCGGATTCTTCGGCACGGCTCTGAGAGTCCGGGCCCGACGGGTTGTTACGGAAGTCGCGGCTGAAGTACAGGGCGCGAGTGTTAATGCTGAAAGTGCTGTCTTCAACAAAGCCTTTGGAATCGCTTTGGGCGGACGCCATTGCGAACTGCGTAGTGCCTGCTGAAACAGCCAGGGCGATCATGCTCCACTTCATCACGCGCATCGTGATTTGCTCCTTTGGTTTTAGGAAGAGTACTGCCGTCCCACCTATATTTTTGTCTGGGCGGCTCTTTCTTTTTGTGTCGGCGCAAAGTTATATCACGCTGACAATATTGGCGATACTTGCCCAACTTTCCTTTCAGCTTCTTTACGAGCTTGTCGTAGATTGCTATATCCATGTCGCAAATTCACAGCCTCACTGTAACGAGGCTGACAACTTCAATACTGTTTCCAGACCGTTAAAAGAACGCAAGAAAACGTTACTTTCCAAGTTTGAAATCTTCCTTGGTGTGCATTGAACCGCTGCTGTTTTTCATCGCGAAACACCTGCTTCCCTTCCGGTGCCGTTGCCGACGATAAAGGGATGAATGCAGCAAGCGTGCCCAAACCGTAAATCGAATGTCATTTTTTCGTGAAAAACGTTACTGCCTCGTGAAAACCGCATAAGCACGGGGTTTTTACGCCGATTGGTTTGGCCTTGACGCCCGGGCTCTGTGCCTGTGTTGGGGTGCATAAATCCTGTATCTGGGAAAAGCGTTACCCGTTCACCCCGGTCAGTGGGTAATCGGCGGATCTCTTTGAGGCGCGATTGGGTCATTTTGGTGCATGCCGTCTGATGCCTCAGTGTTTCGGTGATGGCTCAATGCCTTGCTTTGTGAGGCCTCTGCATCGCGGTTCTCGTCGCAATGTTTTGATCAGCGCTTAGCTATTCACTGAAGGATTGGTCATTGAGCGTAGTCGAAAAATCCGTTTGGCTCGAAATGGTGCACTTTTTTTCGTCACGCCTTGCCTGGGCGCGTATTGGCCGACGTGAAGCAATAGCGATTCGCAGGTATGCTGGGCGCCTTGAACCTGACCTGCCGAACGGAGTGCCTGCGGTGTTCGCTTTAGACCAACGCCTTCAACAAGACACACTGGTCATCGGGGATTTCCCCCTGTGCCGCCTGCTGCTGTCCAATGACTCGAACTACCCCTGGTTCATCCTGGTACCGCGTATCAACGGTATCAGCGAAGTGTTTCAACTGGATGTCGTCGACCAGCAGCGCCTGTGGCAAGAAACCACCGCCTTGGCCCAGTTGCTGAATGAAGGCTTGTCCGCCGACAAGATGAACATCGGCGCCCTGGGCAACGTGGTCAGCCAGTTGCACGTGCATGTGATCGTGCGCAAACGTGATGATGCCGCCTGGCCTGCGCCGGTATGGGGCAAACACCCCGCGCAGCCTTATACCGATGAACACGTGGCAGCCATTCGTGCTCGCCTGCGCGGGCTGTTGCCCGCCGACTTCGTCTTTACCCAGGGCTGAATCATGGATCTGCAAGACCGCGTCAACGATCTGGAAAGCCGCCTGGCCTTCCAGGACGACACCATCGAGACCCTCAATGACATCCTCGTCACCCAGCAGCGCTCCGTCGAGCGCCTGCAACTGCAGATGACCGCGCTGCTCAAGCGCCAGGAAGAAATGGGCGGTCAGTTCGAAACGTCTGAAGAAGAAGCGCCGCCGCCTCACTATTAATAGGCGCGCATAAAAAAACCGCGACCCAGCCTGGCTGGGTCGCGGTTTTTTTTGCTGCGAAGGCGGGTATCAGCGACGCGGCAGTGCAGCGATCACGTCTTCGGCCTGCAGGCCTTTGTCGCGATTCATGACGGAGAATTCCACGCGTTGGCCTTCCACCAAGACACGATGGCCTTCGCCGCGAATGGCCCGGAAGTGGACGAAGATATCGTCGCCCGAATCACGGGAAATAAAGCCGAAGCCTTTGGAGGTGTTGAACCACTTGACGGTACCGGTATCCCGATTGGTCATGTCGTAGGTTTGCGACGAGGCCGCAGGGGACGAGCGATAGAAGCTGATGGCCAGGTGAAGAACAATGGCGACCACAGCAATCACCAGGCTGAGCAGGATGGCCGGGTGGCCGCCGACTTCAGGCATGGGGGCCAGGAGGGTGAGGGTTTGTACGACAACAGTCAGTACCAACAGCGCGCTGACCAGGTTTTGCAGTTGATGACGCGTGCCTTTGTTCCAGTAAGGGATCACCGGTGCCAGCGTCAGGTTAAGAAGGCCGAACAAGGCCAGGTACAGAGCGTCGTGTTGTTCCAGATACGGCAGGCTTTCAGGCTGCAGGCTCGGGATAAAGGACAGCAGCGAAGCTGCAACGCCCGTTAGCAGGTGGACGATTTTCAACATTTTGATTAACTCACGTTAAGACGGATCACAAGGAAGAGCTGACTGGCACGGTTCGCTTCTGAACAATGGGAGGCGTTGGGCACGTGCGCGGGGTATCAGCCTATGCCGCTGCCGCAGAAAGTAACGGCGACGACACGCCGCCTATTTAACAGCAAAGGCTGTGCCTACTCAAATCAAGCATTTCGAGGTGTTGCAAGGGCGACGGCATTTCTGCGTCAAACGCTTGTGCTAGACACGTGCGGGCTTTTCAAGCGGCCTTCTGGGAGATTTCCTACATGGGCCCAAGGCTTGGACTGTGTCGTTTTCACAGGCCGGGGCGGGGCGAATTGCCGCGCCGGGCTGCGCATCACCGGCACACTTGCTAGAGTGGACCTGCACCTGATCAATGAATGCTTGTCAATTGAAGGGGATAAACATGGCAATCGATATCGGTATCAGTGAAGAAGATCGTAAATCCATCGTCGACGGGCTTTCGCGACTGCTTTCCGATACCTATGTACTGTACCTGAAGACCCACAACTTCCATTGGAACGTCACGGGCCCTATGTTCCGCACGTTGCACCTGATGTTCGAAGAGCAATACAACGAACTGGCGCTGGCGGTGGACTCCATTGCCGAGCGTATCCGTGCATTGGGTTTCCCGGCGCCGGGTGCCTACTCGGTCTACGCGCGTCTTTCTTCCATCAAGGAAGAAGAAGGCGTGCCGAATGCTGAAGACATGATCAAGCAACTGGTAGAAGGCCAGGAAGCGGTCACGCGCACCGCGCGCGGCATCTTCCCGCTGCTCGACAAGGTCAGCGATGAGCCGACGGCCGACCTGTTGACCCAGCGCATGCAGGTTCACGAGAAAACCGCGTGGATGCTGCGTTCCCTGCTCGAAAATAAGTAAACGACTGCCCTGGGCGGCGCCTTCCCGGCGCCGCTCGCTTGTTTCCACGCATTTGCTAGCGTTGTCCTACGCCGATCAACTCCGCGTCTTCTGGCTGCCGCACTCTGCCTGCTGTTTTATAGGGTCATTGCCCAATGGGACAACCCATGGGCGGCTGTTTGGCAATGGAGTGTCAGGTGTATGTCACGCGGAGTGGGTAATGGAATCATGGAGACCGGTGGTTTTCATAAAATAAAGGTCGACCCCTTTGTAAAAGGGTTCGACATGGGGCTGGCCAAGCCATTGTCCCGGTCGGTGAGGCTCAACGGGTTTTCCACGTGCCTGCGGCTGGAGCAGATTTATTGGAATATCCTCACGGAAATCGCCAGGATCAACGCCTGTTCGGTCAGTGCCTTGCTGTCCTACGTGGATCGCGAAGTGCACTTGCGTCATGGCGGGGTGAAGAACTTCAGTGGGTTGGTCAGGGTGGTGTGCGTGGTTCACGCGTTGAAAGAGCGTGTTCAACCTTATTAGCCACCGGGCTTCGGGGGCAGCCCTCCTTTGAGGCGGGCAAGGCCCCGAGGCAGAAAGCCGGCTGCGCTGCCTCGATTTACCAGATATAATCCCGCGCTTTGCTGCGCGTGCCGGGTTAACCCGGAGCAGGCGTGGCGCAGTAACGTTCTGATCGCCGAGACATCGCCATGCCCATGTACGACTATCAATGTGCTTCCTGTGGTCATCAGTTGGAAGCCATTCAGAAGATCAGCGCCGCGCCGCTGGTCGATTGCCCGGCCTGCCAAGCGCCGGAACTCAAGAAGATGTTGTCCATGCCGGGCTTCCGCCTGAGCGGCAGCGGCTGGTACGAGACCGACTTCAAGACCGGCTCGAAGAAGAACCTGGCGGGCGGCGACAAAGCAGACTGAGTTGAACTCTACGCGCAGGCTCCTGCATTATCCGTCCCCTGCTTTAATGTACGGTGACGAGGCAAGCCTCCACCGAATTTCGAATTACGAGAAGTGAAACCACGACCATGATGCGCAGCCACTATTGCGGCCAACTGAACGAGACCCTGGAAGGTCAGGAAATCACCCTTTGCGGATGGGTCCACCGTCGCCGCGACCACGGCGGGGTGATCTTCCTCGATATCCGTGATCGTGATGGTCTGGCCCAGGTGGTGTTCGACCCGGATCGCGCCGAGAGCTTCGCCGCCGCCGATCGCGTGCGCAGCGAATACGTCGTGAAGATCACCGGCAAGGTTCGCCTGCGTCCGGAAGGCGCCGTGAACAAGAACATGGCCTCCGGCGGCATCGAAGTGTTGGGCTACGAGCTGGAAGTGCTGAACGAGTCGGAAACCCCGCCGTTCCCACTCAACGAATACTCCGACGTCGGCGAAGAAACCCGCCTGCGCTATCGCTTCCTGGACCTGCGTCGTCCGGAAATGGCCGAGAAGCTGCGCCTGCGTTCGCGCATGACCACCAGCATCCGCCGCTTCCTCGACGAAAACGGCTTCCTGGACGTTGAAACCCCGATCCTGACCCGGGCCACCCCGGAAGGCGCGCGTGACTACCTGGTGCCGAGCCGTACCCACGCGGGTTCGTTCTTCGCCCTGCCGCAATCGCCGCAACTGTTCAAGCAACTGCTGATGGTGGCCGGCTTCGACCGTTACTACCAGATCGCCAAGTGCTTCCGTGACGAAGACCTGCGCGCCGACCGCCAGCCGGAATTCACCCAGATCGACATCGAGACCAGCTTCCTCGATGAAAAAGAGATCATGGGCCTGACCGAGCAGATGATCCGCAACCTGTTCAAGGAAGTGCTGGACCTGGAGTTCGGCGATTTCCCGCACATGACCTTCGAAGAAGCCATGCGCCGCTACGGTTCCGACAAGCCAGACCTGCGTAACCCGCTGGAACTGGTGGACGTGGCCGACCAACTCAAGGAAGTCGACTTCAAGGTGTTCAGCGGCCCGGCCAATGACCCTAAATGCCGCATCGCCGCCCTGCGTGTGCCTGGCGGCGCGAGCATGCCGCGCAAGCAGATCGACGACTACACCAAGTTCGTCGGCATCTACGGTGCCAAGGGCCTGGCGTACATCAAGGTCAACGAGCGCGCCAACGGTGTTGAAGGTCTGCAGTCGCCGATCGTGAAAAACATCCCGTTGGACAACCTGAACGCGATCCTCGATCGCGTTGGTGCAGTCGACGGTGACATCGTGTTCTTCGGTGCCGACAAGGCCAAGATCGTCAGCGAGGCCCTGGGCGCGCTGCGCATCAAGCTGGGTCACGACCTGAACCTGCTGACCTGTGAATGGGCCCCGATGTGGGTCGTTGACTTCCCGATGTTCGAAGAGAACGACGACGGCAGCTTCAGCGCCTTGCACCACCCGTTCACCGCGCCGAAGTGCTCGCCGGCCGAGCTGGAAGCCAACCCGGCAGGCGCTTTGTCCCGTGCCTACGACATGGTGCTCAACGGCACTGAGTTGGGTGGCGGTTCGATCCGTATCCACCGTAAAGAGATGCAACAAGCGGTGTTCCGTCTGTTGGGCATCAACGAAGCGGAACAGGAAGAGAAGTTCGGCTTCCTGCTCGACGCCCTGAAATACGGCGCACCACCGCACGGTGGCCTGGCGTTCGGCCTGGACCGTCTGGTGATGCTGATGACCGGCGCCCAGTCGATCCGCGAAGTGATCGCCTTCCCGAAAACCCAGAGCGCTGCGGACGTCATGACCCAGGCTCCGGGTGTGGTGGATGCCAAGGCACTGCGCGAACTGCACATCCGCCTGCGCGAGACGCCTAAGGCTGAGTAAGGCTGCTGCGTGAAAGCGCACTGAGGTTTACGCAGTCTAAAAAGGCGCATCTTCGGATGCGCCTTTGCGTTAAAGGACTATTCCTCGCCTGGGGCGGGGGTGATCAAGGTTTCTACAGAATTTCGGAGTTGTGTTATGGCTGGCCATTCCAAGTGGGCGAACATCAAGCACCGCAAAGAGCGTCAGGATGCCAAGAAAGGCAAGATCTTCACCAAGTGGATTCGCGAGCTGACCGTCGCCGCCCGCCAGGGCGGTGGTGACCCCGGGTCCAACCCGCGTCTGCGCCTGGCGCTGGACAAGGCGCTGGGCGCCAACATGAGCCGCGACATCATCGACCGCGCGGTGGCCCGTGGCGCCGGTGCAGCCGATACCGACGACATGGTCGAGCTGAGCTACGAAGGCTACGGCCCCGGCGGCGTGGCGGTGATGGTCGAGTGCATGACCGACAACCGCAACCGCACCGCTGCAGCCGTGCGCCATGCGTTCAGCAAGTGCGGTGGCAACCTCGGCACCGACGGTTCGGTGGCTTACCTGTTCGAGCGCAAGGGGCAGATCACCTTTGCACCCGGCACGGATGAAGATGCGCTGATGGAGGCCGCGATGGAGGCGGATGCCGACGACGTGGTGACCAACGAAGACGGCTCCATCGACGTGTTCACCTCGTTCGCCAGCTTCTACGCCGTGCGCAATGCGCTGGAAGCCGCTGGCTTCAAAGGCACTGACGCGGAGATCGTGATGCTGCCCACCACCAGCGCCGAGCTGGACCTGGACGGTGCGCAGAAAGTGCTGAAGATGCTGGATATGTTGGAAGATTTGGATGATGTGCAGAATGTGTATTCCAACGCGGATATCCCGGAAGAAGTCGCTGCACAGCTTACCTAAGAACGATGAAAGTCCAGTGTGGAAGCGGGCTTTTGTGGCGAGGGAGCTTGCTCCCGTTGGGGTGCGAAGCGCCCCCCAAAGCCTGCGCCTGCTACGCAGTCGAGCGGGAGCAAGCTCCCTCGCCACAAAAGCAGCTTCCACATTGGATCTATGTGTTTCCACAAAACCGCAGGCGTTATGACTTTAATCCTAGGTATCGACCCCGGTTCGCGCATCACCGGTTTTGGCGTGGTGCAACAGACCCCGCGCGGCTGTGTCTATGTCGCCTCGGGCTGCATCCGCACCGGCGCGGGCGAGTTGGCCGAGCGCCTGCAGATCGTCTATCGCGGCGTACGTGAAGTGATCCAGACCTACGGACCGGTCACCATGGGCATCGAAAAGGTGTTCATGGCAAAAAATGCCGATTCGGCGTTGAAACTGGGCCAGGCCCGTGGCGCCGCCATCGTGGCTGGAGCGGAGGAGGGCATGGAGATCGCCGAATATACCGCGACCCAGGTCAAGCAGGCCGTGGTCGGTACGGGTGCTGCTAACAAAGAGCAGGTGCAGATGATGGTCATGCACATGCTCAAGCTCACCTCAAAACCGCAGATCGACGCCTCCGACGCCCTGGCCATTGCCATTTGCCACGCGCACACCCGTTCCAGCCTGTTGCCCCATGGCCTGGGTACCGCACGCAGTCGTGGCGGTCGCCTGCGTCTCTGATAGCATCAGCGCAATCGAAATTTCCGGTCAGGCCATGCGCTGACCCCAAGCTTTAAGGATCTGAACCGTGATTGGACGCTTGCGCGGCACCCTGGCTGAGAAACAGCCGCCGCACCTGATTCTGGATGTAAACGGGTTGGGGTATGAGCTGGAAGTGCCCATGACCACCCTGTATCGCCTACCGTCGGTCGGTGAGCCGATTACGCTGCACACCCACTTGGTGGTGCGCGAAGACGCGCAGCTACTCTATGGTTTCATCGGCAAGCGCGACCGCGACTTTTTCCGCGAACTGATCCGCCTCAACGGCGTGGGCCCGAAACTGGCCTTGGCGTTGATGTCGAGCCTGGAAGTGGATGAGCTGGTGCGCGCCGTTTCGGCCCAGGACACTTCAGCGCTGACCAAGGTGCCGGGCGTCGGCAAGAAGACCGCCGAGCGCCTGCTGGTAGAACTCAAGGACCGCTTCAAAGCCTGGGAAGTGGTACCGAGCATGTTCGCCCTGGTACCGAACCAGCCGGATATGCCGGCGGGCCAGGTTGCCAGCGCCGAAAGCGATGCGGTCAGCGCGCTGATTTCCCTGGGCTACAAGCCGCAGGAAGCCAGCAAGGCCGTGTCGGCCATCAAGGACAAGAACCTGAGCAGTGAAGACATGATCCGCCGCGCCCTGAAGGGAATGATTTAAGTGATTGAAGCTGATCGTCTGATTGCAGCCACTGGCCCGCGCGACCGTGAAGAAGTCCAGGACCGCGCCATCCGCCCCCTGAGCCTGGCCGACTACATCGGCCAGCCCACCGTGCGCGAGCAGATGGAGCTGTTCATCCAGGCTGCGCGCGGTCGCAGTGAATCTTTGGACCACACGCTGATATTTGGCCCTCCTGGGTTGGGCAAGACCACCCTGGCCAATATCATCGCCCAGGAAATGGGCGTGTCGATCAAGTCCACCTCCGGCCCGGTGCTGGAGCGTCCGGGTGATTTGGCGGCGTTGCTGACCAACCTTGAACCTCATGACGTGCTGTTCATCGACGAGATCCACCGGCTCTCGCCAATCGTCGAGGAAGTGCTGTACCCAGCGATGGAGGACTTCCAGCTCGACATCATGATCGGCGAAGGCCCGGCAGCGCGCTCGATCAAGCTCGACCTGCCACCGTTCACCCTGGTCGGCGCCACAACACGGGCGGGCATGCTGACCAACCCGTTGCGAGACCGTTTCGGCATTGTTCAACGTCTAGAGTTCTATAGCACGGCCGACCTTGCGACCATCGTCAGCCGTTCGGCGGGCATTCTCGGCTTGCCCCTGGACCCGGAAGGCGCGTTTGAAATCGCCCGCCGGGCCCGCGGTACGCCTCGAATTGCCAACCGTTTGCTGCGCCGTGTGCGCGACTTTGCCGAGGTGCGGGCCAAGGGGCACATCACCAAGGCCGTGGCCGACCTGGCGTTGAACCTGCTGGATGTGGATGAGCATGGCTTCGATCACCAGGATCGGCGTCTACTCTTGACCATGATCGAGAAGTTCGACGGCGGCCCGGTGGGGGTCGACAGCCTGGCCGCGGCCATCAGTGAGGAGCGTCATACCATTGAGGATGTGCTGGAACCGTACTTGATCCAGCAGGGTTACATCATGCGTACCCCGAGGGGGCGAGTCGTCACGCGCCACGCCTATCTGCACTTCGGGTTAAACATTCCGTCACGATTGGGCGAGATGCCTGTAGTAGACGAATTCCTCGATGCAGTGGACGATTAAAAGCCTCACGCCAGACGATTTATCCGAGGTTTGTGCTGTCCTAGTGGCTGGTGTCGTCATTCAGTCAGTCAGAAATGTTTCAGACAACGAAAAAACAGTTGCCTAGCCGGATTGGCAACCTGAGGAGTAAGCACTAGAGTATGCGCGCGCAAAACGGGGATCAGTCGTTCGCACATCGCTGTCGCGTTTATTACGAGGACACCGATGCCGGCGGCATCGTGTATTACGTCAACTACCTCAAGTTCATGGAGCGGGCTCGAACCGAGCGGCTACGGGAGCTGGGCTTTGCCCAGTCCCAGCTGGCAGGGGAGGACCTGTTATTCGTCGTGCATTCCAGCGAGGCGCGGTATCACGCGCCGGCGCGGCTGGACGACGAGTTGTTGGTCAGCGCTGAAGTAATCGAATTGAACCGTGTCAGCCTGCGTTTCAAGCAGCAAGTCAGGCGGGCAACGGATGCAACGCTGCTCTGTGAGGGGCAGTTCCTGGTGGCCTGTGTGCGCACCAATAGTTTGAAACCCCGGGCCATTCCCGAAGCTCTACGTGCGGCCTTTGCCGACGTAAGCGGCGCGGGTAAACAATCAAAGCAGGAGATTTAGCGTGGAACCTACCGTCGTCGACCATTCCTCCATGTGGAGCCTGGTCAGCAATGCCAGTGTTGTGGTTCAACTGGTCATGCTGACCCTGGTAGCCGCATCGGTTACCTCTTGGGTCATGATTTTTCAGCGCAGCAACCTGCTGCGTGCCGGTCGACGTGCCCTGGAGAGCTTTGAAGAGCGCTTCTGGTCGGGTATCGACCTGTCCAAGCTGTACCGCCAGGCTGGCAGCAACCCAGACCCGGATTCGGGCGTCGAGCAGATCTTCCGCGCCGGCTTCAAGGAATTCTCCCGCCTGCGCCAGCAGCCAGGCGTTGACCCGGAAGCGGTCATGGAAGGCGTGGCCCGTGCCATGCGTGTCGCCATTTCCCGCGAAGAAGAGAAGCTTGAGCAAAGCTTGCCGTTTCTTGCCACCGTCGGTTCCGTGAGCCCGTACATCGGCCTGTTCGGTACCGTGTGGGGCATCATGAACTCCTTCCGTGGCCTGGCCCAGGCCCAGCAAGCGACCCTGGCCACCGTGGCTCCAGGTATTGCCGAAGCCCTGATCGCCACCGCGATCGGCCTGTTCGCTGCTATCCCCGCAGTAATTGCCTACAACCGTTTTGCCGCCACCAGCGAAACGTTGATCGGCCGTTACTACACCTTCGCCGACGAATTCCAGGCGATCCTGCACCGTAAAGTGCACACCAGCGAAGAATAAGCAGGTAATTCCCAATGGCTTTAATCGCTCGAGCTCGCAAAAAGCGCAAGCCGGTCGCCGAGATGAACGTAGTGCCTTACATCGATGTGATGCTGGTGCTGCTGGTTATCTTCATGGTGACCGCGCCGATGCTCAATCAGGGCGTGAAGGTTGATCTGCCCAAGGTTTCCAGCGAAGCCTTGCCGCAAGACAACAACACCCAGGTCCTGACCATTTCGATCAAGGCTGACAAGACCTATTACTGGAACCTTGGCAGCGAAGTCGATACCCAAAAACAGCAGGACAAGGCTATGACCTTGCCGCAGATGACCGACGCGGTGACCAAGATCATTCGCTCTGGCAATGAAGGCGGCAAGCACACCCAAGTCTTCATTCGCGGCGACAAAGTGGTCGACTATGGCTCCGTCATGGGCGCCATGGGCGGACTGCAGAAGGCCGGCGTGGGCAACGTTGGCTTGATTACCGAGGCGCCCTGATGCAGCAACAGCGAGAGCCGTCCGCCTCGGAAAGCTTCTTCTGGCCTAGCGTCTGGGCAATTGCCCTGCACGTCCTGGTGTTTGGCATGCTGTTCGTCAGCTTTGCCATGACCCCGGACCTGCCGCCAGCCAAGCCGATCGTGCAGGCGACCCTGTATCAGCTGAAATCGAAAAGTCAGGCCACCACCCAGACCAATCAGAAGATTGCGGGTGAGGCCCAGAAGTCGGCTGCGCGCCAGACTGAAGTCGAACAGATGGAACAGAAGAAGGTCGAGCAGGAAGCGGTGAAGGCTGCTGCGGAACAAAAGAAAGAAGAGGCGGCTCAAAAGGCCGAGGAATCGAAAAAGGCTGACGAAGCGAAGAAAGCGGACGAGGCGAAAAAGGCTGATGAAGCCAAGAAAGCCGAGAAAGCTGCCGAAGCCAAAAAGGCCGAAGAGAAACAATTGGCTGATATAGCCAAGAAGAAGTCTGAAGAAGAAGCCAAGAAGGCTGCTGAAGAAGAGGCCAAGAAAAAGGCCGCTGAAGACGCCAAGAAGAAAATAGTCGAAGACGCGAAGAAGAAAGCCGCCGAAGACGCCAAGAAAAAAGCTGAAGCAGACGAGGCGAAGAAAAAAGTCGCCGACGACGCGAAGAAGAAAGCTGCCGCCGATGCCCAGAAGAAAAAGGCTCAGGAAGCAGCGCGCAAATCCGCCGAAGAGAAAAAGGCCCAGGCCTTGGCAGACTTGCTCTCCGACACGCCGCAGCGTCAGCAAGCCTTGGCCGATGAACGTGGCGATGAAGTTGCGGGCAGTTTCGACGACCTGATTCGGGCGCGGGCAGCAGAAGGTTGGACACGTCCACCTTCGGCACGTAAAGGCATGACAGTAGTGCTGCAGATCGGCATGTTGCCGGACGGTACGGTGACTTCGGTCAGCGTGTCCAAGTCCAGTGGTGACGGTTCGTTCGACAGTTCGGCGGTTGCCGCGGTCAAGAATATTGGCCGGTTGACCGAGATGCAGGGAATGAAACCAAGCGACTTCGCTCCCTATCGTTCATTCAAGATGACATTCACACCTGAGGATCTAGCCTTGTGAGAAACCTTCTTCGAGGAATGCTTGTCGTTATTTGCTGTATGGCAGGGATAGCGGCGGCGGATGAAAAGAACATCCTGGTCACCAGCGGTAGCGATCGGGCCACCCCGATCGCGGTAGTACCGTTCGGTTGGCAAGGCGGCAGCGTGCTGCCGGACGACATGGCCCAGATCGTCAGCGACGACCTGCGCAACTCCGGCTACTACGCACCGATTCCAAAAGGCAACATGATCAGCCAGCCGAACCAGGCCAGCGAAGTCGTGTTCCGCGACTGGAAAGCGGTGGGCGCGCAGTACCTGATGGTCGGCAATATCACGCCGGCCGGTGGTCGTCTGCAAATCACCTACACCTTGTTCAACGTGGCGACCGAGCAGCAGGTTCTGACCGGCAGCGTGTCGGGCACGGCCGAGCAGATCCGCGACATGGCCCACTACATCTCGGACCAGTCGTTTGAAAAGCTCACCGGTATCAAGGGTGCTTTCTCGACGCGTCTGCTGTACGTAACGGCTGAACGTTTCTCCGTAGACAACACTCGTTACACTTTGCAGCGTTCGGACTACGACGGTGCACGGGCTGTGACCTTGCTGCAATCCCGTGAGCCAATCCTGTCGCCGCGCTTCGCGCCGGACGGCAAGCGTATTGCCTACGTGTCCTTCGAACAGAAGCGTCCGCGTATCTTCGTCCAGCACATCGATACTGGCCGTCGTGAGCAGATCACCAACTTCGAAGGCCTCAACGGTGCACCGGCCTGGTCGCCGGATGGTTCGCGCCTGGCGTTTGTACTGTCCAAAGATGGCAACCCGGATATCTACGTGATGAACATGGCTTCGCGCCAGATCACTCGCGCAACCAGCGGCCCTGGCATCAACACCGAGCCGTTCTGGGGCAAGGATGGTTCGACCATCTTCTTCACCTCTGACCGCGGCGGCAAGCCACAGGTCTACAAGGCGAACGTGAATGGTGGTGGGGCAGAGCGTGTTACTTTTATCGGTAACTACAACGCCAACCCTAAGCTTTCGGCCGATGAAAAGACGTTGGTGATGATTCACCGTCAGGATGGTTTCACTAATTTCCGGGTTGCGGCCCAGGATTTGCAGCGCGGAACCGTAAAAATCCTCACAGATACCAACCTTGATGAGTCAGCCACTGTTGCGCCCAACGGCACCATGGTAATCTACGCCACCCGCCAGCAGGGCCGGGGAGTCTTGATGCTCGTGTCCATTAATGGCCGCGTAAGGCTCCCACTTCCTACCGCACAAGGCGAAGTCAGAGAACCATCCTGGTCCCCTTACCTGAACTGACGCGGCGCTACAAAAAGAAGTACTTAACACACTGGGGTTCATTAGGAGTTTCACGATGGAAATGCTGAAGTTTGGTAAGTTTGCTGCTCTGGCTCTGGCTCTGTCCGTAGCCGTTGGTTGCTCGTCTAAAGGCGGCGACAATGCCGGTGAAGGCGCAGCTGTTGATCCAAACGCTGGTTACGGCGCTAACACTGGTGCGGTTGACGGCTCCCTGAGCGAAGAAGCTGCTCTGCGCGCTATCACCACTTTCTACTTCGAATACGACAGTTCGGACCTGAAACCAGAAGCCATGCGCGCTCTGGACGTTCACGCGAAGGACCTGAAAGCTAACGGCGCTCGCGTTGTTCTGGAAGGTAACACTGACGAACGTGGTACTCGTGAGTACAACATGGCACTGGGCGAGCGTCGTGCGAAAGCCGTTCAGCGCTACCTGGTACTGCAAGGTGTTGCTCCAGGCCAACTGGAACTGGTTTCCTACGGTAAAGAGCGTCCAGTTGCTACTGGCCACGACGAGCAGTCCTGGGCTCAAAACCGTCGCGTCGAACTGCGTAAGTAATTCGTCATGCGAACGTGCCGTCGTGCTCTAACTGTATTGGCTCTCAGCCTCGCACCGCTTGCGGTGTGGGCTGCGGTTCCTGTGGAAGATAGCAACTCTGGCTATAACAATAGCGGGAGCAGTTATCCGCCAGCGGGTTATGGCACGAACGGCGCCTATGCGGGGGGAGCGGCTACGTCCGCTCCCTCGGCACAGGGCGAACTGTTCAACCAGCTGCAACGCATGCAGGATCAACTGGCGCAGCAACAAGGCACCATTGAAGTACTGCAAAACCAAGTGAACCAGCTGAAGCAAGAAGGCCTGGAGCGTTACCAGGATCTTGATCGACGCATTGGAGCCGGCGTTCAACCTGCCGCAACTCCTGATAATTCTTCTACCGGTGGCGCGCCAAGCGCTGCTGCCGGTGGTGCAGCAGCAGGGGCGGCTGCCAGCCAAGCCCCTGCCGCGAGCAGCGAACCGGGTGATCCGGCGAAGGAAAAGCTGTATTACGATGCAGCCTTCGACCTGATCAAAGCCAAGGATTTCGATAAGGCCAGCCAGGCATTTACCGCTTTCCTGCGCAAATACCCGAACAGCCAGTACGCGGGCAATGCTCAATACTGGTTGGGTGAAGTCAACCTGGCCAAGGGTGATCTACAGGGCGCGGGCCAGGCATTTGCCAAGGTCAGCCAGCTCTACCCCAAGCACGCCAAGGTGCCGGATTCACTGTACAAACTCGCTGACGTAGAACGCCGCCTGGGTCATACCGACAAGGTCAAAGGCATTCTGCAGCAGGTTGTGGCCCAGTATCCGGGGACTTCCGCTGCCCAGTTGGCTCAACGGGATCTGCAGCGCTTGTAAGCGATGCAGCCGTTTAGAAGAAACCCGCGCCTGGCGCGGGTTTTTTCGTTAGAATCCACGCCCTTTTATGAAACACGCTTTTTGGGGCCTGCGCGTTGGCGGGGTTCCTTTAAGTGCCTGACGGAGGCGGACAGCCTGTTTAGCTGTTACGCCCGTGGCGACTATGCAAGACACATTACGAATTACCGAAGTCTTTTACTCGTTGCAGGGTGAAACGCGAACGGCTGGCCTGCCCACAGTATTTGTGCGCCTGACCGGTTGCCCCCTGCGTTGCCAATACTGCGACAGCGCCTACGCCTTCAGTGGCGGCACGGTGCGCACCCTCGATGACATTCTGGAGCAGGTCGCCGGCTACAAGCCGCGCTACGTCTGCGTGACCGGCGGCGAGCCGTTGGCCCAGCCCAATGCCATCCCGTTGCTCAAGCAGCTGTGTGATGCCGGCTACGAGGTTTCCCTGGAGACCAGTGGCGCCCTGGACATCTCCGCGGTCGACCCCCGTGTCAGCCGCGTGGTCGACCTCAAGACCCCCGACTCCAAGGAAGCGCACCGTAACCGCTACGAGAACATCGAGCTGCTGACGGCCAACGACCAGGTCAAGTTCGTCATTTGTTCCCGCGACGACTACGACTGGGCGAACTCCAAGCTGATTCAATACGGGCTGGACCGCCGCGCAGGCGAAGTGCTGTTCTCGCCAAGCCACCATGACCTGAATGCACGCGACCTCGCCGATTGGGTGGTTGCAGACAACCTACCGGTGCGCCTGCAATTGCAGTTGCATAAATACCTTTGGAACGACGAGCCAGGACGCTGATATGACTGAACACACAATGGATCAAAAACGCGCGGTAATCCTGCTGTCCGGCGGCCTCGACTCCGCCACCGTGGTGGCCATGGCCCAGGCGCAAGGCTACAGCTGCTACACCATGAGCTTCGACTACGGCCAGCGTCACCGCGCCGAGCTGAATGCCGCCGCGCGTGTCGCCCGTGAGATGGGCGTGGTCGAGCACAAAGTGATTGGACTGAACCTCAACGGCATCGGTGGCTCCGCGCTGACCGACAGCAGCATCGATGTGCCGGAAGCACCTAGCGAAGGCATCCCGGTGACCTACGTGCCGGCACGCAACACCGTGTTCCTGTCCCTGGCCCTGGGTTGGGCAGAGGTACTTAACGCCCGCGACATCTTCATCGGCGTCAACGCAGTGGATTACTCCGGTTACCCGGACTGCCGCCCAGAGTTCGTCGAGTCGTTCGAGCGCATGGCCAACCTGGCGACCAAAGCCGGTGTAGAAGGGCAGGGTTTCCGTATCCTGGCGCCGCTGCAAAACCTGAGCAAGGCCGATATCGTCAAGGCTGGTGTAGGACTTGGCGTAGATTATTCGCTGACTGTTTCCTGCTATCAGGCAGACGATGACGGCCGTGCTTGTGGGAAATGCGACAGCTGCCGACTGCGTGCAGAAGGCTTCCAAGCGGCCGGAATTACTGACCCAACGCGTTATTTCTGATTTATTTCAAATAAGGTGTTGAATAATCCTTAGAAATCAGTATTATACGCGCCACCACACAGCGGGTCGTTAGCTCAGTTGGTAGAGCAGTTGGCTTTTAACCAATTGGTCGTAGGTTCGAATCCCACACGACCCACCATTTTTGGCGGTTTAGAAAATCCGGAAGGCCCACGCAAGTGAGGATTTCCGGGTTTTTTTTTTGCCTGTTCGAAACGTCAAAGGCCCCGGCTCGTGAAGAGTCCGGGGCCTTTTTTATTCCTCAGGAAGTCCTGTCAGGCGCTGTGCTCAATAAAGTACTGACAAATCAGCCGATCCTCCCGCAAGCACTGTTCGCTCGCCGGCATCCCGGTGGCTTCGGAAAAGAACGCGGCCATCGCCCTGCACACGCATTGCTCTTCGCGTACTACGCTGCCCACCGGGCAGGTGAAGTTGCGCACCATCACACCACCTTCCTGAGGCACCGCCTCGGTACTCGCGCCCAAGGCGTCGGCGGCGGCCATCGCCGCGCGCAGTCCGCTGTCAAAATCTTCAGGCTTGGCCAGGCCAGCGCGTTGGGCCAACTGGCGGCCGGTTTGTTCCAGCACGTCACCCAGCTCCTCGACGTTGTAGCGGTCCTTCAGGGTAGCCAGCAATTGCGTGAGCAGGATTTGATAAGCCGTTGAAGTGACATCTTCGCTGCCCGGTGCGGCTTCGAAGATCACGGGAGGCTTGCCCACAGTGTTAGGCGGACGGATCTTGCTGCGGCGCACCAAACCGTCGGACTCCAGCTGTTTGAGCTGCACGATCACGGCATTGCGGGTCACGGCGAGGTATTCGCAAAGCTGCACCACGGTCAGTGGCTCGCGCTGGAGAAGGTGCAGGATGTCGCTTTTGGTACTCACGGGCGGTCAGGTTCGCTGGCGAATGGGAGGGGCGAGTATAGCGTCATCAAATCCAGTTCACGGAACAAAAAACAATAAAGACAACAAATATTGTCAATATAGTTCGACAGTGATTAGAATCCTCTGCGCCATCGCACTGTGCGATCTAAAAAAAGGAAATGCCTGATGAGTCTGATACCCAACAATTCACTGGTCACCGCAACCCCCGAAGAGGGGCGCGAGCTGGCTATCAAAATGGCGCGGCTGGTGATCAAGGCGACCCAACCTGATGAAGCGGTACGCGGCCGCTTGCGCGATGTGTATGCCAATGACGCGGCAATGCTGATCAGCATTGGCCATGTGGTCGCGACGGAATTTGCGACGATTGCGGCGGCGAATAAATACTGGAACGTGTAGAGCGACCCGGCAGCCAGCGGTCTCTGTTGGCTGCCTGGAACTGCCCGGTCACAACCGGGTTTAAAGGTCAGAAAAAGAAACGATAAAACCACAAAAGTCTTTGATATACATAGGATTGTCTGACAATCCTCTGCATGAAAAACTCTTCATAAACCCCCCGCTCGAACGTTGGTAGCTTCCTCGTCGCTGCCCCACAATTCGAGTCCTAATAATGAATAACAAAACTCTTAAAGGCGCCTTGGCGCTCGCCGTTTCCCTTGCCTCAACCCCGCTGTTCGCCGGTGGTTTCGCGCTCAATGAACAAAGTATCAGTTCAATGGGCACGGGCTATGCCGGTCGCTCCTCATCGGCCGAAGACGCCAGTACCGTGTTCGGCAACCCCGCCGGTATGTCTCGCCTGAAGCAGAATGAAGTCAGTCTTGGTGCGACTTACCTCGATGCCAAAACCGATATCAAGAACGCCAGTTCGTCGCAGTTCGGTGCCGACAACCCAGGCACCAACAAGGGCGACATGGTGCCCGGCATTGCCGTGCCGATGGGCTACCTGGTCACGCCCATTGATGAGCACTGGGCGTTCGGCCTGGGCATCTATGCACCGTTCGGCCTGGTGACTGACTATGAGCACAGCTTCCAGGGCAATGGCTTCGGCAACAAGAGCAAGGTTTCGGTCATCACCGTGCAGCCGACGGTCAGCTATGCCTTCAACGACAAGGTGTCGGTAGGCTTCGGCCCGACCTTCAACCGCATCAGTGGCGAGCTGGATTCCAATGTGCCGCTGGGTGGCGGAGCCGGCGAAAGCGTGAAAGTCAAAGGCGACGACAACGCCACCGGGTTCAACGCCGGTATCCTGGTGCAACCCCTCGAAAGTACGCGTATCGGCGTGACCTACCACTCGCAGGTGGTGTACCACCTCACCGGCAAGACCCACGCCTCCGGGGTGATTTCCGATGCCTTTGACGGTGGCCCGCAGCGTTATGACGCCAGTTTGAACGTGACCACGCCGTCCTCGGTGGATTTCTCGGTCACCCATCAACTGAATGACGACTGGACCCTCTACCTCGGCAGCACCTACACCCGTTGGAGCCAGTTGAAGAAGATCACCATCAACAACGACGGGGTGTCCGACCTTACCGCTCAATTCGGCGGCCTGGGCTCGATCACCGAACAACAGCACTGGCATGACACCTGGTCCCACGCCATCGGCGCGGCGTATCGGGTCAACAAACAACTGGTGCTGCGGACCGGTTTCTCGGTGGACCAGACGCCGACCAACAACACCGACCGTTCCGTGCGGATTCCTACGGGGGACCGCACTGTTTTCAGTCTGGGCGCCGGCTGGACGCCCGTCGACAACCTGACGTTCGATGTGGCGTATTCCTACCTCAAGGAAGAGCCGATCAAGGTCCATCAGAACCTTTCCCAGGTAGGGCTGACGTACGATGCCAAGTATGAAAACAGCGCCAATGGGTTCGGTGGATCGGTGACTTACCGGTTCTGATTTTCGCAAAACCGCAAGGAGCCAGCTTTTTGGCATGGCTCTTTGCTATCTACGTGCTGTCAATCGATCGAAGTCTTGGTTAAATTGAGCATTGTCCAGCTCAAGACAGGGATCGTCATGACCACGCTTTCGCCTATTAATACCGGCAATACGCTTATCGCCCGTCCGACAGAAACGCCGCCTGCAACCCTGACGCACAACGTTGAAGTCAGCCTGAAGAGGCCCTCTGCAGTCGTCAGCCTGGGCAACGTCGTCTCCGATACGCTTTCCGACACCTATTCCCGTCGCGGACAATTACCGGGTCAAGAAACCGTGCGCGCCTGGGAAAGTGACAGCCAGGACGCGCTCAGCAAATCGCTCAACACCAACTTCAATTCGCAGTCGACGGCCAACCGCTTCAGTGGCTTGGGCGCCGGCCTGATTTCGCAGTTCGCCAAGGGCGGGGCAGCGGTTTCCCAGTCGGTGATGTTCGCGAGTGCCGACCGCGCGGCGAACGCGGGTGAAATCAAACTTGATCAGGGCCTGCTGCACACCAAGGCCGACAATCAGGTCAGCCTCAGCATCAAAACCGCCAGCGGCAAGACCGTCACCTTCAGCCTCTCGAGCCAGATCGATGGCCTGGGTGTGCAAGCGACGGTAGACGGTGGCACCTTGACCGATGAGGAGCTCAAGGCCGTCGGCAAACTGGGCAGCGCCTTCCAGTCCGCCGTGGATGGGTTGACGGCAATGCCACCGAAGCTCGACCTGAGCCAACTGACGCAGTTTGACACCAACCTGCTGGCGTCGGTGGACCTCAATGCCACGCTCAAATCCCTGGACGGCCAGGACCTGAGTCTGGCCTTCCACGCCGATAGCCAAAGCCGCACCACCCGCATGAGTGGCCCGCTCGGCGAGCTGAACCTGGCCGTCGACCTGAAAAACGCTGCGATCCTCGGCAACGCCAAACAACAAGCCAAGGCCCTGCAAAGCTATCTCGCCCAATTCGACCGGGCGCAGGAGCGCGGCAGTGCCAAGCCAGAGCTGATGGCGATGTTCAAAGACGCCTTCAGCGCCATGAACAGCCATTATCCACAGGGCGTTACCCTGCCCGAAGCGTTGACACGCAATTCGACCGACCAGGGCTTGCTGACCGGCTTGGCGGACTTCAAGGCATCCATCAAACAGGCCAGCGAATCGCCTAACCCGATGCGCCCGTCTGAGGTGGACAGCTTCGCCTACGAGGTCTCGCAAAAGACCCGCGTCGGCGGCAACAGCCTGTTGGATCGCAGTGTCAGCCAGGACCAGCAGTCGAGCCTCTCCGCGAGTTTCCATAAAGGGCTCAAGGGCGGCAAAGCGCCTGCCCTGGACGGCAACGCAGAGTCGCAGAACTATCGCTACGTACAAGTGCAGGACAAGGCCAGCAGTTCGGCCAAGCTCTCCTACAAGGACGGCCTGCTGGCCAGTGCAACCCTCGATCAAAGTGCCAGCCAGAACACCCGCACGCAGCAATATGTGATGGGCAAGTTGGTGGAAGACACCACGGTGCCGAAAGAGGCGTCGGTCAAGCGCGACTATCTGGTGTTGCTCGAATACGCGGCCAAGGAAAGCAAGAAGTCCAAGGATGCGCTGGAGGAGTCCACTGTTAAGGAGGCCCTGGCCAGCCTGCATGCTTCGGTAATGTTGCAGGAAGATCCGTCCGCACTGGCACGCTGACGCGGCTGTAAAAAAGGCGTCTCCAGTGATGGAGGCGCCTTTTTTTTGCCCGGCAGACGCACCGACGAATGCCAGATTAGGCTTTTGAAACCCTTGGATATTCTGTAGCCTTGCGCAGCTTCACCTTAACCCGTGCTTGATGAACACAATCACTTCGTCCGGCGGCGCCCGAAGGGCTCCAGAGCCGGTGGTACACTCGACTTTCGCGCAACTGCGCCTGCAGGTCTTGCGAACATGACGCAAATTTCCGAACGCCTTCTGGTTCAAGCCCACCTCGACGCCAAGCAGCCCAAGGCCCTCAGCGCCGCTGAAGAGGCGAACCTGCGTACCGCCATCGCCGCCGAGCTCAAGGCTCAAGACGCGGTGCTGGTTGCCCACTTCTACTGTGACCCGGTGATCCAGGCCCTGGCCGAAGAAACCGGCGGCTGCGTCTCCGACTCCCTGGAAATGGCTCGCTTCGGCGCTGCCCACCCGGCCAAGACCGTATTGGTCGCCGGCGTACGTTTCATGGGCGAGACCGCCAAGATCCTCACCCCCGAAAAACGCATCCTCATGCCCACCCTGGAAGCCACGTGTTCCCTGGACCTGGGTTGCCCGGTGGAGGAGTTCTCGGCGTTCTGCGACCAACATCCCGAGCGCACCGTGGTGGTGTACGCCAACACCTCGGCGGCGGTCAAAGCCCGGGCGGATTGGGTGGTGACATCCAGTTGCGCGCTGGAAATCGTCGAAAGCCTGATGGACAACGGCGAGACAATTATCTGGGGCCCGGACAAGCACCTGGGCACGTACATCCAGCGCCAGACCGGTGCTGACATGCTGCTGTGGGACGGTGCCTGCATCGTCCACGAAGAGTTCAAGTCCAAGCAGCTTGAAGACATGAAGGCGCTGTACCCGGATGCAGCGATTTTGGTGCACCCAGAGTCGCCGACCTCGGTGATTGAACTGGCAGACGCCGTAGGTTCGACCAGCCAGTTGATTGCGGCTGCCCAGCGCCTGCCGAACAAGACCTTCATCGTCGCCACCGACCGCGGCATCTTCTACAAGATGCAGCAGCTGTGCCCGGACAAGGTCTTTGTCGAGGCGCCTACCGCCGGCAATGGCGCGGCGTGCCGCAGTTGCGCACATTGTCCGTGGATGGCGATGAACACGCTGGAGCGCACGCTGCAGTGCCTGCGCGAGGGCAGCAACGAGATCTTCGTCGAGCCCTCAGTGATCCCGCAGGCCGTGCGCCCGCTCAAGCGCATGCTTGATTTCACTCAGGCTGCCCGCCTGAAACTGGCCGGCAACGCCTGAGTCGTTACTTTTTCTGTTTGGGGATGCGAACCAGCTGGCTGTCGGAATAGATGTCATGCCAGCTGCGTTTGCGCTTATCAACCAGCGACCAGATAAACCCCAGCCCCACGCACAACCACGACGCAATCGACACCACAAAGCGCAACAGCGCCTGCCACAGGCTGATCCGTGAGCCATCGGCATTCTGCACGCGCACGCCCCACACCTGCATGCCCAGGGTCTGCCCGGAATGGGTCCAGAACTTGGCAAAGAAGCCGAACAGCACAAACAACAGGATCGTCGACAGCAACGGGTCGCCGTCCAGCGCGCCGGACTCGGTGAGGGTGCGCATCTTGGCTTCACCGACAAACGCGATCCAGATCAGCTTGTAGGCGAACGCGGTGACGATCAGCAGTGCAGTGCATAACAGAAAGTCATAGAACATCGCTGCCAGGCGACGGCCCAGGCCAACGGCGGGAAATTCGCCTTGAGGGCTCAGCAGGGGTTTTGACATGGCAGGGCTCTCTTGTGAAAAAAGCCATTTTACGAGCAAACGCACATAAAAAAGCCCCTGATGTCACCATCAGGGGCTTTTTGTCGCAGGAGGGATCAACCTTCCGCTTGTACTTCGTCAGCCTGCATGCCTTTTTGGCCTTGCACAGCAACGAACGTCACTTTCTGGCCTTCTTTCAGGCTCTTGAAGCCGTTGCCCTGAATAGCGCGGAAATGCACGAACAGATCCGGACCGCTTTCTGGAGTGATAAAACCAAACCCTTTCTCGTCGTTAAACCACTTGACGGTACCGCTCTGACGTTCAGCCATTTTCTTATTTCCTTGACGCTAAAAATTAATGACAGCCCCTTTCGCAGGAAAGAGTACTGGGCTGGGTTGCAGGAAAGTAAGAGACGTCGAACGGGTTGTAGCACAACTACTTCAGCTACTGCCCAGGTCCAGGTTCCAAGCGACCCATGCAAACACAGTGGGCAAACTCTACGCCAACTAGTGGAGAAAAAACAAGCCCTGCCAAAAGCCCAGGTTTTGCTGGGGCTTATGACACTTGGGTGAATAGTATGGATCCGACTTATTCGATAGAGTTGATCACTTGTTATAGCTTGATTCCTATAGGAAAGACTATCGGTAGTGCACTGTTTTATGGCGATTGCGTTACAAATTAGTGCGCTTTAACGCAATCGCGTTACTTATAGAAACAGTCAATCAACCACGGTAGTAACGTTGTGGCACAAATGGCATTTTACTTACACGTAGTGGCACCTTTTTCCCACGTACCAACGCAGAGACTTCGGTATCCAGTGCAGTAAAAGCACTGTCCAGGTAACCCATGGCCAGCGGGCCGCCGAGGGTCGGACCGAAACCGCCGCTGCACACGCTGCCGATCACGGTGCCGTCGGCGTCGACGATTTCTGCGCCTTCACGCACCGGCGTGCGTTCTTGCGGCAACAGACCTACACGTTTGCGGTTCACACCGGTTTGCTGCTGGGTGAAGATTTTGTCGGCACCCGGGAAGCCACCGGCACGGGCGCCGTCGGCACGACGGGCCTTGGAGATCGCCCACAGCAGGCTGGCTTCGATTGGTGTGGTGTCGGTGTTCATGTCATGGCCATACAGGCACAGGCCGGCTTCCAGGCGCAGCGAGTCGCGGGCGCCCAGGCCGATGGCCTGTACTTCGGTCTCGGCCAGCAGGCTGCGCGCGAGGCTTTCGGCATTGGCGGCAGGCACGGAGATTTCAAAGCCGTCTTCGCCGGTGTAGCCCGAGCGGCTGACGTAGCAGTCCACGCCCAGCAGGCGCAGCGTGGCGAACTGCATGAAGGTCATCTTGGTGACTTCCGGTGCCAGGCGCGCCAGTACCTTCACTGCCGCCGGGCCTTGCAGGGCCAGCAACGCGCGCTCTTCGAACAGTGGCTCGATGGTGCACTGGTCGCCGATATGTTGGCGCAGGTGGGCCAGGTCCTGGTCCTTGCAGGCGGCGTTGACCACCAGGAACAGTTCGTCGTTACCCAGGTTGGCCACCATCAGGTCATCGAGAATGCCGCCCTGGTCGTTGGTGAACATCGCGTAGCGCTGCATGCCCACCGGCAGGTCGATGATGTCGACCGGCACCAGGGTTTCCAGGGCCTTGGCGGCATTGGCGCCGGTGAGGCGGATCTGGCCCATGTGGGACACGTCGAACAGCCCGGCCTGATCACGGGTGTGCAGGTGTTCCTTCATCACGCCCAACGGGTATTGCACCGGCATGTCGTAGCCGGCGAAGGGCACCATGCGCGCGCCCAGTTCGATGTGCAGGGCGTGCAGAGGGGTTTTCAACAGGGTTTCGGTGGACATATTCAGCTCCTGAAAAACGTGCTGGCGCGCCGTTAGGCGTCAGCACTCGATAATGTTGACCGCCAAACCGCCACGGGCGGTTTCCTTGTATTTGCTTTTCATGTCGGCGCCGGTCTGGCGCATGGTGCGGATGACCTTGTCGAGGGACACAAAGTGCTGCCCATCGCCGCGCAAGGCCATGCGCACCGCATTGATCGCCTTGACCGAGCCCATCGCATTGCGCTCGATGCACGGCACCTGCACCAGCCCGCCAATCGGGTCGCAGGTCAGGCCGAGGTTGTGTTCCATGCCGATCTCAGCGGCGTTTTCCACCTGGGAAACGCTGCCGCCCAGGACTTCGCACAACGCTCCGGCGGCCATGGAACAGGCCACGCCGACCTCGCCCTGACAGCCGACTTCGGCGCCGGAGATCGACGCGTTTTCCTTGTACAGAATGCCGATGGCAGCGGCGGTGAGCAGGAAGCGCACCACACCGTCTTCGTTCGCGCCGGGGATAAAGCGCATGTAGTAATGCAGCACCGCCGGCACGATGCCCGCCGCGCCGTTGGTGGGCGCCGTGACCACGCGGCCGCCGTTGGCGTTTTCTTCATTGACGGCCAGGGCGTAAAGGTTGACCCAGTCGAGTACCGACAATGGGTCGCGCAGCGCCGACTCCGGGTGTTTGCACAGCTGGCGATGCAGGGCCGCGGCGCGACGCTTGACCTTCAAGCCGCCGGGCAGAATCCCTTCGTTGCGACAGCCCGCATCCACACAGTCCTGCATCACCTGCCAGATCTTCAGCAGGCCGGCACGGGTTTCCGCTTCCGGGCGCCAGGCGCTCTCGTTGGTCAGCATCACCTGGCTGATGGACAACCCGTAGGTGGTGCAATGGCCGAGGAGGTCTTTGGCATGCTTGAAGGGAAAGGTCAGCGGTGTGGCGTCCTCGACAATCCGGTCGGCGCCGGCGGCGTCTTCATCCACCACAAACCCACCACCGACCGAGTAGTACTCGCGGCTGCGGATCTGGATAGTGGCGGCGTCGAAGGCACGGAAAATCATGCCGTTGGGATGGTAGGCGAGGGGTTTGCGAATCATCGCCAAGTGTTCTTTCTCGTTGAACGCAATGCTGTGTTCGCCGAGCAGGTTCAGGCGGCCGTCCTTGCGCATCTGCGCCAGGCGGGTGGCCACGGTTTCGGTATTCACGGTGTCCGGGTGTTCGCCTTCCAGGCCGAGCAACACAGCCTTGTCGCTGCCGTGGCCTTTACCGGTGGCGCCCAGCGATCCGTAGAGTTCCACCTTGATGCTGGTGGTGGCGCTCAGCAGGTCGTCACGCTTGAGGCCCTCGACGAACCGAGCGGCGGCACGCATCGGGCCAACGGTGTGGGAACTGGAGGGGCCGATGCCAATCTTGAACAGGTCGAACACGCTAAGGGACATGGTTGTTCTCCGGTTTCTTATTATTTTTCTAAGCCTGGCTCGGTCAAATGTGGGAGCGGGCTTGCTCGCGAAAGCGGTGGGTCAATCACAGTTGTATCAACTGACAGACCGCATTCGCGAGCAAGCCCGCTCCCACATTTTTGACCGAGTACAGTCTCAGGTTATGCGTAGCTCTCGATCGACGGGCACGCACACACCAGGTTGCGATCACCAAACACGTTATCCACACGCCCAACCGGCGGCCAGTACTTGCCTTCGATCAACGACGGCACCGGGTACACCGCCTGCTCGCGGGTGTACGGGTGGGTCCAGTCACTCACCAGTTCAGCAGCGGTGTGCGGGGCGTTCTTCAACGGGTTGTCGTCCTTGTCCAAGGTACCGTTTTCCACCGCGCGGATTTCTTCGCGGATGGCGATCATCGCGTTGCAGAAGCGGTCCAGTTCTTCCTTGGATTCGCTTTCGGTCGGCTCGATCATCAAGGTGCCGGCCACCGGGAACGACATGGTCGGCGCATGGAAGCCGAAGTCGATCAGGCGCTTGGCCACGTCGTCCACGCTGATGCCGCTGCTGTCTTTGAGGGGGCGCAGATCCAGGATGCATTCGTGCGCCACCAGGCCGTTGCTGCCGGTGTAGAGCACGGGGTAGTGCTCTTCCAGGCGACGGGAGATGTAGTTGGCATTCAGGATCGCCAGCTGCGAAGCGCGCTTGAGGCCCGCGCCGCCCATCATGCTGATGTACATCCAGGTGATCGGCAAAATGCTCGCGCTGCCGAATGGCGCCGCACACACCGCGCCTTCCTTGCGTTCCATGGCCGCGTGGCCTGGCAGGAACGGCGTGAGGTGCGATTTGACGCCAATCGGGCCGACGCCCGGGCCGCCACCGCCATGAGGGATGCAGAAGGTCTTGTGCAGGTTCAGGTGGGACACGTCGCCGCCGAACTTGCCCGGTGCGCACAGGCCGACCATGGCGTTCATGTTGGCGCCGTCGATGTACACCTGGCCGCCGTTGTCGTGAATGATGCCGCAGATTTCGCGGATGCCTTCTTCGAACACGCCGTGGGTGGACGGGTAGGTGATCATCAGCGCGGCCAGGTGGTCGCGGTGCTCGATGGCCTTGGCGCGCAGGTCTTCGATGTCGACGTTGCCGCGTGCATCGCACGCAGTCACGACCACGCGCATGCCCGCCATGTTGGCGGTGGCCGGGTTGGTGCCGTGGGCCGACGAGGGAATCAGGCAGATGTCGCGGCGCTCATCGCCACGGCTCTGGTGATAGGCACGAATGGCCAAGAGGCCCGCGTACTCGCCCTGGGAACCGGCGTTCGGCTGCAGGGAGATCGCGTCGTAACCGGTGGCGGCGCAGAGCATGGCTTCCAGGTCGGAGGTCAGCTCCAGGTAGCCGGCGCTTTGTTCGGCCGGGGCGAACGGGTGCAGGGCACCAAACTCGGCCCAGGTCACCGGGATCATTTCGCTGGCGGCGTTGAGCTTCATGGTGCACGAGCCCAGCGGGATCATGGTGCGGTCCAGCGCCAGGTCCTTGTCGGCCAGTTTGCGCAGGTAGCGCATCAGCTCGGTTTCGGAGTGATAACGGTTGAAGACCGGGTGGCTGAGGACTGGCGACTGGCGCAGTAGGGCGGCTGGCAGCGTGCTTTCCGTCTGGGCGAAAGCGGGCAGGGGCTTGCCGTCGGCAAAGATCGCCCACAGGGTTTCGATATCGGCCTGGGTGGTGGTTTCGTCCACCGACACACCTACATGCTCACCATCCACCACACGCAGGTTGATGCGCTGGGCGCGCGCCTTGTCGTGCAGCGCGGCAGTGTTGGCGCCGGTGTTGAGGGTAATCGTGTCGAAAAAGTTCTGCTGCTCGACCTTCAAGCCCAGGGCGGTCAGGCCCTTGGCCAGGATCGCGGTCAGTTGGTGCACGCGCTGGGCAATCTGGGTCAGGCCTTTGGGGCCGTGGTACACGGCGTACATGCTGGCGATGTTGGCCAGCAGCACCTGGGCGGTGCAGATGTTCGACGTGGCTTTCTCGCGGCGGATATGTTGCTCGCGGGTCTGCATGGCCAGGCGCAGGGCCGGCTTGCCGAAACGGTCGACGGACACTCCGACCAGGCGGCCCGGCATGTCGCGTTTGAACGCATCCTTGGTCGAGAAATACGCCGCGTGCGGGCCACCAAAGCCCAGCGGCACGCCGAAGCGTTGCGCGCTGCCGATGGCCACGTCGGCGCCGAATTCGCCCGGAGGCGCCAGCAAGGTCAGGGCCAGCAGGTCGGCGGCCACGGCCACCAGGGCATTGGCGGCGTGGAAGCGCTCGGTCAGTGCGCGGTAGTCGAACACGTCACCGTTGCTGGCCGGGTATTGCAGCAGGGCGCCGAAGAACGGGCTGACGTCGCTCAGTTCGCGCTCATCGCCGACCACTACTTCAATCCCCAGAGGCTCGGCACGGGTGCGCAGCACATCAAGGGTTTGCGGGTGGCTGTGGATCGAGGCGAAGAAGGCGTTGCTGCCTTTGTTCTTGCTCAGGCGCTTGCAGAAGGTCATGGCTTCGGCGGCGGCGGTGGCTTCGTCGAGCAGGGAGGCGTTGGCGATCGGCAGGCCGGTGAGGTCGCTGATCAGGGTCTGGAAGTTCAGCAGCGCTTCCAGGCGGCCTTGGGAGATTTCTGGCTGATACGGGGTGTAAGCGGTGTACCAGGCCGGGTTTTCGAGGAGGTTGCGCAGGATCGGCGACGGTGTGTGGCAGTTGTAGTAGCCCTGGCCGATGTAGGTCTTGAACAGTTGGTTCTTGCCGGCGATGGCCTTGATCTTGGCCAGTGCGTCGGCTTCGCTCAGGCCGTCTTCCAGGCCGAGCACGCTGGTGCCCTTGATGCTTTCCGGGATCACGCTGGCGCTCAGCGCTTCCAGGGAGTCGAAGCCCAGGCTGGCGAGCATCTGCTGCTCATCTTCCTGGCGCGGGCCGATGTGGCGGGCGATGAATTCGTTGGCGGTGCTGATGTTGATCGACATGGCGCGCTCCTCAGGCTTCAGCGTTGGCTTTGATCAGGCGGTCGTACGCGTCCTGATCCAACAGTTTAGCGACTGCACCGGCATCGGCCGGCTTAAAGCGGAAGAACCAACCTTCGCCCATCGGGTCTTCGTTGACCAGCTCCGGGCTGCCATCCAATTTGTCGTTCACTTCAAGGACTTCACCGTCCAAAGGCATGTACACGCCGCTGGCCGCTTTGACCGACTCAACGGTGGACGCTTCGGCGCCCTTGTCATAGGCCTGCAACTCCGGCAGTTGCACGAAAACCACATCACCCAGCGCGTTCTGCGCGAAAGCGGTGATACCCACGGTGACGCTGCCGTCAGCTTCGGCGCGCAGCCATTCGTGATCTTCAGTGAAACGCAACTCGCTCATGGAAACTCCTCAAGGCCAGATTCGTCTGGTGGACGGGATTGGAATAATGGGGAGTTGCTTAGCAATATCGCGGCCAATCTTATTTAAACGTTATAAATCAATGAGTTAATAAAATTGGTTATAGCGTTATGCATTATGACTGTAGCGATTTCGCTACAGCTGGGCGCAGGAAAAAAAGCCTATGCGGATCAAAGCCTTGCATGGCGCGCAAAAAACAGGGTTGTATCGATATCGTTACGCTGTAGCGCTTTCAGTACAGCTGATGTCGTTCTCAGACCTTATTCGGGATGCCGTACTTGCGCAGGCGATGGGCAATCGCCGTGTGCGAGGTCTGCAACCGGCTGGCCAGTTGGCGCGTCGAAGGGTAGCTGGTGTATAGCGTTTCCAGCAGGTTGCGCTCGAAGTCTTCCACCGCCTGTTCGAGGCTGTCGATTTCACCGTCGCTCTGGCGCGCCACTGACGTGCCGGCGATATCCAGGTCGCCAATGTCCACCAGGCTGCTTTCGCAGATGGCGGCGGCGCGGAAGATCACGTTCTGCAGTTGCCGAACGTTGCCCGGCCAGCGGTTGCCGAGCAGCGCCGGATACGTGCCGGGTGCCAGGCGGCAGACGGGTCGTTGGATCTGCGCACAGGCCTGCTGCATGAAGTAGCGGGCCAGCAACAGGATGTCCTGGCCGCGTGCGCGCAATGGCGGTACTTCGACGTTGAGCACGTTGAGGCGATAGAACAGGTCTTCGCGAAAGGTGCCTTCGCTGACCATTTTTTCCAGGTCGCGGTGGGTGGCGCTGAGGATGCGCACATTGACCTTCACTTCACGGTCGCCGCCCACGCGGCGGAAGCTGCCGTCGTTGAGAAACCGCAGCAGCTTGGCCTGCAAGTACGGCGACATCTCACCGATCTCATCCAGAAACACCGTGCCCTGGTTGGCCAACTCCATCAGCCCCGGCTTGCCACCGCGTTGCGCGCCGGTAAAGGCGCCCGGTGCATAACCGAACAGCTCACTTTCCGCGAGGTTCTCCGGCAGCGCCGCGCAGTTCAATGCGAGGAAGGGCGCACTGTGGCGCGCGCTGATCGCATGGCAGGCGCGTGCCACCAGCTCTTTGCCGGTGCCGGTTTCGCCCTGGATCAACAACGGGGCATCCAACGCCGCTACCCGCTGGGCGCGGGCCTTGAGCGTGCGGATGACCGGGGATTCACCGAGCAGCGCGTCAAAGCCTTCGGCATGGTCATGGTGCAGCGCCGAAAGCTGTTCGCCGATGCGGTTGGGTTGGTAGAGGGTGAGCAGGGCGCCGGCGTCAGTGATCGGCGTGGCGTCCAGCAGCAGGGTCTGGCCGTTGACGCTGATCTCGCGCAGCGGCAAGCGAAAGCCTTGCTCCAGCAGGGTGTCGAGCAGCTTCGGGTCATTGAACAGTTCGCTGATGCTTTCGCCCGCCGGCTCGCGACCATACAAGGCGATCAGCGCCGGGTTGGCCAGCAGGATCTTGCCCGCGCTGTCCAACGCCAGCACCGGGTCGGTCATGGCGGCCAACAGGGCGTCAAGTTGCAGGTGGCGACGTTGGCCGGGGAGGATGTCCACCACGGTCACCGCTTGCACGCCCTGTACGCTGAACAGCGCGTCGCGCAGTTCTTCGAGCACCTCGGCGCTCAGGGTCGGCGCGTCGATGTAGACGTTGGGCGGTACCATTTCCACCGCATCCAGGTTGAGATTGCGCCCACCGAGCAGGGCCAGGACTTCCTGGGTAATGCCGACGCGGTCGATGAAGCTGACGTGGATACGCATGGGATGGCGTTTGGTTCTGTGGTGCGAGAGGTGGCAAGTATGCCTTGCTGACGATGGAGATCAAAATGTGGGAGCTGGCTTTTGTGGCGAGGGAGCTTGCTCCCGCTGGGCTGCGTAGCGGCCCCAAGATTCTGGGAGCGCTTCGCACTCCAGCGGGAGCAAGCTCCCTCGCCACAAAAGCCCGCTCCCACAGGGATTTGCGTTGTTCTTACTCCAAATGTTCCGGCTTGACCGGATCACCCGGCTTCACATCCAACTGATGCCGCACATCCTCGAACATCAAGTCGTACTGCTTGTGCATCGAGCCGTTCAACACGGCGATCTTCGGCATGCCGTACTTCTGCGCAATGTTCATCGCGTGCCGCGCAAAGTCGAACGCCTGGTCCTTGGGCAGGAAGAACTCTTCCTTGAGGTCCTTGCCCTGCACCGAGCCATGCAGCTTGAACAGCATGCCCTTGCCTTCCTTGGGGTCCTGGCTGACTTCGTAGTCGATACACAGGTTGTAGCTGTAGTCCTGCGCGTTCAGCGCATGGCGTTCAACGTGCAAGTGACCCGGTTCAAAGGTGGCCATAGGCGTCTCTCCTCTACTTCACAGATAGGTGATGCCAGGTTTTGCCGTGCTGATGCGTGTACCGGCGCTGCCCTGGACGATGGCTTCGATGTCCGAGAGTGAACCGATGACGGCGGTTTTGCCAGTCTGGCGGGCGAACTCGCAGGCAGCTTGTACCTTGGGGCCCATGGAGCCGGCGGCGAAACCGAGTTTTTCCATTTCGTCGGGGTGGGCCTGGCCGATGGCCTTTTGGGTCGGTTTGCCGAAATCGATAAAAGCCGCGTTGACGTCGGTGGCGATCACCAGCAGATCGGCGTCCAACTGCGAGGCCAGCAGCGACGAACACAGGTCCTTGTCGATCACCGCTTCGATGCCCTTGAGCTTGCCGTCCTCGCCGTACATCGTAGGAATGCCGCCGCCACCTGCGCAGATCACGATGCTGCTTTTTTCCAGCAGCCACTTGATCGGGCGGATTTCAAAGATGCGTTTAGGGCGCGGGCTGGCGACCACTCGACGGTACTTGTCGCCGTCCGGCGCAATGGCCCAGCCTTTTTCGGCGGCGAGTTTCTCCGCTTCAGCCTTGGAGTACACCGGGCCGATAGGCTTGGTCGGGTTCTTGAACGCCGGGTCCTTGGCGTCTACTTCGACCTGGGTGAGCAGGGTGGCGAAGGGCACTTCGAAGTCCAGCAGGTTGCCCAGTTCCTGTTCGATGATGTAGCCGATCATGCCTTCGGTCTCGGCGCCGAGCACGTCCAGTGGGTACGGCGAGACCTGGGTGTAGGCCGCCGCCTGCAACGACAGCAGGCCGACCTGCGGGCCATTGCCGTGGGCGATCACCAGCTCGTTGCCGGGGTGGATCTTGGCGATCTGTTCGGTGGCAATTCGGATATTGGCGCGTTGGTTGTCCGCAGTCATGGGTTCACCACGGCGGAGCAGGGCGTTACCGCCCAGTGCAACGACGATACGCATAGCGTCTGTCCTTCAGTAATTCTGCGTTGCGAACACGGGACTCAATGTGGGAGCGGGCAAGCCCGCTCCCACATTTGCCCCGTATTCCTTCAGTTATTTACAGGTCGGCCAGGGTCGACACCAGGATCGCCTTGATGGTGTGCATGCGGTTTTCCGCTTGCTCGAAGGCGATGCAGGCCGGCGACTCGAACACGTCGTCTGTCACTTCAATGCCATTGGCCAGGTGCGGATACTGCTCGGCAATCTGCTTGCCGACCTTGGTATCGCTGTTGTGGAACGCCGGCAGGCAGTGCATGAACTTGGTGCGTGGGTTGCCGGTGGCTTTCATCAGCTCGGCGTTCACTTGGTACGGCAGCAGTTGTTCGATGCGCTCGGCCCAGGCTTCCACGGGCTCACCCATGGATACCCACACGTCGGTGTGGATGAAGTCCACGCCTTTGACCGCGGCTTTCGGGTCTTCGGTGAGGGTGATGCGCGCGCCGCTCTCTTCTGCGTATTGCTTGCAGCGGCCGACCAGGTCATCGTGGGGCCACAGGGCTTTAGGCGCGCAGATGCGCACGTCCATGCCGAGCTTGGCGCCCACCAGCAGCAGCGAGTTGCCCATGTTGTTGCGGGCATCGCCAAGGTACGCGTAGCTGATCTCGTGGATCGGCTTGTCGGCGTGTTCACGCATGGTCAGCACGTCGGCGATCATCTGGGTAGGGTGATATTCATCGGTCAGGCCGTTGAACACCGGCACGCCGGCAAACTTGGCCAGCTCTTCGACGATCTCCTGCTTGAAGCCACGGTATTCGATGGCGTCATACATGCGCCCGAGTACGCGGGCGGTGTCCTTCATGCTTTCCTTGTGGCCGATCTGCGAGGAGCCCGGGTCGATGTAGGTGACGTTGGCGCCTTGGTCATAGGCGGCTACTTCGAAGGCGCAGCGGGTGCGGGTGGAGGTTTTTTCGAAGATCAGCGCGATGTTGTTGCCTTTGAGGTGTTGCTGTTCGGTGCCGGTGTACTTGGCGCGCTTGAGGTCGCGGGACAGGTCCAGCAGGTAGCGCAGCTCGCGCGGGGTGTGGTGTTCCAGGCTGAGCAGGCTGCGGTTGTGAATGTTGAACGCCATGATGATTCTCCTTGGATTCGGTAATCGGCCCGGTCGGCGCGGGATATGCGCCGCCGGGTGGATGGTCGTTTAGTAGTCGATAGGGTCGCGGATGATCGGGCAGGTCATGCAGTGGCCGCCGCCACGGCCACGGCCCAGTTCACCGGCGCTGATGGTGATCACTTCCACGCCGGCCTTGCGCAGCAGGGTGTTGGTGTAGGTGTTGCGGTCGTAACCGATCACCACACCTGGCTCCACGGCCACCACGTTGTTGCCGTCGTCCCACTGCTCGCGTTCAGCGGCGAAGCTGTTGCCGCCGGTTTCGACGACGCGCAGGGCCTTGAGGCCGAGGGCGGCGGCGACGGTGTCGAGGAAGTTGGTTTTCTCGCGTTGGATATCGATGCCGTGAGGCTTGCTCTCGTCAGGGCGCAGGGTGAAGGCGACGATCTGGTTGACCACTTCGGGGAAGATGGTGACCAGGTCGCGGTCGCAGAAGCTGAACACGGTGTCCAGGTGCATCGCGGCGCGGGATTTCGGCAGGCCGGCCACGATGACTTTTTCCACTGCCTTGTTCTTGAACAGGTTGCGCGCCAGTTGACCGATGGCCTGATGCGACGAACGCTCGCCCATGCCAATCAGGACCACGCCGTTGCCGATGGGCATCACGTCGCCGCCTTCCAGGGTGGAGGCGCCGTGTTCCTGGTCGGGGTCACCGTACCAGATCTGGAAGTCGGCGTTGGTGAACTCCGGGTGGAACTTGTAGATGGCGGTGGTCAGCAGGGTTTCCTGACGTCGCGCCGGCCAGTACATCGGGTTCAGCGTCACGCCGCCGTAGATCCAGCAGGTGGTGTCACGGGTGAACTGAGTGTTGGGCAGCGGCGGCAGGATGAAGCTGGAATGCCCGAGGAAATCGCGGAACATCTCGATGGTCTTGCCACCGAAGCTGCTCGGCAGGTCATCGGCGGACACGCCACCAATCAGGAACTCACTGATTTTGCGCGGCTCCAGGCTGCGCAGCCAGGAGCTGACTTCATCCACCAGGCCCAGGCCGACGGTGTTGGCGGTGATCTTGCGTTCCAGGATCCAGTCCAGCGCGTCGGGGATGGCGACGATGTCGGTGAGCAGGTTGTGCATTTCCAGCACATCAATATCCCGCTCGCGCATCTTGGTCACAAAGTCGAAATGGTCGCGCTTGGCCTGGGCCACCCACAGCACGTCATCGAACAGCAGTTCATCGCAGTTGTTGGGGGTCAGCCGCTGGTGGGCCAAGCCTGGGGAGCACACCATGACTTTGCGCAGTTTGCCGGCTTCGGAATGTACGCCGTACTTCACTTTTTCCGTGGTCATTACAGATCCTCCAGTGAACAAAAGATTCAGGTGTTACAGGGTCAGGAAACCGTCGTAGAGCCCATAGGCCGCCACCAGGGCGCCAATGACCACTGCGGCGAAAATCAGCTTCTCGACGTTGGTGAAAATCGGTTTGCCCAGTTCACGCTTGGCCTTGGCGAACAGGATTGCGCCGGGGGCGTAGAGCAGGGCGGAGAGCAGCAGGTATTTGGTGCCGCCGGCGTAGAGCAGCCAGATCGCGTAGATCAGGGCGATGGCGCCGATGAACAGGTCTTTCTTGCGCTCTTTCAGGGCGTTCTCGTAGGTCTCGCCGCGCACCGCCAGCAGCAGCGCGTAGGCCGCCGACCACAGGTAAGGCACCAGGATCATCGAGGTGGCGAGGTAGATCAGCGACAGGTAAGTGCTGGCGGAAAACAGCGTGATCACCAGGAACAGTTGCACCATGGCGTTGGTCAGCCACAGGGCGTTGACCGGCACATGGTTGGCGTTCTCCTTGCGCAGGAACTCCGGCATGGTGTGGTCCTTGGCGGCGGCGAACATGATCTCCGCACACAGCAGCACCCACGACAGCAGTGCCCCCAGCAGCGAGATGATCAGGCCGACGCTGATCAGCACCGCGCCCCAGTGGCCTACCACATGCTCCAGCACGGCGGCCATCGACGGGTTTTGCAGCTTGGCCAGTTCCGGTTGGGTCATGATGCCCAGGGACAGCACGTTCACCAGCATCAGGAACAGCAGCACGGTGATAAAGCCGATCACGGTGGCCTTGCCCACGTCGGAGCGTTTTTCCGCACGAGACGAGAAGATGCTCGCGCCTTCGATGCCGATGAACACCCAGACGGTGACCAGCATCATGTTGCGTACCTGGTTCATCACACTGCCCAGGTCCGGGTTTTTCACGCCCCAGATGTCAGCGGTGAAGATCTCCAGCTTGAACGCAAACAGCGCGATCAACACGAACAGCACCAGCGGTACGACCTTGGCGACGGTGGTCACCAGGTTGATGAACGCCGCTTCCTTGATGCCGCGCAATACCAGGAAATGCACGGCCCACAGCAGCGCCGAGGCACCGATCACTGCAGCAGGGGTATTTCCCTCTCCAAATAGCGGGAAGAAGTAACCGAGGGTGCTGAACAGCAACACGAAGTAACCGACGTTGCCCAGCCAGGCACTGATCCAGTAGCCCCAGGCAGACGAGAAACCCATGTAGTCGCCGAACCCGGCCTTGGCATAGGCATACACGCCGCCGTCGAGGTCGGGCTTGCGGTTGGCGAGGGTCTGGAACACAAACGCGAGGGTCAACATGCCGATGGCGGTAATCACCCAACCAATCAACACCGCGCCGACGTCGGCGCTGGCGGCCATGTTCTGCGGCAGTGAGAAGATCCCGCCGCCAATCATCGAGCCCACGACAAGTGCAACCAGTGCGCCGAGTCGAAGTTTTCCGGGAGATTCAGACATTGCATAACTCCAATGCAGGAGAAGAGAGACCACAGAATAATTCCGTGCGCTATTCAAACAGCTGACTCAGATCACTTCATTGGCACATTCCATTGTGAATTAATGACTTAGGCTGGAAACTCGTGGGCGATATAAATCCTCGGAGAGGTGCTTTGCAGAGCGCTTCTCTCGCTTTATGGTTAATCTATTAGTCAGGTCCGTGGACGTTTGAAGCTAGACCGTATTTCCAGATGTGCAAACTTTTTGAACGAAGTTTCACCAAAGCGCTATAAGCGTTAGTGTGATGTGTTATTTAAATTCTAAATAAGCCTAAACGTGAATATTTGACAGGCCATTACGTTATGAGCGTGTCGGTTTTATCGCCTTCTCTAATAAACGCTACACTCGCTGAGTTAATTAGTTGAGTGCACGGTTGTCGGCTCAAACAGTTATTGACCAGGAGTGTGTATGTCCCAACCGGTCCAGAAACTTCGACTCAGCGCCTTGATCGCCCTGGTGGTGGGCTCGATGATCGGCGGCGGGATTTTTTCCTTGCCGCAGAACATGGCTGCCCGCGCCGAGGTGGGGGCCGTGCTGATCGGTTGGGCAATCACCGCGGTCGGCATGTTGACCCTGGCGTTCGTGTTCCAGACCTTGGCCAATCGCAAGCCCGAATTGGATTCGGGTGTGTACGCCTACGCCAAGGCGGGTTTCGGCGACTACATGGGGTTTTCATCGGCTTGGGGCTACTGGATCAGCGCCTGGATGGGCAACGTGGGTTACTTCGTGTTGCTATTTAGTACCCTCGGCTACTTTTTTCCGGTGTTCGGCCAGGGCAACACACCGGTGGCCATCGGCTGTGCATCCTTGTTGCTGTGGGCCGTGCATTTCCTGGTGATGCGGGGGATCAAGGAGGCGGCGTTCATCAACCAGATCACCACCGTGGCCAAGATTGTGCCGCTGCTGATGTTCATCGTGATCGCCGCCGTGGCGTTCAAGGCGGATATCTTCACCCGCGATATCTGGGGCCTGGGCAACCCGAAGATCGGCAGCGTGGTGGACCAGGTGCGCAACATGATGCTGGTCACCGTGTTTGTGTTTATCGGCATCGAAGGCGCCAGTGTCTACTCGGCGCGGGCTGAGAAACGCTCGGATGTGGGCCGCGCCACGGTGATCGGCTTCCTGGGTGTGCTGGCGTTGCTGGTGCTGGTGAACGTGCTGTCGTTGGGCATCATGAGCCAGCCGGAACTGGCGCAATTACAAAACCCGTCCCTGGCGGGTGTGCTGGAACATATCGTCGGCCCCTGGGGGGCGATGGCGATCAGCATCGGTTTGGCAGTGTCTCTGCTCGGCGCCTTATTGTCGTGGGCGCTGCTCTGCGCGGAAATCCTCTACGCCACCGCCCATGACAAGACCATGCCGGCCTTCCTGAAAAAGGAAAACGTCAATCAGGTGCCGGTCAATGCGCTGTGGCTGACCAATGTGATGATCCAGCTGTTCCTGGTGATCACGCTGTTTTCCCACAGCACCTACACCACCCTGATCTACCTGGCCTCGTCGATGATCCTGGTGCCCTACCTGTGGTCGGCGGCCTATGCGGTGCTGTTGAGCGGGCGCGGCGAAACCTATGAAGGCGCCCACGGCCAACGGATGAAGGACCTGCTGGTCGGCCTGATTGCCCTCGGCTACGCGGTGTGGCTGCTCTACGCCGGGGGCTTGAAATACCTGCTGCTGTCGGCGTTGTTGTATGCGCCGGGCGTGATCCTGTTTGCCCTCGCCAAGCGTGAGCAGGGCCAGCCCTTGTTTACCCTCATGGAAAAAGGCATTTTCAGCTGCGTGATCGCCGGCGCAGGGCTGGCGGCGTATGGGTTGTACAGCGGGGTATTGTCGTTGTGAAACTGGCGTATCAGCCGCCCTACGACTGGGCGGCAATGGTGGGGTTTCTGTCGGCGCGGGCGATCGGCGGGATGGAGACGGTCGAGGCGGGCGTGTACCGGCGCAGTATCAGCCTCGGTGGGCAGCAGGGCTGGATCAGTGTGGCAATGGGGGATGGCGATTGGCTCGACGTGGAGGTGGATTTTCCAGAAGCGGCAGCGCTGCCTGAAATCGAACGGCGCCTGCGCACGATGTTTGATCTGGATGCCCAACCCCAGTTGATCAACCCGCAACTGGCGACGGACCCGTTGATGGCGCAACTGGTCGCAGCGCGTCCGGGCTTGCGTGTGCCGGGCACCTGGGATGGCCTGGAACTGGCGATTCGCGCGGTGCTGGGCCAGCTAATCACTGTGGTGGCCGCGATTCGTCTGGCTGGCAAGTTGGTGACTCAATACGGCCAGCCACTGGAAACCCCGCATGCCGGAATCACCCATGTGTTTCCCACCTCCGAGGTGTTGGCGGCGGCGGACCTGGCGACGCTGGGCATGCCCAAGGCGCGTGGGCGGACCTTGTCGGGCGTGGCCCAGGCGTTGCTGAATGATCCTCGATTGTTCGAACCCCAGGCCAGCCTCAAGGCCGGTGTGGCGCGGTTGGTGGCGTTGCCAGGCATTGGTGATTGGACCGCGCAGTACATCGCCATGCGCCAGATGCGCGAGGCGGATGCATTTGCGTCGGGGGATATCGGGTTGATCAATGCGCTGGTGGCATTGGAAGGTGGGCCGGTTTCGGCGCGGCAGTTGTTGGCGCGGGCTGAGGCTTGGCGCCCGCTCCGGGCGTATGCGGCGCAGCACTTGTGGACGTCGTTGCAGCGGGCGGATTAAGAGTGCCTGTACTGGCCTCTTCGCGAGCAAGCCCGCTCCCACATTCGACTGCATTCCCTGGAGGTACTCGGTCAAAATGTGGGAGCGGGCTTGCTCGCGAATGCGGACTCAAGGTCACCACTGAGGCCGATGTGAGCCCAATTCCCCAGCCGGCAAATCCCACTGCAACGGCGTGCCGCTGATGGTCACCGGTGGCAATATTCGATGTGCCTGGCCCCAGGCTGTCTGTTCCATCAATACCCCTTGATCCGTAGGCTCTTCGGCGCGTAACCCTGGCTGCTCCGGCACTTGTCCAGCCTCCACCAACAAGCTCGCCGTTCGCGCCAATGACAACCGCGCCGCGCCACCACGCCCGGACTTCAACCGTTCGCTCAATGCTTGAATCGCACTGGCTGCCATCAAATACCCGGTGGCGTGATCCAGCGCCTGCAACGGCAGGGGCAGCGGTTTGTCCGACTGTTTCCAGGCCATGCCGGCGGCGGCGATTCCGCTGCTCATCTGCACCAGGCTGTCGAAACCCCGGCGGTTGCGCCACGGGCCGCTCCAGCCGTAGGCGTTGAGGCTCACGTCGATCAGCCCGGGGGCGAGGGTTTGCAGTGCGTCGCAGGTGTAGCCCAACTGTTCCAGGGCATCGGCGCGGTAGCCGTGGAACAGGATGTCCGCTTCCTTGAGCAGGTCTTCGAAAACCTGCCGGCCTTCCGGGCTTTTCAGATCCAGGCGGGCGCAGCGTTTGCCCAGGGTCATTTCCGGTACTACGCCGGGTTCGTTCCAGGTGGGCGAGTCGATGCGCAGCACGTCAGCGCCCAGGCCTGCAAGAAAACGACTGGCGACGGGGCCGGCCAACACGCGAGTCAGGTCCAATACCTTGAGGCCCGCCAGTGGCCGCGCAACCGAGCCGAGCCAGGGCTTGTCGGTGGTGGTTGCAAAGGTCTGGCGCTGCACCAGTTCCTCGGCATTCACCGCCAACCCTTGGGGGTGGGCTTGCCAGGCTTGCCAGTCACGCATCTGCGCGGCGCAACCGCCCTCATCGACAATCGCCTGTTCCAGTTCGGCGGCATTCCATTTGGCAACCTTGGCGGCCATTTCGGCCCGGTCGGTCACCTTGCCCAGCACACGCTCGGCCGCCGCGCGGTGATGGGGCGCATTGGTGTGCAGGCGAATCCAGCCATCGGCGCTGGCGTAGTCGCCGGCCACCGGGTCCCACAGCGGCGGTACTTGCCAGCCCACCGGGCGGATCGAAGAAGAAAACCAAAAGGACGCGAGGCGCCGGTCCACTGTGACGCTGGGCAGGCGCCCGGTCTGTTGTTGGATCAACTGCGCCACCGCCTGGCCAGCGGCACCGATGCTGGCGCTGGCCAGCTCAGTCACGGCGAAGGTCGAGGGCAGGGCGCCGGCTTCGGTAAAGGTCAGTGGTGTTTGCGGTAGAGCGAGTGCGGCTTGGATGGGAGTCAGCAGGTCAGTCATCAAAGGCCCTCCGTAAGAGAAGGGCCACTATAGAAGATCATCAGGCCGGTGTGACAACCCCTGGTTCCAACGGCAGGTCGATGCTGGCAACAAAACCGCCGTCGGGATGGTTGGCCAGGATCAAGCTGCCGCCATGGCGCTCGGCGGCGCGACGCGCAATCGCCAGGCCCAGGCCATGGCCTTGTGCGGTCTGGCCGGGGGCGCGGTAAAAGGGTTCGCCCAGCTGGCTCAAGTGTTCGGTGTCAACACCGGGTCCGTGGTCGCGCACGCTGATCAGGATCCGATCACCCTGACGCTGGGCGTGCAGTTCAATCGGTTGGCCCTGTGGATTGAAGCGCTGGGCATTGCGCAGCAGGTTATCCACCGCGCGTTCGATCATGGTCGGCCAGCCCTTCAGGTTCAGGTCGGTGTCGGCGTTCAGTTGCACCACCTGGTCCGGCGCGCCGAGCTGGGCGTCTTTTTGCAAGGTTTTGAGCAAGACGGTGAGGTCGACTTCTTCGGCGCTGGCGTTGTCGGCATCAACGCGGGCCAGTACCAGAATTTCACTGATCAGGGCTTCGAGTCGGTCGCACTCGCGGGTCAGGCGCGGCCAGAGCTTTTCCCGCTCTTCGGGGCTGGCGCGTTCGGCCAGGGCCAGGGCGATACGCAAACGTGCCAAGGGTGAGCGCAACTCGTGGGACACGTCGCGCAGCAACTGGCGCTGGCTGCCGATCAGGCTTTGCAGGCGGGCGCCCATGCGGTTGAAATCGGTGGCCAGCACGCCGAATTCATCGCGACGGTTGGCCAGGCGCGCCAGGCTGTTTTGCTGATAGGTGGCTTGGCCAAGGTCGTGCACCGCGCCGCGTAAACGGCTGAGGGGACGGGTGATGGACAGCGTCACCAACAGGCTGAACAGGGTCAGCACGACCAGCGCAATCGCCAGTGCACTCAACGGCCACAGAAGGCTGCTGCGGTGCCAGGCGTCGAGTTCCGGGTGGGGGATGCGGTAGATCAGCAAGTACGTGTCACCGGTCTTTTCGCTGGTGTACTCGGCGGTCAGGCGGCGCCAGGGCAAGTGGCCGTCCTGGCTGTCATTCTGGCGCGCTTCGAAAGCGGCGGCGCGGCGCGGGAAGGTGCCGCGCACCACCGGCTCGCCGCTTTCATTCAGCACTTGTACGTCGATGTGGTACTGGCGTTTGCGTTGTTGCAGCAAATCCTGCGCCGCGTCCTCGCCCTGGGCTTCGTAGAGTTGGGTCCACTCTTCGGCCAGGTTATTGAGGCCGGGGTGACGGCTGAGAATCCAGGCATCTTGATTGAGCATGTGCCCAAGCAGGATCGACAACCCGGCAACCAAGGCGATGGCCAGCCAGAAACTGGCCAGGATGCGCCAGAACAATGAACGCACAGGAAACCCTCAAACAGGAAAAGCCCAGTGGCGGTGGCCACTGGGCTGGGAGCGTTAACGCGGGTGCATTATTGCGCTTTTTGCGGCTGTTGCGCTTTCCAGGCCTGGAATTCCTTCCATTCGGCGCGACGCTGTTCCTGCTGCTTGACGATCTCGTCGAATTTCTTCTGCTGGTCAGGCTTGAGCACCGCACGAATGTCCGCCTGGGTTTTCTGCTTGCCGGCGGCGATTTCGTCCTGCATGGCTTTCTGGTCAGCGGCTGGCAGTTTGTCCAAGTACTTCTTGGTCAGGTCTTTGCGAGCGTGCCATTGGTCGCCCATCAACTTGCCGATCTGCTGGCGCTGTTCCTTGCTCAGGTCCAGTTGGCTGAAAGGGCCGCCTTTGCCACGCGGACCGTGTTCACCGCCGTGGCCCGGGCCACCCATCATGTGGCCTTCCGGGCCGCCCATCGGGCCTGGGCCTTCAGGCATTGCCGCCATGGCAACGGTGGGCAGGGCAGCGGCGAACATCAAAGCGATAAGGGTCTTGCGCATGGTGATTCTCCTGTCTCTATTCCGGTGAGTCCGGATGTGAGTAGATTACGGAGATCAAGGTCAGCGGCGGTCAGGTGTGGGTAAAGCTTGGGTAAAGACGATTTGGGGGGAGCTGACAAAACCAGGAGCCCAGGGCTCCCGATTTCAAAGACTGTAGTAGTAGCCCCGGCTACGCAACGCCACGATCCGTGGCCGGCCATCCGGGTGTGGGCCGATCTTTTTGCGCAGGTTGCTGACGTGCATGTCCAGGCTGCGATCGTAAAGGGTCAGCTTGCGGCCCAGGGCGATCTGCGCCAGTTCCTGCTTGTCCAGCGGTTCACCGGGCTGGCGCAGCAAGGCTTCCAGCAGGCGGCTTTCGGAAACGGTAAGGGCGAACTCCTGTTCGTCGATGCTGACCACGCCGCGCACCGGGCTGAAGCACAGGTCGCCCAATTCCAGCTGGGTCGACACGGCGGCCGGATGGCTGCGGCGCAATACGGCGCGCAGGCGGGCGGTCAGCTCGCGTGGGTCGCAGGGCTTGGCCAGGTAATCGTCGGCGCCCAGTTCCAGGCCGAGGATGCGGTCCAGTGGTTCTCCACGGGCCGAGAGCATCAGCACCGGCAGTTCCGGGTGGTCGTTACGCAATTGCTTGAGCAATTCAAGGCCGCTGCCGTCGGGCAGCATCACGTCGAGCACCACCGCAGCCGGGGCGCTGTCGGCCAAGGCTTTGCGCGCACTCAAGCCGTCATGGCAGGCGCGCACCTGAAAGCCTTCCTGGCTCAACCAACTGGTCAGCAGCTCACAGAGCTCCTGGTCATCATCTATCAGTAACAGCTCGCTCATGACTCACTCAATTTAGCCATTGTCGACGGCGACGGTGCCCCCCGCTGGCGAAGATCCCGCACAGCAGGGCGATCAGTGCGACGGCCCCACCGGTGACGAACCACTGTTGTTGCTCGGTCAGCCAGCGGGTCAAGGCGCCGCCCTGTGTATCTTTGAGTTGCTGGGCCAGGCGTTGGTTCTCTTGGCGAAGGCGACTCAATTGGGCGCTTTCGCGGGTAGCATCTGCGCTTTGCAGTTGCTTGCTCAGTTCTTCACGCTGGCGTTCGCTTTCTTTCAAACGTTGCTGCAACTCGGTGATCTGGGCGCCAGCACTCAAGGACAGGGGCGTGGAACTGCCGGTGTTCGAGGTTTCTTCAGCGTGGGCCGAAGCCCCGATCATTACCACTGCCAACAGACACAACTGACGTAAGCGCATCGGAACTCCTGATTCCACACGAATATTCAGAACGTTGTCGGCAGGGTACCGAGAATAATGAGCAATTAGGCATGCGCCGAACCGATTAGGTTCGGCGCGGCCGTTATCAAGGCAAGACTTGCTTGAACGGCTTGATCACGACGTCCGCGTAAACGCCGGCCGCCACGTAAGGATCAGCCTTCGCCCAGGCCTGGGCATCGGCCAGGGAGGTGAACTCGGCGACGATGAGGCTACCGGTGAAACCGGCATCGCCTGGGTCGTTGCTGTCTACCGCCGGGTGCGGGCCGGCCAGCACGATACGGCCTTCGGCCTGCAGCTGCTTGAGGCGCTCGACATGGGCCGGGCGTACGCTCAGGCGTTTTTCCAGCGAATTGGCCACGTCGGTGGCAATGATGGCGTAGAGCATGTCAGTCCTCGGTTTTTGGCGTGGTAGGGGCAACGTCATGCAGGTGGCGCGACAGGTAGATGCCCTGGCCCACCAGGAACAACACGGTCATGGCCAGGCTGCCGAACACTTTGAAGTCGACCCAGTAATCCTGGAAGGTAAAGGCCACGAACAGGTTGGCGGCGCCGCAGAACAGGAAGAACACGATCCAGGCCACGTTCAAGCGTGTCCACACGGGCTCCGGCAGGGTCAGCGCGTGGCCCATGATCCGCTTGATCAGCAGGCGGTCACCGATGAAGTGGCTGCCGGTAAACACCAGCGCGAACAACCAGTTCACCACCGGCGCTTTCCATTTAAGGAAGGTTTCGCTGTGGAAGGCCAGGGTCAGGCCGCCGAATACCAGGCAGGCAATGAGGGTGAGCCATTGGCTTTTTTCCAGCTTGCGCTGGGAGATGAAGATAGCGCCGTAGACGACGATAGAGCTGATGATCAGGACGGCGGTGGCGCTGTAGATGCCCCCGAACGACACCGGGTGACCGGCGATATCGATGACCCTGGGGTCGAGTTTGGTAACGATGAAAAACAGCAACAGCGGGATGAAGTCGATGAATTGTTTCACAGTAAGAGCCAGAAGCTGGATGTGGCGGCATAATAACAAACATCCTTGGTAGCGAAAGCGCCAGCTGACTTGAGGTTACACATCCCCGTGAATGTTGATTTGCACTGCCACAGCACGGCCTCCGACGGCGCCCTGGCGCCCGCGGTACTGGTTGCGCGTGCGTTTGAAAAAGGCGTGCGAGTCCTGGCGTTGACCGACCACGACACCCTCGAAGGCCTCGACGAAGCCCGCGAAACCGCGCATTCATTGGGCATGCAACTGGTCAACGGCGTGGAATTGTCCTGCACTTGGGGCGGCGCCACCATTCATGTGCTCGGCTATGGTTTTGATCAGCAAGCCCCGCCGCTGGTGCAGGCCATTGCCGATTTGCACGATGGCCGCTGGCTGCGGTCCGAAGAAATAAGCCGCAAGCTCAGCCTTAAAGGCATGCCGAACGCCCTCGACGGCGCTCGCGCCATCCAGCAGGAGCTGGGCGACAGCGGCAATGCACCGGCCCGGCCGCACTTTGCCGACTGGATGGTGCGTGAAGGGTTCGTCAAGGATCGCGCCGAAGCCTTCCGCAAATGGCTGGGCGCCGGCAAGTTGGGGGATGTGAAGCAACACTGGCCGACCCTGGAAGACACGGTCGCGACCCTGCGTGCCTCCGGGGCCTGGGTCAGCCTGGCCCATCCCTGGCATTACGATTTCACCCGCAGCAAGCGCCGCAAGCTGATCAGCGACTATATTGGAGCGGGTGGCCACGCGATCGAAGTGGTCAATGGGCACCAACCTGCCGAGCAGGTCGGCAGCCTGGCGATCCTTGCCCGCGAATTTGGTCTGCTGGTCAGCGCCGGCAGTGATTTTCATGGCCCAGGTGGGTGGTCCGAAATCGGCGAGTATCGCCAGGTACCCGAAGACCTGCCGCTCTTGTCGGGGCGATTCAAGCATGACCCCATTACTGCCACCGTCTGAACAGGTAGAACACGTGAGTCAATTCTTCCAGATTCATCCGGAAAACCCCCAGGCGCGCCTGATCAAGCAGGCCGTCGAGATCATTCGCGCCGGCGGCGTGGTGATCTACCCGACGGATTCCTCCTACGCCATCGGTTGCCAGATCGGCGACAAGGGCGCGGTGGAACGTGTAAGACGCTTGCGTCAATTAGATGACAAGCACAACTTCGCGCTGATCTGCAGCGACCTGTCCCAGCTCGGCCTGTTCGCCAAGGTCGACACCGGCACTTTCCGCCTGCTCAAGGCGCACACGCCGGGGCCCTATACCTTTATTCTCAACGCCACCCGCGAAGTGCCGCGCCTGCTGCTGCACCCCAAGAAGCGCACCATCGGCCTGCGGGTGCCGGAACATCCCATCGCCCTGGCGCTGCTCGAAGAGCTGGGTGAGCCTTTGATGAGTGTGTCGCTGATCATGCCGGGTGAAGATGAGCCGCTGTACGACCCCTACGAAATGCGTCAATTGCTGGAAAAACAGGTCGACCTGATCATCGACGGCGGCTACGGCGGCAACAAGGCCTCCACCGTGATCAACCTGGCCGACGGCGAACCCGAGGTGATCCGCGTGGGTTGCGGCGACCCGGCCCCGTTCATGGTCGAGGCCTGAATGTCAGCCGTGGAAACCGTGGATCCCCAGGCGGGCGCCCAGCAGGAACTGCCGTTTGCCATGGTGTATGGCCAGGCGGTCATGGAAATGCCGCTGGACCTGTACATTCCGCCGGATGCCCTGGAAGTCTTCCTTGAAGCGTTCGAGGGCCCGCTGGACCTGCTGCTGTACCTGATCCGTAAACAGAACATCAACATCCTCGACATTCCGGTGGCGGAAATCACCCGCCAGTACATGGGCTATGTCGAGTTGATGCAATCGGTACGTCTGGAACTGGCCGCCGAGTACCTGGTGATGGCCGCCATGCTCGCCGAGATCAAGTCGCGCATGCTGCTGCCGCGTTCGGAAACGGTGGAAGCCGAAGAAGACGACCCGCGCGCCGAGCTGATCCGCCGCCTGCAAGAGTACGAACGCTTCAAGGCCGCCGCCGAAGGCATCGACGGCTTGAGCCGGGTGGGCCGCGACGTAGTAGTGCCCAAGCTCGACGCCCCCGAAGCCCGCGCACGCAAACTGCTGCCGGACGTGAGCCTGGAAGAATTGCTGATGTCCATGGCCGAGGTGCTGCGCCGGGGCGATATGTTTGAAAGCCACCAGGTCAGCCGCGAGGCGTTGTCGACCCGCGAGCGCATGAGCGATGTGCTGGAGCGCCTGAAGGGCGGTGGTTTTGTGCCTTTTGTCGAACTGTTTACTAAAGAAGAAGGGCGCCTGGGCGTGGTGGTGACCTTTATGGCGATCCTTGAATTGGTCAAGGAATCCTTGGTCGAGCTGGTCCAGAATGAGCCTTTTGCGGCTATCCACGTGCGGGCGCGAGCCGAATAAAGAGCTGAATCGATGAATCTGACTGAACCCCGCGAACTGGCGCCGCTGCTGGAAGCCTTCCTACTGGCCTCAGGTAAGCCGCAATCCCTGGAACGCCTGTTCGAACTCTTTGAAGAAGCCGAGCGCCCTGAGCCACCGGTGTTCAAGAAGGCACTGGAAATCCTGCGCAAGTCCTGCGATGGCCGCGCCTTTGAACTGCGCGAAGTGGCGTCGGGTTACCGCCTGCAGATCCGTGAGAAGTTTTCCCCGTGGGTCGGCCGTTTGTGGGAAGAGCGTCCGCAACGTTATTCGCGGGCGATGCTGGAAACCATGGCGCTGATCGCCTATCGCCAGCCGATTACGCGGGGCGAGATCGAAGATGTACGGGGCGTGGCGGTCAACAGCCATATCGTCAAGACCTTGCTGGAGCGCGAGTGGATCCGCATCGTCGGCTACCGTGACGTGCCCGGCAAACCGGCGATGTTCGCCACCACCAAGGTGTTTCTCGACCATTTCAACCTGAAAAACCTCGACGATCTGCCGCCGCTGGCCGAACTGCGCGAGATGGAAGCCGAGCCGGTGCTCGATTTCGACGACGCGCCGGTCCCCGCGAGCCTGCAGGAATTGGCCGATGCCAGCGCCGAGCCGGAAGAGCCGAAGGACGAGACCAGTTTCCATACGTTGCTGCTGGAATTGGACGACATGGAGCAGGGCATCAAGACGGACTTCGACGACCTGCTGCGTGACGGCGCCGCCGAACCTGAAATTCAACCGAACGTTGAGGCTGAGCCTGAAGTCGAAGCAGAACCTGAGCCAGAGGAAGACATCCTTGGCGTGGCTGAAGCCCGCGAAAAACTCCTCGCCGCCGTAGCCGCTCTCGAACAACCGCCCCTGAGCGACGAGGAAGACGAAGCCCGCGCCCTGGCCGAAGCCATCGAAGCCGAGCGTCGCCAGTTCGAAGACTGACGCAATCTGACTGTCCTTAAAAAGGATTGCCCATGAGTTCCACCAAAGACCCCTGCATCAGCCTCTGCAAATTCAACGCCGACATCTGCGTCGGCTGTGGCCGCAGCAAGCGCGAGATCCGCGCCTGGAAGAAGCTCGACAAGGCCGACAAACGCACGGTCCTGGCCGAAGCCGAACTCCGATTGCTGGCCCTGGGCGCCACCGGTCGGCGGAAAAGCAAATGATTAGGGTGTTATCGACTAGTCTCTGATGCGCAACGCGCACCATGCGCGTATGATTCGCGACCCTTTGCCGAGCTATTCGGCCAAAGCCCCGCTTTCAACACTCTTCAGGCCACGCCTGAATCGACCCACCGGGAGGTGCTTAAGATGAACGACAAAGACCAGAACGACAGCCAGGAAATCGGCCCAGCAGGCGAAAAACTGCAAAAGGTGCTGGCGCGTATCGGCGTGGGCTCGCGCCGCGACGTCGAAGCCTGGATCACCCAGAAGCGCATCAAGGTCAACGGCGTCGAGGCCACCCTCGGCCAGCGCGTCGACCTGCACGATGCAATCACCATTGATGGCAAGGTCATCAAGCGTGAAGAGGCCGCCGAATCGGTGCGCCGCGTGATCATGTACAACAAGCCGGACGGCGAGATCTGCACCCGTGACGACCCGGAAGGCCGTCCGACCGTGTTCGACAAGATGCCCAAGCCCAAAGAAGGTCGTTGGATCAACATCGGACGTCTGGACATCAACACCACCGGCTTGCTGATGTTCACCACTGACGGTGAACTGGCCAACCGCCTGATGCACCCGTCCTACGAGATGGACCGCGAGTACGCCGTGCGTGTACGTGGCGAAGTCGATGACGAGATGATCGAGCGCCTCAAGGCGGGCGTGGTGCTGGAAGACGGCCCGGCCAAGTTCACCGACATCAAGCAGGCGCCAGGCGGCGAAGGTTTCAACCACTGGTACCACTGCGTGGTGATGGAAGGGCGTAACCGTGAAGTGCGTCGCCTGTGGGAATCCCAGGGCCTGGTGGTCAGCCGCCTGAAGCGCGTGCGTTTCGGTCCGGTGTTCCTCAACTCCGACCTGCCGATGGGCCGCTGGCGCGAAATGAGCCAGTACGAAGTCGACATCCTCAGTGCCGAAGTCGGCCTGACGCCGGTCGCGATGCCGCAGATGAACGCCAAGAGCAAAGACAAGCTTGAGCGTATGCAGCGCAAATCGTCGCGTCCTGTGGCACGTACCGAGCGTGTGGCCCGCACCCTGCGCCCGGCGCTGAATGCACCGGCAACCGGCGGTCGTATCTCGCGTGAGCCGCAGATCGAAGGTGAGCGTCGCCCAACCGCGCCATCGCGCCAGGAAGGGGAGCGTGCGCCACGTGCACCGCGTCCTGCTCCGGCCGGTGGTCGCAGCAACCGGGGTGAAGCCGATCGCCCGGCTGATAACGCCAGCACCAAGCGTCCAGCCAAGCCGGCGGCGAACAAGCGCCCTGGCCCGAAACTGGTCGCGGACGAGCCGTCGGGCAAGCGCCGTGGCGCCCCGGCCGGTTCGGGTCAGCGTCCTGGTTTTGGCCGCAAGAAGCCGCAGTGATGTAAGTGCTGCACAAAAACGCCAACCCTCGGGTTGGCGTTTTTTTTGGTCTGAAATACGCTCGGAAATGTGGGAGCGGGCTTGCTCGCGAATGCGGAGTATCAGGTAACACATGCATCAGCTGACACGCAGCCTTCGCGAGCAAGCCCGCTCCCACATTTGGATCTTCATAGGTTTCTAAATAACTGATCAGAAGGCAAATCTCCCATCAAACACGGGCTTGTCATCCAACGCCAAAACCCCACTGGCAAAGATCAGATCCAAGTGATGACTGCCTTTCTGCCCGCCCCCCAAACCCAGGTGCAGCCCGCAGTGGCGCTCCTCGAACCCGGCATTGCGCGCATACAGATCCTTCACGCCTTCATTGGTGCCAATCCCCAATTCCTCGACGCGACGGTTCGACGGGTTGGCATTCAGGTACTTGTTGAAATCATCTGCCAGCCCCGGCACCTCACTGGCCACGCTGCAGATGGTCGAGTTCTCGATCCACAACTCCAGTGGTGACGCCAGCACGCCATATTTACGCGCAAACGGGATGGTGCTGAGAAAGGTGCCGACAAACCTCACTTGGCCATTGATGGCTTCACTGTGGGTGGCGATCTCGCCGGGGGCCAGGTCGTGGTTGCCGATGCCGTTGATATTGGTCCACTTCTTGATGCTGCTCATCGGCGCTTCCAGGCGTGAGCCGTGCTTGTCGGTAAAGCTCAGCACCGTGGCTTGCGACATGCGCCGGATCAGCGTGGCGTTGAGGTCGGCAATGCGCTGGGGCTCGACACTGAAGGTGTCGTAGAAGTAGTCGCCGTAATCCTTGAACAGCAGGGATTTTTTCCAGTGTTCGGCCATCACGCCTTGCAGCGCACGGATAAAGTCCGGGCCTTCGGCGCGAGGGTTGGGCAAGGTCGAGGAATCATAGAGAAACAGATACAGGTCGCAAGCTTCGATGGCCTCGGCCAGGGTGTCGCTGGCGGCGAGGTCCAGGCGCTGCACCTGGAAGTTGAAGCGGGCGGCGCTGCTGTGGGTGATCGCCTGGGCGATGGCGTCGTAGCGCTCGGTATGGCCCAGCAGCACGGTGGGGCGACTCAGGCCATTGAGGGCCGGGTGGTGCGCGAGGTAGTAGAGAAAGTGTTCGACGGCGCGGGCCTTGTCCATGACGTGTTTCCTTCTGTGCCTTGGGTAAGGAGGCAGATGCCGTGCACAGCACCTGCCGGATGCCTGCCGATATTTAGAATGGCCACATCGCGGTGCCGAACGGCACAACGGCGTCGGCTTGCATCATTTCAACGGCGGCCTCATGGGTCGGCGCTTCAAACCAATCGTCGAGTTGCAGTTCGGTTTCCAGGTCGTTTTCCAGTGCTTGCATGGTGTATCTCCTAGAGGACGTTGTTTGAGAACGGCTTGCCAACGGGCTTCGCGGGCAAGTGGGAAGAACCTAGGAGAGAGTGTTTCAAAATGCAAAATTTTTATTGACACGGTTTCATTTGGATTTTTTGTTCTGTTTTTTGTGTTTGAATTTTTCTTTAGCAAATTCAGGGAACTACGCAGGCTAAATTGTAGGAAATTTCCGAGCGACAATTTTCCTTAAGATCACGGCTGTAACGTTAATTTTCCGTGCTGTAACGATTAATTTACGAGTAAATGGCGACATTATTGGTTGATCCTGCCCTGTAAGGATTACCTGACAGATCGTCGCACTCGTCTCTCGAGGGCGCCCCCAAGCTGGCGAGCGGTGTACAATCCGCCGCGTTTTACTGTGACCCCCTTGCGTAACCACGCAAAAGGCCAAGACCCCAGGGTTTACCCACCCTGATCACTCCGCCTGGCCACGAGCCGGACGGGTTCGATTTCGTCACAGATAAAAACAAACAGGTGACGCATGACCGTTAGAAAGACGCTGTACTCCTGGTGCTTGCGCTGGGGTTTGAGCGGCGCTGCTTGAGTCGGTAATTCAAGGCAGCAACCTGCATTCAACATCATCAAACCTTGCGTGAGAGCCTTTTCATGAGTGTTCCCCCTTCCTCTTCAGGCGAGCTGAAACGTGGCCTGAAAAACCGGCATATCCAGCTGATCGCCCTGGGCGGCGCCATCGGCACCGGCCTGTTCCTCGGCTCGGCCGGGGTGCTCAAATCCGCCGGCCCGTCGATGATCCTGGGCTATGCCATCTGCGGCTTCATTGCCTTCATGATCATGCGCCAACTCGGCGAAATGATCGTCGAAGAGCCAGTTGCCGGTTCCTTCAGCCACTTTGCTCACAAGTACTGGGGCGGTTTCGCCGGGTTCCTGTCGGGCTGGAACTGCTGGATCCTGTATATCCTCGTGGGCATGTCGGAGCTGACGGCGGTCGGCAAATATGTGCACTACTGGTGGCCGGAGATCCCTACCTGGGTCTCGGCCGCAGCGTTCTTCGTGCTGATCAACCTGATCAACCTGGCCAACGTCAAAGTCTTCGGTGAGGCCGAGTTCTGGTTTGCCATCATCAAGGTGGTGGCCATCGTCGGCATGATCGCCCTGGGCAGCTATTTGCTGGTCAGCGGCAGCGGCGGGCCACAGGCCTCGGTGACCAACCTGTGGGAACACGGCGGTTTCTTCCCCCATGGCGTCGGCGGGTTGGTCATGGCCATGGCAATCATCATGTTCTCCTTCGGCGGCCTGGAAATGCTCGGCTTCACCGCCGCTGAAGCGGACCAGCCACGCACCGTGATCCCGAAAGCGATCAACCAGGTGATCTACCGTATCCTGATTTTCTACATCGGTGCGCTGGTCGTACTGCTGTCGCTGACCCCATGGGATAGCCTGCTTACCACCCTCAACGCCTCCGGCGATGCCTACAGCGGCAGCCCGTTCGTGCAGGTGTTCTCGATGCTGGGCAGCAACACCGCTGCGCATATCCTCAACTTCGTGGTCCTGACCGCCGCGCTGTCGGTGTACAACAGCGGCACCTACTGCAATAGCCGCATGCTGTTGGGCATGGCCGAGCAGGGCGATGCGCCTAAAGCATTGGCGAAGATCGACAAGCGCGGCGTGCCGGTGCGTTCCATCCTCGCGTCGGCGGCGATCACCCTGGTGGCGGTGCTGATGAACTACCTGATCCCGCAACACGCGCTGGAACTGCTGATGTCGCTGGTAGTGGCCACTCTGGTGATCAACTGGGCGATGATCAGCTTCTCCCACTTCAAGTTCCGCCAACACATGAACCGCACCGGCCAGGTGCCGCTGTTCAAGGCGCTGTGGTACCCGTACGGCAACTATGTGTGCCTGGCGTTCGTGGTGTTTATCCTGGTGATCATGCTGATGATTCCGGGGATCCAGGTGTCGGTGTACGCGATCCCGGTGTGGGTGGCGTTTATGGCGGTGTGTTACTGGGTCAAGAACAAGCGCAGTGCCCGCGCAGCCATGGGCACAACGGGGACGGTTCTGGAGTAGGACCTTTCCTCAAACAGAAAACCCGGCGCCGTGCCGGGTTTTTTGTGTGCAGGGGCAGGTTAGAATCGCCCCTCGTTTTTTCAGCGTGCCTGGAGGCCCCATGCAACACACCGACATCGACGGCGGCGCCTTGCAGCGCGATGAGCTGGAAGGCCTGATCGACCAGCATGGCGGCCCCTTGCGTCTGATTGGAGTGGATTTGAGCGGCGCTGATCTGTCGCGCATGGCCTTGGATCATTGGGTGTTCGAGCGCTGCATCCTGGTCCAGGCCTCCTTTCTCGGTTCGCGCCTGGAAGGCACGCAGTGGAAAAGCTGCCGCGCCAGTCTCGCCATTTTCGAAGCGGCGAACCTGTTGGAAGCGCACTTCCACAGCTGTGACCTGAACAACACCCGCTGGCAGCGCAGCAAGCTGTCCCAGGCGAGCTTTGAGCACTGTAAGTTGACCGGCGCCAATTTCACCCATTGCGCCTCGCTGGGCTTGAGCTTCAGCGAAACGCGGTTGAACAGCGCCTTCTTGTCCGGGCTGTCGTTTGCCCGCACCGTGCTGAATAACCTGGATTTCTCCGACAGCGATTTGTCGGATGCCGACTTTCGCAAGGCCGAGCTGATCGATTGCAGCCTGGCCCACGCTCGTATCAACGGCGCCAATTTTGCTGGCGCCGACTTGCGGGGGGCGGATTTAAGCGGGTTTCGCCTGAATGATGCCAAACTGTTCAAAGGCGCCGTGATTTCCAAAGCCCAGGCGTCGATGTTGTTGTCCGAGTTGGGCTTGTCCGTTGCTTAAGGTTTTTGATTGATGCTGGTGATTTCCAACAATGTGCAGCTGCCTGACGCCGAGATCGAGCTGACCGCCATTCGCGCCCAGGGCGCTGGTGGACAGAACGTCAACAAGGTGTCGAGTGCCGTGCACCTGCGATTTGATATCCCGGCGTCGTCGCTGCCGGAGTTCTACAAGGAGCGCTTGCTGGCGCTGCGCGACAGCCGCATCACCAGTGAAGGCGTGCTGGTGCTCAAGGCCCAGCAATACCGGACCCAGGAGCAGAACCGCGCGGATGCGTTGGAGCGTCTGGTGGAGTTGATTCTCAGCGCTACCAAGGTGGAGAAGAAACGCCGCCCGACCAAGCCGACCCTGGGCTCGAAAAAGCGCCGTCTCGAATCCAAGACCAAGCGCGGCAGCATCAAGGCCGGGCGCGGCAAGGTCGACTTTTAGTCGTCACGCGCCTCGCGGGCCTTGGGTGCCTGACGGTACAGGTACAGGCTCAGCAGCAAACCACCCAGGGCTGCAAGGGCGGCGAAGAGGAAGATCGACGCAAAGCCGAAGCCGGCTGCCACGGCCCCGGCGAGCGGTCCGGTGATGCCCAGCGACAGGTCGATAAACAGTGAGTAGGCGCCCACCGCCGAGCCGCGGCTGGATGCTGGCACCAGGTTGACGGCCTCCACCCCGAGCGCCGGGAACACCAGGGAAAAGCCAAAGCCGCTCAACGCCGCGCCAGCCAGGGCCAGGTTGGCGTCCGGCGCCAGCCACAGCAACAGCAAACCGAGGATCTCCACCGACAAGCAGGCAATTGCCACGCGAAAGCCGCCGATCCGGTTGATCAGGTTGCCGAACAACAACCGTGCGCCGATAAAGCTGGCGCCGAACAGGCTCAGGGCCCACACCGCGTTATCCCAGTGCTGGGTGGTGTAATACAAGGTGATGAAGGTGGCGATGGTGCCAAAGCCGATGGAACCCAGCGCCAAGGCACAGCCATGGGGCAATACGCGGCCCAGCACATTCATGAAGGGCAGGCGCACGCCGGCAACGATTGGTGCAGCGACTTTGTTCCAGGCCAGCAGCAGGCCGACGATGGCCAGCAAGATAATGCTGACGCCCATGCTCCACAGCCCGAAATTTCTTACCAGCAACACGCCCAGTGGTGCGCCGACGGCCAGCGCGCCGTAGCTGGCGATGCCGTTCCAGGAAATCACCTTGGCGGTGTTCTGCGCGCCGACGCGGCCGATGCCCCAGCCGATCGCGCCCGAACCCACCAGGCTTTCCGCGCTGCCAAGGACCGGGCGGCCAATCAACAGGCTGCCCAGGCTCAAGGCCGGCATGCTGGAAAACCACGCCGCGAGCAGCATGAACACACCGCTCAGGCCGCAGCCCACCAGGCCGATCAGCACGGCGCGCTTGCTGCCCAGGTTATCGATGATTTTGCCCGCGTACGGGCGGCTCAGCAGGGTAGCCAGGTATTGCACGCTGATCACCAGGCCGGCAATCACCGCGCCGTAACCCAGCTCACTGTGGACATAGCCCGGCAACACGGCCAGTGGAATGCCGATATTCAGGTAGCCAATGAAGGTGAACAACACGATGGAAACAACTTGCAGCGTGACCGCCATGGGGCGCTGGGTATCGGGCATGGGAAAGGTCCACTGTCGCGGCAGGTAAAGATAGGCTGCTAATGATACCGGTGGTTTTGCTTGCGCAGGGCGGTAAAACGCAAAAACCTCCGCTCAGAAAGACGTCAGGCTTGGGCAGGGGCCAGCAATTGGGTGGTGACCAGGGCGGCCAGGGCGTTTTCCTGGGTGCCGAAACGCTTGAGCAGCAGCGCTTGTTTGTCGGCGCTGAGGCGGTTCCAGATCTCGACCATCTGCAAGGCCGCGTCGAGTACAGCGGTATCCGGGTTGTCGGGGAGGGTATCGGTCATGGCGGGCGTCTCGATGGGTTCAGGCAGTGTGGAAAGCGCTCAAAGCTGCGCTTTCCACACGGTCTGGTACGGCGTCAGTCCTGGCTTTCGCTGTCGACTGGTTTTGCTTCTTTGGCCTCAGGCTGTTTGTCACTGGCCTGCTGCGGTGTTGGCTGCTCTGTTGGGTGCAGGCTTGGGAAGGGGAGATTAGGTATCTCGTGCATCGTCGTCGCTCCTCGCAAGGTCTGTTTTTTCAATCGCAGGTGATTCCGCGCTCTCAAAAAGCCTTGGCAGGATACAGCACTGCAAATGACAAAAAGATTTTAATGTCGGCAGATGGATGAACTTTCATCGTTTAAACGGTCGTTCGGCTAGAACGGCACCTTGCCCAGGATCATATCGCGGTACATCACAAAATCCCCCAACAGGCTGTAGAACGGGTGTTGAAAGGTCGCTGGGCGGTTCTTTTCGAAGAAGAAGTGGCCGATCCAGGCAAAGCTGTAACCGGCAATCGGCAAGGCGATTAACAGGAGAAGCGAACCTCTGCCGATGGCGTACGCCAAAATACCGATCACCAGCGTGGTGCCGATAAAGTGCAGGCGCCGGCAGGTGCTGTTGGCGTGCTCAGCCAGGTAATAAGGGTAAAACTCAGCAAAGCTATTGAATCGCTTGACGTTTTCCACGGTGACCGGCCCTTTGATTGTTGTGCCGCCCAACAGATGTTCGGCGGGGAGCTTATTTGAGTCTAGAGTGATCAGTGGTAACAGCCAGTGACAATAGATGCCACTTTAGTATCCTTGGCTTCCTGGCTGCCGTTTGAGCCTGCTTTATTAAGAAGACGCCATGAGCGAACGAACAACTTCTGCAAGCTGGGCGATGGGGATAGTCAAGGCATTGGAAATGGACGGCCTGGATTGCCGCGCCTTGTTCAAGCAGCTCGGCCTCGACTATGCCGCCCTGAGCGATCCCGATGCGCGGTTCCCGCAGGACTCCATGACCCGCCTGTGGCAGCGTGCGGTGGAGCTGTCGGGTAACCCGGCGATCGGCCTGAACATGGGCAAAGTGGTGCGCCCGGCGTCATTTCATGTGGCCGGTTATGCGTTGATGTCCAGCAACACCTTGGCCGAAGGTTTTATGCGGCTGGTGCGCTACCAGCGGATCATCGCTGAAAGTGCCGACCTGAGTTTCCGATTGATCCCCGAAGGTTATGCGCTGATTCTGACGGTACACGGTGACCACCTGCCGCCTACCCGGCAGAGCGCCGAAGCCTCGCTGGCCAGCGCCTTGGCCCTGTGCGGCTGGCTGACCGGCCGCACGCTGCAGCCGCGCAAGGTGGTGCTGCAAGGTGAGCAACCGGCGGACCTGGCCCCGTACAAACAAGCCTTCCATGCGCCGCTGGAATTCAATGCGCCCTATGACGCGCTGATTTTCGAGCGGGCCGACATGGACGCGCCGCTGCCCACGGCCAACGAAGCCATGGCCCTGCTGCATGACCGCTTTGCCGGTGAATACCTGGCGCGTTTTTCGGAAAGCCGCGTGACCCACAAGGCGCGGCAAGTGTTGTGCCGCCTGTTGCCCCAGGGCGAGCCCAAGCGTGAGGTGGTGGCCCAGACGTTGCACCTGTCCCAGCGCACCTTGCAGCGGCGCTTGCAGGAAGAGGGCACCAGCTTCCAGACCCTGCTCGATGACACCCGCCGTGAACTGGCCGAGCAATACCTGGCGCAACCCAGCATGACCCTGCTGGAAATTGCCTATCTGCTGGGCTTTGCCGACCCGAGCAACTTCTTCCGCGCGTTTCGTCGCTGGTTCGATGTCACGCCCGGCGAATACCGGGCGCGGTTGTTGGACGCGTCGAGCGTCAGTGACGCCAAAACGCCGGAATACACAGAACAAAGACCGTAATGATCTCCAGCCGGCCGAGCAGCATACCCAGTGACAGGATCCACTTGGCCGCATCCGGCAGGCTGGCGAAATTGCCCGCCGGGCCAATGGTTTCGCCCAGGCCCGGGCCCACGCCCGAAACGGTGCTCGCGGCGCCGGTCAAGGCGGTCATCCAGTCCAGGCCGAGCAGCGACAAGGCCAGGGCGATGGCGCAGATGGTGATGGCGAAGAAGAAGGAAAAGGTCAGGATCGACCGCACGATCTCTTCGTCGAGACGGTGGCCGTTGTACTTCTGCTTGATCACCGCGCGCGGATGAATCAGCTGGTTCAAGTTGGCCTTGAGCAGGATATAGGCAACCTGGAAGCGGAAGATCTTGATCCCACCCGCCGTGGAGCCCGAACAGCCGCCGATAAACCCGAGGTAGAAGAACAGCATCAGTGAGAAATTGCCCCACAGGCTGTAGTCCCCGAGTGCAAACCCCGTGGTCGTCACCACCGACGTGACGTTCAGTGCCACATGACGCAGCGCGTCCAGCCAGTGCAGGTTAGTGGTCCACCAGTACCAGGTGCCCAATACCAGCCAGGTCACCAGCAACAAACCGAGCAGGCCCTGGACCTGCTGGTCCTTGATCAATGCCCTGCGGTTACCGCGTAAGGTGGCCACATACAGGGTGAACGGCAAGCTGCCGAGGATCATCACCACCACGGCTACCCAGTGCACCGCCGGTTGTTTCCAGTGCGCCAGGGATTCATCGGAGGTGGAAAACCCGCCGGTGGAAATCGCTGACATCGCATGGTTGATCGCATCGAACAGCCCCATGCCGGCCCACCAGAACGCCAGGCTGCCAAGGATGGTGATGCCCACGTAGGCCGCCACGATCAGCCGCGCCACCATGTGCGAGCGGGGCATGACCTTTTCCGAGCGGTCCGAGGATTCGGTCTGGAACAGGCGCATGCCACCAATGCGCAGCAGCGGTAGGATCGCTACTGCCATGCCGATAAAGCCGATGCCGCCCAGCCAGTGCAGCAGCGAACGCCACATCAAGATACCCGGCGACATCGCGTCCAGCCCGCTCAACACCGTGGAGCCGGTGGCGGTAATGCCGGACATGCTTTCAAAAAACGAATCGGTGTAGCTGATGTGCTGGGTCAGCAGGAATGGCAGCGCAGCAAAGATACACACCACCACCCAACTGCTGACGGTCAGCAGGTACATGTCCCGCGGGCGAAGGTGCACATGCTCGGGACGCCCGGGGATCACCAGCGCCAGGCCGGCGATAAAGGTGATCATGCTGGCCCACAGGAAGGAGGGCAGGTCGCTGGTGCGTTCGAAGATCACCAGGGTGGCCATGGGCACGACCATCGCGATCGCGAGGGTGATCAGGAAGATGCCGATGATGAAACCGATGATGCGCAGGGTCGGCAACGCCATGAAATTCGCTCGGATGTTGGAGGTGGCGCCATTCTACCTGCGGTGCAGGGCTTGTAAACCGGGGCTTGGAAGCGATGAGAGGCTAATGTGGGAGCGGGCTTGCTCGCGAAGGCGGCGTGTCAGTTGAAGAATTTGTAGCTGATAGACCGCATTCGCGAGCAAGCCCGCTCCCACATGGATTGTGTGGTGTCTGATTGATTGTCGACATCCGCATACAAAAAAGGCGACCCGAAGGTCGCCTCATTCAACTGCGCATTGATCAGAACTCGTGATCAGCGTTATCCGGGTTCAGGTCGCTGATACCCAGCTTGCCCGCCGCCGCTTCGATCGAACCGGTCTGCTTGACCAGAGCGGCGATGGCGTCACGGACGATCTGGTTGCCCGCATCGTTACCGGCCGCGATCAGCTGGTCGTAGTGCTCACCCTTGTTGGCATGGTCAACCATGACCTGAATCTTCGCTTCGGTAGCCGCCAGGTCCGCTTTCAGTGCGGTGTCGGCTGCCGGGTCGGCCTTGGCCACCAGGGACGACAGGCTGGCGCCGGTCATTTTGGTGCCGTCGACGCGGGTGTACTCGCCCAGGTAGACGTTGCGGATGCCCTTGGCGTCGTAGAAGTGCGAGTTGTGGGTGTTGTCGCTGAAGCAGTCCTGCTCGTCTTCCGGCGAGTTGGCTTCCAGGGAAACCTTCATGCGCTCACCGGCCAGTTCGCCGAGGGACAGGCTGCCCATGCCGAACAGCATTTTGCGCAGGCCGTCGGTGGCAGGTTCTGCCTCCAGGGTGGCGCGGTAGTTGTCTTCAACGTTGGGTTTCCAGTTGCCGACCATTTCTTCCAGGTCGCTGACCAGCAGTTGGGTCACAGCGCTCAGGTAGGCGCGGCGACGTTCGTTGTGACCGCCAGTGGCGCCGTCGCCGGTCAGGTAGTCCGACGCAGGACGGTTGCCGGCGCCTGGGCCGGTGCCGTTCAGGTCCTGGCCCCAGAGCAGGAATTCGATGGCGTGGTAGCCGGTGGCGACGTTGGCCTCGGAACCGCCCAGCTCGTTGAGGCTGGCGAGTTTTTCCGGGGTGATGTCTTTCACGTCGACCTTGTCTTCGCCGACCTGGATTTCGTTGTTGGCGATGATGTTGGCAGTGGCGCCTGGGTTACCCAGGGCGTGTTCGTAGGACTTGTCGACATAGTCGATCAGGCCTTCGTCCAGCGGCCATGCGTTCACCTGGCCTTCCCAGTCGTCGATGATGGTGTTGCCGAAGCGGAACACTTCACTTTGCAGGTAAGGAACGCGGGCGGCGATCCAGGCGGTGCGCGCGGCTTTCAGGGTTTCGTCGTTCGGCTTGGCGAGGAACGCGTCGATAGCGGTTTGCAGGGTTTTCGCGGTGGACTCGGCATCGCTGTAGACCGCGAACACCATGTCTGCGTAATGCGCGACCACGGCCTTGGCAGCGGCTTCGTCGACCTGGCCGGCAGGAGTGGCAGCCGCTGGAGCGGTAGTGCTGGCAGCCGGGGTCGGCGCCTGAGGCGCGGCGGCCTTGTCTTTACCTTCGCCGCAACCGGCGAGAGAAATGGCAATGGCCAGCAGACTGGCGGTGGCCAGGGGCATACGAATCATGGCGAACATCCTGCTTCGGTTGTTGATGGGGCGCGCGGGGGAGCGCAAAAACTGCGACATAATGCGAAAGATTTGCATTTTGTGTAAAGGGTTATACGCGGGAAATATTCAGTATCGTTTTGCTGCATCAGAGAATCGCGGCGTTATTGCGCTCCGACTGCTTCAAAAAAGCCGCCAACTCCCGCGCCGGCAAGGGTTTGCTGTAGTGATAACCCTGACCTTCATGGCAGCCTTCGGAGATGATGTAGGCCTCCTGCTCGGCGGTTTCCACGCCTTCGGCGATCACCTGCATACCGAGGCTTTTGCCCAGTTGGATGATCGCCCGCACGATGGTGGCGTCGTCGTCATCGTCCAGCAGGTCCTGCACGAAGCTCTTATCGATCTTGATCTTGTCCAGTGGCAGGCTTTTCAAGTAGCTGAGGGATGAGTAGCCGGTGCCGAAGTCATCAATCGCAATCAATGCCCCGGAACGGCGCAGGCTCAGCAGGTGCTGGGCGGCGGTGCTGATGTCTTCCATCAGGCCGGTCTCGGTGACTTCCAGTTCCAGGCTGCGCGGCGGCAGGCGGTAGATCTGCATCAGGTTGTTGACCACCCGCGGCAACTCGGTGTGGTGCAATTGCACGGTGGACAGGTTGACCGCCATGCGCAACTCGGTGAAGCCTAGGTCGTGCCATTCGCGCAATTGCCGGCAGGCCTGGTCGAGTACCCATTCGCCAATCGGGATGATGGTGCCGTTCTGTTCGGCCAGCGGAATGAACAGGTCCGGCGGCACCAGGCCATGTTCCGGGTGTTGCCAGCGGATCAGCGCTTCCACGCCGACCACATGGTGATCGCGGTAGCTGATCTGCGGCTGGTACACCAGGTGGAATTGGTCGCGGCTGAGGGCATCGCGCAGGTCTTTTTCCAGCTCGCGGCGACGGCGCATTTCGCTGTCGACGCTGGCGATATAGAACTGATAGCGGTTGCGCGACCGGGTCTTGGCCAGGGTCATGGTTTGCTCGGCTTTCTGCAGCAGCTTTTCGGTGCTGTCGCCGTCTTCCGGGAACAGGGTGATGCCGATGGTGGCGCGTAGGCGGATGCCTTCGTGGTCGAGGGCAAATTCCGCTTCCAGGTCATCGAGGATGCTTTGCGCCAGTTCGGCGGCCTCGTAGGGCTGGTCGATATCGGCCTGTACCAGGGCGAACTGGTCGCCGCCCAGCCGGGCCAGGGCACCGAGGCGGCCGCTGTGGGCGCGCAAACGGTCGGCCAGGGCCAGCAGCAATTGGTCGCCGGCCTGGTAGGTGAACTGTTCGTTGACGCTCTTGAAGTCATCCAGCCCCACGCACAACACGGCCACGCGGCGTTGGCGTCGACCGGCGTCGATGAGGATCTTGTCCAACTGCTCCTGCAGTTTCTGGCGGTTCGGCAGGCCCGTCAGGAAGTCGTACTGTGCCATGCGCAGTAGGCTGCTTTCCGCCTCATGGCGCAGGTGGGTGTTGCGTTCGATGGATTCGAGCAACTGGTTGGCGGTGTTGATCCACAGCCCCAGTTCATTGCGCTCGTGGCCCTTGAGTTGCGGGATCTTGTGTTCGCTGGGCCGGTCCGGGTTGATCGAGGTCAGGTGCTCGATGATCCGCGACAGCGGCTTGGTCAGCAGCCAGTGGTAGACCAGGTACAGCACCAGGCCCATCGCCAGGGCGCGCAATACCCCGGAAATAAAGATGATCACTGAACTGACAATAAACCCCTTGCCGTAGGTGGCCGTGTCGAGGGTGATGCTCAGATCGCCGTAATACTCGCTGTAGGGGCCTTTGCCGACCAATGCGGTGGTGAACGTGCGTTCCTGGCCGAGTATCAGGTCGGTCAACCAGCGGCTGGGCGATTGCTGTAGGGCGCGGCTTTTTTCGGCGAGCATGGTTTCGTTGGGATGGCCGATGGACGCCATGCGCACCGCGTCATCCTGGAACAGGCCCTCAATCACTTGCATGCCCATCTCGCGGTCCAGGCTGTAGACGGCCTGGGTCGAGGGGTCGCGGAACATGTCGAGGATGCGCTGGGCATCGCCGGCCACGGCCTGGCGCGTCTTGTAGGCATCGAAAACGATCTGCGCCACGCTCAGCGCAACGCCCACGATCAATGCCGACAGCAGCACAACCCGTAGCAACTTCACCGACAAGCTGTTCTTGAGTTCCAGCTTCAAAGGGGCATTCCTTGTCTCATGCGGGTGGCCTTCAATATGCCATGAGTATTGGCAATCCCGTGAGGGCAGTCAAAGGAACATTAGGGCCGCAGGCGTCTTGAGGCTGAATGCACACAAAAAAACAGAAAAAAACGGCGGATTTGCTCCGCCGTCTGGGTACTCGACTGGCCTGTGGTCAGGCTAAGCCTTTGCATCACTGATAGGCGGAAACCTCGATCTTCGACGGCGCCGGCGGCATCATGTCCTCACCGGGCTTGCTGGGTGCACTGGCACCACCGCCTTCGCTACCACCACCTGCGCCACCGGCGAGGCCTTTCATAAGCCCGCTCATGAGTTGCATCGCCATCTGCCCGCCCGCTTTTCCGATTTCTTCCATCATTGATTCTCCAGCAGAGTGTGAAAGGGTTATTCCTCTCACTGCGTGGGTGGCAGATTCCCTTCTGCGGGTTCCACGATTCCGGTCTGGCCAGCGTTGTGGAGCGCCCACAAAAAAGCCCGGCAATGCCGGGCTTTTTCTACTGCAAGCGGTGCTTAGGCAGTGAAGGTCTTGCCTTCGAACTGCTCAGCCACGAACTTCCAGTTGACCAGGTTCCAGAACGCTTCCACATACTTTGGACGCACGTTGCGGTAGTCGATGTAGTAGGCGTGTTCCCAGACGTCGCAGGTCAGCAGCGGGGTGTCGCCGTTGGTCAGCGGGTTGCCGGCGCCGATGGTGCTGGCCAGGGCCAGGGAACCGTCAGCCTTTTTCACCAGCCAGCCCCAACCGGAACCGAAGGTGCCGACGGAGGTCTTGGTGAACTCTTCCTTGAACTTGTCGAACGAACCGAACGCAGCGTTGATGGCTTCAGCCAATGCGCCGGTCGGTTGGCCGCCAGCGTTTGGCGCCAGGCAGTTCCAGTAGAAGGTGTGGTTCCAGACCTGAGCGGCGTTGTTGAAGATGCCGCCCGAAGAGGATTTGACGATCTCTTCCAGGGTCTTGCCTTCGAACTCGGTGCCTGGCACCAGGTTGTTCAGGTTCACGACGTAGGTGTTGTGGTGCTTGTCGTGGTGGAATTCCAAGGTTTCCTTGGAGATGTGCGGCTGCAGGGCATCGTGTGCGTAGGGCAGCGGCGGCAATTCGAAAGCCATGATGATTCTCCTAATCAGGTCAGTTGCGGTGAGCGCAAGGCCGATCACGGGCGGCCAAACAAGCGCCGGGGAGTTTGTACTCTTTGCGGCGCAGGGTCCGGATCATAGCACCGGGGGTGCGGCAAAACCACGCAACAACTGTGTGGGATAGAGGTTCCAGAGCGTTTTGGAATATTCCCTAAGCCGCGATCAATTGATAGGCCACGCTGAACATCATCACCGCCACCAACAGGTCCAGCAGGCGCCAGGTTGCCGGCCGCGCCAGCCAGGGTGCCAGCCATGCCGCGCCGAGTGCCAGGGTGGCGAACCACAGGAACGATGCGCTGGCGGCGCCGGCCACGTAGGCACCGGGTTCGGTTTGCTGTGCGCCGAGTGAGCCGATCAGCAATACAGTGTCCAGGTACACGTGCGGGTTGAGCAGGGTCACGGCCAGCGCGCTCAGCAACACCGCGCGCAGCGAGCGCACCTTGAGAGTGTCGCCTTGGTCCAGGCTTTGTTTCGAACAGGCCCGGCGCAGTGCACACGCGCCGTACCAGATCAGGAACGCCGCGCCGCCCCAGCGTGCCACCGCCAGCAGCACCGGGCTTTGCGCCAGCACCGTCGCCAGGCCGAACACCCCGGCCGCCACCAGCAGGGCGTCACACACCACACACAATGCCGCCACGGGCAAGTGATGTTCACGACGCAGGCTCTGCGCCAGTACAAAGGCGTTCTGGGTGCCGATGGCCATGATCAGGCCCAGCGCCACCAGCAGACCGTTCAGATAACTCTGCCACATAGGGTTTACTCCGCGTTTGCTGCCAGTTGCCGCAACACCTGCAGGGCGCGCTCGGCATCGGCACGCCCGACGAACAGGTGGTCGTGGTAATAACCGGCAATCACATTGCAACTGATGCCGGCCTTGCCCAGCGCACTGGCGAAGGCGGCGGTGAGGCCCACGGCTTCCAGGGCCGAATGCACATTCAAGGTGATCCACGCGGCGACGTAGTCAAAAGCCAGGCCGGCCTGTTCCGCTTGGTGGCGTTCAACGATCAGGGTCAAGCCTTCCTGCTCGCGAAAGCTGCCGATTACCTCGCAGCCAGCAGGGATGCGGTTGTTGGGCACGGTGCAGAACACGTAGTCGCCGTCATTGAGTTGAGGGCTCATGCTGCGCAGCAGCGTAGCCAGGGCGGTTTCGCCAGCCATGGGAGGTTCCTTATAAAGAGAAGAGCGATGCTGGCTATTCTCAGGGTGCAGGCTGTATAAGAAAAACCAATATTCCTGATCGCTCATTAGAGAAACTGATGTTCGACTATAAATTGCTTTCTGCCCTGGCAGCCGTGGTGGAACAAGCGGGCTTCGAGCGTGCCGCTCAAGTGCTTGGACTGTCGCAATCGGCAATTTCACAGCGCATCAAGTTGCTGGAGGCACGTATTGGCCAGCCGGTACTGGTGCGGGCCACGCCGCCGACGCCCACTGATATCGGCCGTCGCCTGCTCAACCATGTGCAACAGGTGCGCTTACTGGAGCGCGACCTGCAAAGCCAGGTGCCCGCGCTGGATGAGGAAGGCATGCCCGAACGCCTGCGCATCGCGTTGAACGCCGACAGCCTCGCCACGTGGTGGGCCGAGGCCGTCAGCGGGTTTTGCGCCGAGCAGCATTTGCTGCTGGATCTGGTGGTGGAAGACCAGACCGTCGGCCTCAAACGCATGCGCGCTGGCGAAGTGGCGGCCTGCATCTGCGCCAGCGAGCGTCCGGTGGCGGGCGCGCGCAGCCTGTTGCTGGGCGCCATGCGGTATCGGGCGTTGGCCAGCCCGGCGTTTATCGCCCGGCACTTTCCCCAGGGCGTACGCGCCGATCAACTGGCGCGCACCCCGGCACTGGTGTTCGGGCCGGATGATTTCCTGCAGCACCGCTATCTGGCTTCTCTCGGCGTGGACGGCGGTTTCGAGCACCATTTGTGCCCATCGTCTGAAGGTTTTATCCGCCTCACCGAGGCGGGCCTGGGCTGGGGGCTGGTGCCGGAATTGCAGGTTCGCGACCAGCTGGAAAAGGGCATATTGGTCGAGTTATTGCCAGATAAGCCCATCGATGTGCCGCTGTACTGGCATCATTGGCGCAGTGGCGGGCAACTGTTGGGCTTGCTGACCGACCATCTGGCCCAGGCTTGTGGTCAATGGCTGGTGCCGTTGGAGTGATGGCGTGCGTCAAGGCAACAGCGATGAAAAACGTAAGAACATGGGGTAATACATGAAGATTCTGGTCACCGGCGCAAGCGGCTTCATTGGCGGGCGCTTTGCGCGTTTCGCCCTGGAGCAGGGCCTGGACGTGCGGGTCAACGGGCGACGTGCCGAAGGTGTGGAGCACCTGGTCAGGCGCGGCGCCGAGTTTATCCAGGGTGATCTGAATGACGCCGACCTGGTGCGTCACCTGTGCCGCGATGTCGAGGCCGTAGTGCACTGCGCCGGCGCCGTCGGCTTGTGGGGCAAGTATCAGGACTTTTACCAAGGCAACGTGCAGGTCACCGAGAACGTCGTCGAGGCCTGCCTCAAGCAGCATGTCGGGCGTTTGGTGCATCTGTCGTCGCCCTCCATCTACTTCGACGGTCGCGACCACCTGGGCCTGACCGAAGAGCAAGTGCCCAAGCGCTTCAAGCACCCTTATGCCGCCACCAAATACCTGGCCGAGCAGAAGGTGTTCGGTGCCCAGGAGTTCGGCCTCGAGGTGATTGCCCTGCGCCCGCGATTCGTTACGGGGGCCGGCGACATGAGCATCTTCCCGCGCCTGCTGAACATGCAACGCAAGAACCGCCTGGCCATCGTCGGCGACGGCCTGAACAAGGTCGACTTCACCAGCGTGCACAACCTCAACGAAGCCCTGCTCAGCAGTTTGCTCGCGCCGGGCCCTGCGCTGGGTCGGGCCTACAACATCAGCAACGGCACGCCGGTGCCAGTGTGGGATGTGGTCAACTACGTGATGCGTCAAATGCAATTGCCCCAGGTGACGCGTTACCGGTCCTACGGTTTGTCCTACAGCGTGGCGGCGCTCAACGAAGCGTTTTGTGCGATGTGGCCCGGGCGACCGGAGCCGTCTCTTTCGCGCCTGGGCATGCAAGTGATGAACAAAGATTTCACCCTCGACATCAGCCGCGCCAGGCATTATCTGGATTACGAGCCCAAAGTCAGCCTGTGGACCGCCCTCGACGAGTTCTGCAGTTGGTGGAAAGCCCAGGATCCGGGGTTCAAGTAAGCACACAAGCGGCAACACTTCGGGAACCGAATCTGGCGTTCCGGGTCGATCAGTGCGCCGGGAACGCGGTTTATACTCCCGTCGCACGCCACTTCACCGATTCAGGGTTGATACATGCGCAACGATGCTAAAGACGACTTCGACAACGTTCCCAGCCTGCGGGCCGATGTCGGGGATGACGATGATTTCGAACCCACCCCGGCCACCTCGGTGCGCTCGCGCAACCCCCAGGTGGTCAAGGTCAAGAGCGCCAGCACCGGGCCTTTGTGGGCGTTGATCGGCGCGCTGCTGATCGCCTTTGCGGGCCTGGCCTGGTGGAGCTTCCAGCAGATCTCCCTGATGGGCCAGCAGTTGGTGGCCACCCAGGAAAGCTTCGCGCGCATCAGCGAAGAAGCGGCGGGGCGCCTGCAGGACATTTCCGGCAAGGTGGTGGCCAGCGAGGCCAGCGTCAACAACGGCAGCGAAGCGCTGAAACTGCAGATCAAGCAGCTTGAAAGCCAGTTGCTGGAGCAGGGCAAGCAGCAGGTCGGCGTGGCCGGGCAAGCCACCGAGCTGGATAAACGCCTGGCGCAAATGACTGCCAGCACCACTGACCTGTCCAATGCCAACAGCAAATTGCAGGGCCAAGTGCAGGCGTTGACCGACGCCGTGGCGACGCTCAAGGCGGCGCAAGTTGACGCCGGAAAGCGCGATAACGAAATCAAGGAGCTCACTGCAGACGTGGCCGCCTTGAAGAAACAGGGCAACCCGAGTGCTGCCATCGCGCGTATCGAGCAAGACCTTGTGGTGCTCAAGAGCGCCCAGGACAACCAGCCGGCCAACAGCGATGCGCCGACCAATAAAGAGTTCGACGTGTTCCGTATTCAGACCACGCGCAACATCACCACGTTGCAAAGCCAGGTGCAGAACCTGAACCAGCAGCTGAATGCGCCGGCAAGGGTCACCCCGCTCGGGCAATAAGGCTGATGTTGGGAATGTCACCACTTGGTGACATTTCCCATCGCCTTCGTTACTTGCCCCCACCGCGCCCTTGTTTAGACTCCGGTCATCCCACAAAAAACAATAAGGGCCACCCATGACCACGCAACCACTGCCTGCCAGCAGTTGGCTGAACGCGCCTGCCCACCACGTCTGGCTTGCGGCCGAGGGTCAGCGCCTGCTGGCCTTTGCCAAGTCGTCCCGACTGCCCGACGGCTTTGGCAACCTGGACGACAAAGGCCAATTGCCGGCCGATGCCCACGCCGAAACCATGAACACCGCCCGCATGACTCACAGCTTCGCCATGGCCCACGCCTTGGGTTTGCCGGGGTATGCCGACCTGGTTGCGCATGGCGTTGCAGCCCTCAGTGGCCCGCTGCGTGACAGTGAGCACGGTGGCTGGTTTGCCACGCCCCACGCCCTCGATGGCAACCGGGGCAAGGCGGCTTACCTGCACGCGTTTGTTGCCCTGGCCGCCAGCTCGGCGGTGGTGGCAGGTGCGCCCGGTGCACAAAACCTTCTGACTGACGCTGTCCATATCATCGACCAGTTTTTCTGGAGCGAGGAGGAGGGCGTGATGCTCGAATCGTTCGCCCAGGATTGGAGCGGTGTCGAAGCCTATCGCGGTGCCAACAGCAACATGCACGCTACTGAAGCCTTCCTCGCGCTGGCCGATGTCACCGGCGATACGCGCTGGCTGGACCGCGCCTTGCGCATCGTCGAGCGGGTTATCCACACCCACGCGGCGGGCAACCAGTTCATGGTGATCGAACATTTCGACACGCACTGGCAACCCTTGCTCGGTTACAACGAAGACAACCCCGCCGACGGCTTCCGCCCCTACGGCATCACTCCCGGCCACGGTTTTGAATGGGCGCGGCTGGTGCTGCACCTGGAAGCCGCGCGCCTGCACGCCGGGCTTGCTACGCCCGAATGGCTGGTGACCGACGCCAAGGGCCTGTTCGCCAGCGCCTGCGAATACGCCTGGTCCGTGGATGGCGCCCCCGGCATCGTCTACACCCTCGACTGGAACCAGCGCCCGGTGGTGCGCGAACGCCTGCACTGGACCCACGCTGAAGCCAGCGCTGCAGCCCAGGCGTTGCTCAAACGCACCGGCGAGTTGCACTACGAAACCTGGTACCGGCGTTTCTGGGAGTTTTGCGAAACCCACTTCATCGACCGTATTCACGGCAGCTGGCACCACGAACTCAGCCCCCACAACCAACCCAGCAGCGTCATCTGGGGTGGCAAGCCCGACCTGTACCATGCCTGGCAAGCGGTATTGCTGCCTGCGCTGCCGTTGGCGCCAAGCATGGCCAGTGCCATCGGGGCTGGGCGCTATGTCACCGGTTGGTGACATTTGTCCATCCCTTTGTTACCTGCGCCTGAAAAATCCATGTTTAAACTCCGTGCAGCGCAAGCCTAAGACTTGCATGCATAACAACAAGAAAAGGTACTCAGATGAACGCGATTAATCGCCTCGCCGTTGCTATTTCCATTGCCTCGTTGTTTCCCCTCTCTGCATTTGCCGCCGACTCGAAAGGGACGGTTGAAGTTGTGCATTGGTGGACCTCGGGCGGTGAAAAGGCGGCTGTAGATGTCCTGAAGGCCCAAGTTGAGAAAGATGGTTTCGTCTGGAAAGACGGCGCCGTAGCAGGTGGCGGTGGCGCCACCGCCATGACCGTGCTGAAAAGCCGCGCGGTTGCTGGCAACCCGCCAGGCGTTGCCCAGATCAAAGGCCCCGACATCCAGGAATGGGCGTCCACCGGCTTGCTCGACACCGACGTGCTCAAAGACGTCGCCAAAGAAGAGAAGTGGGACTCCCTGCTCGACAAGAAAGTCTCCGACACCGTGAAGTACGAAGGTGACTACGTCGCCGTACCGGTCAACATCCACCGCGTGAACTGGCTGTGGATCAACCCGGAAGTCTTCAAGAAAGCCGGTATCACCAAGAACCCGACCACCCTCGAAGAATTCTACGCAGCCGGCGACAAGCTGAAAGCCGCAGGCTTCATTCCGCTCGCCCATGGTGGCCAGCCTTGGCAGGACAGCACCGTGTTCGAAGCGGTCGTTCTGTCGGTGATGGGGGCCGATGGCTACAAGAAAGCCCTGGTTGACCTGGATAACGCTGCGCTGACCGGTCCGGAAATGGTCAAGTCGCTGACCGAACTGAAGAAAGTCGCGACCTACATGGACGTCGACGGCAAAGGCCAGGACTGGAACCTCGAAGCGGGCAAGGTCATCAACGGCAAGGCCGGCATGCAGATCATGGGTGACTGGGCCAAGTCCGAATGGACCGCGGCCAAGAAAGTCGCCGGCAAGGACTACGAGTGCGTAGCCTTCCCAGGCACCGACAAAGCCTTCACCTACAACATCGACTCCCTGGCGGTGTTCAAGCAGAAAGACAAAGGCACCGCTGCTGGCCAGCAAGACATTGCCAAAGTCGTGCTGGGTGAGAACTTCCAGAAAGTGTTCAGCATCAACAAGGGTTCGATCCCTGTTCGCAACGACATGCTGAACAAAATGGATTCCTACGGCTTCGATTCCTGCGCCCAGACCGCTGCCAAGGACTTCCTGGCAGACGCCAAAACCGGCGGCCTGCAGCCAAGCATGGCGCACAACATGGCCACTACCCTGGCGGTGCAAGGTGCGTTCTTTGATGTCGTGACCAACTTCATCAACGACCCGAAAGCCGATCCGGCCGACACCGCCAAGAAATTGGGCGCTGCGATCAAGTCTGCCAAGTAACGGTTGACCTTGTGGGGGACTCCCTGGCCCCCCATAAGGCTTGTTCCTGTAGTCCTTTTTCCCTGTACTGGATTTCCCCATGAGTTCTGTTGCTGTGTTCAGCAAAGCCTCGCCGTTCGATGCACTGCAGCGCTGGCTACCCAAACTGGTGCTGGCGCCCAGCATGTTCATCGTGCTGGTGGGCTTCTACGGCTACATCCTGTGGACGTTTGTGCTGTCGTTCACCAATTCCACATTCCTGCCCACCTACAAATGGGCGGGCCTTGCGCAATACGCGCGGTTGTTCGACAACGACCGCTGGTGGGTAGCGAGCAAGAATCTGGCGGTGTTTGGCGGGATGTTCATCGGTATCACCCTGGTCATCGGCGTGACCCTGGCGATCTTCCTCGACCAGAAAATCCGTCGTGAAGGTTTTATCCGCACCATTTACCTGTACCCGATGGCGCTCTCGATGATCGTCACCGGTACCGCCTGGAAATGGCTGCTCAACCCGGGCATGGGCCTGGACAAACTCCTGCGTGACTGGGGCTGGGAAGGCTTCCGTCTCGACTGGCTGATCGACCCGGACCGCGTGGTCTACTGCCTGGTGATCGCTGCCGTCTGGCAAGCCTCGGGCTTTATCATGGCGATGTTCCTGGCTGGCCTGCGCGGTGTCGATCAATCGATCGTGCGCGCTGCGCAGATCGACGGTGCGAGCCTGCCGCGCATCTACTGGAGCGTGGTGTTGCCAAGCCTGCGTCCGGTGTTCTTCAGTGCGGTGATGATCCTGGCGCACATTGCGATCAAGAGCTTCGACCTGGTAGCGGCGATGACCGCCGGCGGCCCAGGCTACTCGTCCGACCTGCCTGCGATGTTCATGTACTCGTTCACCTTCAGCCGTGGCCAGATGGGCATGGGTTCGGCCAGTGCCATCCTGATGCTCGGTGCGATCCTCGCGATCATCGTGCCTTACCTCTACTCCGAGCTGAGGACCAAGCGTAATGACTAGTCTCGCCTCCAAATCACCCATCAGCCTGAGTCGCATCGCGATCTATGCGGTGCTGATCCTCGCCGTGCTGCTGTACCTGGTGCCGCTGGTGGTGATGCTGCTCACCAGCTTCAAGACCCCGGAAGACATCAGCTCCGGCAACCTGCTGAGCTGGCCGACCGTGGTCACCGGCATCGGCTGGGTCAAGGCCTGGGCCACGGTAGACGGTTACTTCTGGAACTCGATCAAGATCACCGTTCCGGCCGTACTGATCTCCACCGCCATCGGTGCGTTGAACGGTTATGTGCTGTCGTTCTGGCGCTTCAAAGGCTCGCAGCTGTTCTTCGGCCTGCTTTTGTTCGGCTGCTTCCTGCCGTTCCAGACCGTGCTGCTGCCGGCCTCGTTCACCCTGGGCAAGATGGGCCTGGCCAGCACCACCACCGGCCTGGTGTTCGTGCACGTGGTCTACGGCCTGGCGTTCACCACGCTGTTCTTCCGTAACTACTACGTGAGCATTCCGGATGCGCTGATCAAGGCCGCGCGTTTGGACGGTGCAGGTTTCTTCACCATCTTCCGTCAGATCATTCTGCCGATGTCGACCCCGATCATCATGGTCTGCCTGATCTGGCAGTTCACCCAGATCTGGAACGACTTCCTGTTCGGCGTGGTGTTCTCCAGTGGTGACTCCCAGCCCATCACCGTGGCGCTGAACAACCTGGTCAACACCAGCACCGGGGCCAAGGAATATAACGTGGATATGGCGGCGGCGATGATCGCTGGGCTGCCGACCCTGCTGGTCTATGTGATCGCAGGCAAGTATTTCGTGCGCGGCCTCACGGCCGGCGCGGTCAAGGGGTAATCATGGCTACGCTTGAACTTCGCAATGTAAACAAGACCTATGGCGCCGGCCTGCCCGACACCTTGAAGAACATCGAACTGTCGATCAAGGAAGGCGAGTTCCTGATCCTGGTCGGCCCTTCGGGGTGCGGCAAATCCACGCTGATGAACTGCATCGCCGGTCTTGAGACCATCACTGGCGGCGCCATCATGATCGGCGATCAGGACGTCAGCGGCATGAGCCCCAAGGACCGTGACATCGCCATGGTGTTCCAGTCCTACGCGCTGTACCCGACCATGAGCGTGCGCGAGAACATCGAGTTCGGCCTCAAGATCCGCAAGATGCCCCAGGCCGATATCGACGCCGAAGTGGCGCGTGTAGCCAAGCTGCTGCAGATCGAACACCTGCTCAACCGCAAGCCTGGCCAACTCTCCGGCGGCCAGCAACAGCGCGTGGCCATGGGCCGTGCACTGGCGCGTCGGCCGAAGATCTACCTGTTCGACGAACCGCTGTCCAACCTCGACGCCAAGCTGCGCGTCGAGATGCGCACCGAAATGAAACTGATGCACCAGCGCCTCAAGACCACTACGGTCTACGTGACCCACGACCAGATCGAAGCAATGACCCTGGGCGACAAGGTCGCGGTAATGAAGGACGGCATCATCCAGCAGTTCGGTACGCCGAAAGAAATCTACAACAACCCGGCCAACCAGTTCGTGGCGAGCTTTATCGGTTCGCCGCCGATGAACTTCGTGCCGCTGCGCCTGCAACGCAAGGACGGTCGCCTGGTGGCCCTGCTCGACAGCGGCCAGGCCCGTTGCGAACTGGCGCTTAACACCACCGATGCCGGCCTTGAGGACCGCGACGTGATCCTGGGCTTGCGTCCGGAGCAAATCATGTTGGCCTCGGGCGAGGGCGACAGTGCGTCGAGCATCCGTGCCGAAGTGCAGGTCACCGAGCCGACCGGCCCGGACACCCTGGTGTTCGTGCAACTCAATGACACCAAGGTCTGCTGCCGCCTGGCACCCGACGTGGCACCGCAGGTGGGCGAGACCCTGACCCTGCAATTCGATCCTTCCAAGGTATTGCTGTTCGACGCCAACACCGGCGAGCGACTGGGCACTGCTTCTTCATTGCCCGCCCAGGGGCATGCCGACAATGTGGCCCAATTCAAAGGCCGTTGAAGCAGATAAGTTGTTGTTTTAGATAAAAAAAGTAAACCGCGTTAGATAAAAACAGTTTAATAACAATAAAGACGAGGATGTAGGGATGAAAAAGCAACACAACAACACTCGGCTGATCTGCCAAATGTCAGCTGCAGCAGCCCTGGTATTGTCCGCCAATGCGATGGCGGCCGATGCATTCAGTGCTGATTCGAAATGGATGACCGGCGACTGGGGTGGTGAGCGTACCAAGCTGATCGAGCAAGGTATCGACATCAAGGCTGACTACGTTGGGGAGATGGGCTACAACGCCAAAGGTGGTTACAACAACGACAAGACCGGTCGTTACTCCGATCAATTCGGTCTGGGCGTAGCACTGGACCTGCAAAAGTTGTGGGGTTGGGATAACACCCAAGCCAAGATCCAGTTGACCAACCGTAACGGCCAGAATATCTCCAATGACCGTATTGGCGACCCGCGTGCCGGCACCTTGAGTTCGTCTCAAGAAGTCTACGGCCGTGGCCACATGGTGCGTCTGACCCAGTTCTGGATCCAGCACCAGATGTTCGACAACAAGCTGGACGTGAAACTCGGTTACTTCGGCGAAGGCGAAGACTTCAACACCTTCCCGTGCGACTTCCAGAACCTGTCGTTCTGCGGCTCGCAAGTGGGTAACTATGTAAACACCTGGTACAACTGGCCGGTCAGCCAGGCCGCGATCCGCGTGAAGTACAACATCACGCCTGAGCTGTATGCGCAAATCGGTGCGTACAACCAGAACCCATCGCAACTGGAGCACGGCAACGGCTTCAAACTCAGCGGCAGCGGCACCAAGGGCACCGTGATTCCGGTGGAATTGGTCTGGTCGCCGAAGGTCAACAACCTGCCGGGCGAATACCGTGTGGGTTACTACAAAAGTGCCGCCGATGCTTCGGACGTTCGTGAAGACATCAACGGCAACGATGCAGCGACCACTGGCGCGGCTTACCGTACCCGCAGCAGCAAGAAAGGCTACTGGTTCGTTGCCCAACAGCAACTCACCACGCATAACGGCGATGCTTCCCGCGGCCTGAACATCGCGGCCAACGCCACCTTCCACGACAAGGAAACCAACCTGGTCGACAACTATCAGTCGATCATGCTGGTGTACAAAGGGCCATTCGACGCGCGTCCAAAAGATGACGTTGGTATCGGTGTCGCTCGCCTGCACGTCAACGATGACGTGAAGAAGAACTCTGAGTTGCTCAACGCCGCCAATGGCGTGAGTGACTACGATAACCCGCTGTACACGCCGATCCGTGAGACTGAATACAACGTCGAACTCAACTACGGTTTCCACGTCACCAACTGGCTGACCGTGCGTCCAAACCTGCAATACGTCGTGCAGCCTGGCGGCGTGGATAAAGTCGACAACGCGTTGGTAGCCGGCCTGAAAATTCAGTCTACGTTCTAACGTTGTTGCGATAAGCTCCTTCTCTCTGTGCGCATTTTGCGGGTAGCCATGGCTACCCGCTTTTTTTGGGCAGCACTGTGAAGACATTCAGGACTGTGGCACATGCATGAGCAACCGCTGCAACGCTTTTTCAAATCCCTGCGCGAGCGTCCGGTGTTCGCCTGGGAACGCTTCCAGATGCGTGACGTGTTGGTGATCGACCATCCGCTGTGCCAGGCGGTGTTCAGCCGCCAGGGCGCGCAATTGCTGCACTTTCAGCCCACGGGTCAGAAGCCTTGGCTGTGGTGTGCAGCCAAGTGGCCGCAAGTCGGCGCCATCCGGGGTGGCATACCGGTGTGCTGGCCTTGGTATGGCCGTCACCCGAGCGAAAATGCCTGGCCCTCTCATGGCTGGGCGCGGCTGATCGACTGGAAACTGCTCGACAGCAGCACCGACGACGACGGCGTACGCCTGCACTGGCAACTGCAGCTGTGCGACTGGCAAGTCGACCTGCACGCGCACCTGGGCGAAACCCTGGAATTGCGCTTGAGTACCGAGCATCAGGACGAGCTGCCGTGCCAATTGAGCCACGCTTTGCATGCCTACTGGCGTATTGGTCACGTTGATGAGGTAGCGCTGTCTGGACTTGAGGGCGCGCAAGGTTACGACCAGCTCAATCGCCAGGTTTGCCAGCAGGAAGGCGAGCTACGCGTGGAAGGTGGTTGTCAGCGGGTGTTCCAGCATGACGGTGAATTGCAGCTCAAGGACCATGCCTGGCAGCGTGAATTGTGCATTGATACGGGCGACAGCGCCGACACCGTGGTGTGGCATCCGGGCAGCCGGCCGCTGTTGGGCGTGAGCTTCAATGAGGCGTCGGGGTTTGTGTGCGTGGAGTCGGCGATGGCCGGGGCCAGCTTGGCGCCGGGGGAGCGGGCGCATTTGAGTTTGCAGGCCAGGGCTGGAATTTAGCGGGATGTTTAGGGCCTCTTCGCGAGCAAGCCCGCTCCCACATTTGACCGAGTTCCAGCATGAGAATGCGGTCGAATGTGGGAGCGGGCTTGCTCGCGAAGAGGCCAGTTTTACTGGTAGAGATTCCAGCCTTAGTTGAACTCATCCCCCACCGGATACCGGCTGTCATTCAAGCTCTCTTTGATCTTGCGCAAATGCGGCTGGAAATCCACGCCACGGCGCAAGGTCATGCCGGTCGCCAACACATCCAGCACCGTCAGTTGGATGATCCGCGAGGTCATCGGCATGTAGATGTCAGTGTCTTCCGGCAACGGAATGTTCAGGCTCACCGTACTGGCCTTGGCCAGCGGTGAGTTCTCGGCGGTCACGCCCAGCACGGATGCGCCGTTTTCCCGCGCGATGCGCGCCACTTCCACCAGCTCACGGGTGCGCCCGGTGTAGGAAATGATCACGAACAACTCGCCCGTGTGCGCCACCGAGGCGATCATGCGCTGCATCAGTACATCGGCATGCGCCGTCACTGCCAGGTTGAAGCGGAAGAACTTGTGCAGCGCATCCATCGCCACCGGGGCCGAGGCGCCCAGGCCGAAGAAGTGGATCTGCCGCGCCTGGATCAACAGGTCCACGGCTTTGCTGATCAAGTTCGGGTCCAGCGCCTGGCAGGCACTGTCCAGGGACGCGATGGCACTGCCAAAGATCTTCTGCGTGTAAGCCTCCGGGTTATCATCGGCCTCCACGGCACGGCTGACATACGCGGCACCACTGGCCAGGCTTTGTGCCAACTGCAATTTCAGCTCAGGGTAACCGCTCACGCCGAACGAACGGCAGAAACGGTTGACCGTCGGTTCACTGACCGAGGCAGCCTGGGCGAGGGCGGCGATAGAGAAGCGGGTCGCCTGCTGCGGGTTGAGCAGGATGACCTCGGCGACTTTTTTCTCGGCCTTGTTCAATTCTTCGAGGCGGTTCCGGATCTGTTCCAGAAGATTTCGCACGCGGTCCATTCAGTCTTTCCTTCGGGCGACGATGCAAATAAAAAGGTGGCAACCAATCGACGAGTGGCCTTTTGCGGTGGCCTATCCTACTGAGGGTAGCTGAACACCACCACTCGCAATGCGTATTTCGGGAAAATGTTGTGGTTATTACTACATTTTTCCTTGAGTGATGCCTTGAAAAAAGGTATTTGTAGCTTAACTTGATAAAAGAACAAACATCATGCCTTCGATAACCGTAGAACCCTGCACCTTTGCCCTGTTTGGCGCCTTGGGTGATCTGGCGCTGCGCAAGTTATTTCCTGCCCTCTATCAACTTGATGGCGCCGGGCTGCTGCACGACGATACGCGCATCCTGGCCCTGGCCCGTGAAGCCGGTTCCGAGCAACAGCACCTGGCCCATATCGAACACGCGCTGCGCGAATTCGTCGGCAAGGAGCTGGACGAAGCCATTGCCCAGCGTTTCCTGGCACGCCTCACTTATGTGCACGTCGATTTCCTGAAGGCCGATGACTACGTGGCCCTGGCGGACATCGCCGGCACCGAGCAACGCCTGATTGCCTACTTCGCCACCCCGGCGGCGGTGTATGGCGCGATCTGCGAGAACCTGTCCAAGGTCGGCCTGGCGGAAAACACCCGCGTGGTGCTGGAAAAACCCATCGGTTCGGACCTGGAGTCCTCGCGCAAGGTCAACGACGCCGTGGCGCAGTTTTTCCCGGAAAACCGCACCTACCGCATCGACCACTACCTGGGTAAAGAGACGGTCCAGAACCTGATCGCCCTGCGTTTCGCCAACAGCCTGTTCGAAACCCAGTGGAACCAGAACTACATCTCCCACGTGGAAATCACCGTGGCCGAGCAGGTCGGTATCGAAGGCCGTTGGGGCTACTTCGACAAGGCCGGCCAGCTGCGCGACATGATCCAGAACCACCTGCTGCAGCTGCTGTGCCTGATCGCCATGGACCCGCCGGCCGACTTGTCCGCCGACAGCATCCGCGACGAGAAGGTCAAGGTGCTCAAGGCCCTGGCGCCGATCAGTCCGGACGGCCTGACCACCCAGGTGGTGCGCGGCCAGTACATCGCAGGCTACAGCGCCGGCAAGCCGGTGCCGGGTTACCTGGAAGAAGAAAACTCCAACACCCAGAGCGACACCGAGACCTTCGTCGCCCTGCGTGCCGATATCCGCAACTGGCGTTGGGCCGGGGTGCCGTTCTACCTGCGTACCGGCAAGCGCATGCCGCAAAAGCTGTCGCAGATCGTTATCCACTTCAAGGAACCGTCCCACTACATCTTCGCCCCGGAACAGCGCCTGCAGATCAGCAACAAGCTGATCATCCGCCTGCAACCGGACGAAGGTATTTCCTTGCGCGTGATGACCAAGGAGCAGGGCCTGGACAAGGGCATGCAACTGCGCAGCGGTCCGCTGCAACTGAATTTTTCCGACACCTACCGCAGCGCCCGTATCCCGGATGCCTACGAGCGGTTGTTGCTGGAAGTGATGCGCGGCAACCAGAACCTGTTTGTTCGCAAAGATGAAATCGAAGCCGCGTGGAAGTGGTGTGACCAGTTGATCGCCGGGTGGAAGAAATCCGGTGATGCGCCCAAGCCGTACGCGGCGGGGTCCTGGGGGCCGATGAGCTCCATTGCACTGATCACGCGGGATGGGAGGTCGTGGTATGGCGATATCTGATTTGAAACTGCCCCAGGGCGTAACCCCCCACGAGTACCGCACGCCGGTGCTGTTGGCGGAAGGCCTGGCAACTGACGTGGCCGAGCAACTGCGCACGGCCATCAGCGCCCGTGGCGAGGCGACCCTGGTGGTGTCCGGTGGCCGCAGCCCGGTGGCTTTTTTCCAGCACCTGGCCAAGCAGGGCCTGGATTGGTCCAAGGTCACCATCACCCTGGCCGACGAGCGCTGGGTGCCGGTGGAGCATGCCGACAGCAATGCCGGTTTGCTCAAGCAGCATCTGCTGCAAGGTCCGGCGGCCAAGGCCAAGTTCTTGAGCCTGTACAGCGCCGCGGCCAACCTTGAAGACGCTGCCGAGCAGGCCGATCGCCTGCTGGGCGAATTGCCAGCCATTGATGTGCTGGTGCTGGGCATGGGCGATGACGGCCACACCGCGTCGCTGTTCCCCAACAGCCCGAACCTCGCCGAAGCACTTAAGGCCGACGGTACCCGCCGTTGCTGGCCGATGCTGGCGCCGACCGTGCCGCACCAACGCCTGACCATGAGTCGCGCATTGCTGGCGACGGCGAACTACACCGTGCTGTCGATCTCCGGCAGTTCGAAATTGACCACCTTGAGCGCTGCGCTGGCCAGTGACGACGTCGCTGCCATGCCGATTCGCGCGTTTCTGCAACCTACATTAGAGATTTACTGGTGCCCATGAGCCAAGGATCAGCCGCTATGAAAAGCCCTCAACCGACCGTGTCCATGGCGGATAAAGTTGCCTTGATCGACAGCCTCTGCGCCAAGGCGCGGATCCTGCCGGTGATCACCATCGCCCGCGAACAGGACATCCTGCCGTTGGCCGATGCCCTGGCAGCCGGTGGTTTGACCGCATTGGAAGTGACCCTGCGTTCCGAGTTCGGCCTCAAGGCCATTCAGGTCCTGCGCGAGCAACGCCCTGAACTGTGCACCGGTGCCGGCACCGTGCTCGACCGTCACATGCTTGAAGCCGCCGAAGTCGCTGGCTCGCAGTTCATCGTCACTCCAGGCATCACCCGCGACCTGCTGGAAGCCTCGGTACACAGCCCGATCCCGCTGCTGCCGGGCATCAGCAATGCCTCGGGCATCATGGAGGGTTATGGCCTGGGCTATCGCCGCTTCAAACTGTTCCCGGCCGAAGTCAGCGGCGGCGTGGCCGCGATCAAGGCCCTGGGCGGCCCGTTCGGCGAAGTGAAATTCTGCCCGACCGGTGGCGTCGGCCCGGCCAACATCAAAAACTACATGGCGTTGAAAAACGTGATGTGTGTGGGCGGTAGCTGGATGCTCGACCCTGAGTGGGTCAAGAACGGCGACTGGGCCCGCATCCAGGAAGTCACCGCCGAGGCGCTGGCGCTGCTGGATTGATCTGATTTACCGAATCGTTGTTGCTGTGCTTAACGGCATTTTTGCGGTGCACTTGGTCGGTGTACCGCTTTTTTTTGCCTGTTGGAAACGCGCCTAGCCGACGCTCAACTCGGTGATGGCTTTAACCAGCACGGCTATCTCCTCTGCCTGCGTCACCAACCCCGGCGTCACCCGAATGCAGGTGCCAAACGACGCACCCACACGCGTCGTGGTGAACAGGTTGTAGTCCTTGAGCAAACGCTCCGTCATCACCTGCTGATCCTTCCCAATGAACTTGAACGCCGTAATCGCGCAATACAAGCGTGGATCATCCGGCGTCAGCACCTCGATCCCCGGCAGTGCCCGTACCTGGCTGACCCACAAGTCCCGCAAGTAATTCACTCGCGCGCCCTTGGCCGCCGCGCCGCCCAGTTGCCGATGTTCTTCAAGCACCAGCGGCAAGGTCATCAGCGCCGGGAAATTCGGCGTGCTGTAGGGCGTACGTGCGCGAACGTCGGTGGCGGGGTAGTGGAATTCGCCCATGTCCGGGTCGATGTCGGCCAGGCGCTCCGGAGCGATGTACAGGAAACCCAAGGTCAGCGGGGCGCCAATCCACTTGTGCAGGTTGAAGCCGGCAAACTGGATACCCAGTTCGGCCAGGTTGAATTCGATCTGGCCCAGGGCATGGGCGCCGTCGAGGATCACATCGATACCCTGCTCGCGCGCCGCCTGGGCAATCGCGGCCACGGGCATGACCAGCCCGGTGCGGTGGGTCACGTGGGTCAGTGCCATCAGCTTCAAGCGCGGGTACTGCACGAATGCATCGCGATACGTCTGCACCAGGCTGTCGAAACTCGCCGGGTGCGTGTGGGACAGTTCGATGACTTCCACGCCGCGATAGCCCGCCAGCCAGCGCATGGCGCCTTTCACCGTGTCGTACTCAAGGTCGCTGATCAGCACTTGGTCGCCCGGTTGCAGACGGTTGTAGTTGCGGATCAGCGATTGCAGGGCTTCGGTGGCATTGCGGGTGAAGGCGATGGCGGCGGGGTCGGCATCGATCAGCCCGGCCAGTTGGCGGCGGATCGCCTCGTTTTCACCACGCTCGAATTGCTGGCGTACATGCAGCGAGTTGCTGCGGTTGATAAACGCCACGTGTTCCAGGTACTGCGCCTGTACCGCTTGGCTCATGCGGCCGAAGTAACCGTTCTCCAGGTTGATCGGGCCGGGCTCCAGCACATAGCGCTGGGCGATGGCGTGCCAGTGGTTTTCGTTGTCTGCATTCCTTGGCATGGCATGACTCTTTAATGTCGAGGGGCGGGTTTACCGTGTTTGGCGCGCAGCGGTTCGAGCAATTCAGACAAGCCGTTGCTGTCGATCTCCTGCATCAGGGCCAGCAGACCCCCTAGCTCTCCATGGGGGAATCCTTCGCGGGCGAACCAGTTCAGGTACGGGCCGGGCAGGTCAGCGATGATCCGTCCCTTGTATTTGCCGAAGGGCATTTCGCGGGTGATCAGCAGTTCGAGTTTTTCGGGATTCATGAAGGCTCAGGTGTGTGTATCGAGACTTTGGAAAATACAGGCATTCTGCATGAAGGCCAAATGACAGATCATGCAAATAACGTACATACAGATGGTTCAATTTATCGTAACTAATTGAAATTAAAGGATAAGTTGTTTTGTTAAAACCTGGCACGGGCGCTGCAACCATTAAGACAACCTTCTAACCCGTACAAGGAATTGAAAAATGACTGACATCAATAAAGAATCGATCTCCGTACTGAACGACCTGATCGAGACCAGCATCGACGGCCAAAAGGGTTTCAAGGAGTGCGCTGAAGACATCAAGCACCCAGAACTCAAAGCCCTGTTTGCCAAGCGTTCTGCCGACTGCGCCACCGCCGCCGCCGAACTCAAAACCGCCGTACGTGCCTTGGGCGGTGATCCGGAAGATTCCGGCAGTGTGGCCGGTGCACTGCATCGCGGCTGGGTCGACGTCAAGTCGATGCTAACCGGCAAGGATGAAGAAGCGGTGCTGAACGAAGCCGAGCGCGGTGAAGACCACGCCCTGAAGGCTTATAAAGATGCGATCGAGAAGATCAACAAGCACAACCTGCTGGGCATTCGTGACCTGGTTGAGCGTCAGTACCACGGTGTACAACGCAACCACGACCAAGTGAAAGCCCTGCGTAACCAGGCTCGCGCTCAGTCGTAAGTCCTACGCTGTACCCAATGTGGGAGCGGGCTTGCTCGCGAAAGCGGTAGATCAGTCAGTGATACATCGACTGGTAAATCGCATTCGCGGGCAAGCCCGCTCCCACATTTGTTTTGCGTACTGGTTAGCCAATGCTGATCGGCGGCAACTCGGTCAAGGTCACGACTTGCTGCTTACGCGGCGCCAGGATCTCCGCTTCGCCGTCCACTACCAGTTCATCACGCTGGTTGAACACACGGGTGGCGATGCGCACGCGGAATTTCGGCAGCTTCTCGAGGATTTCCAGGCGCACGGTCAGGGTGTCGCCAATCTTCACCGGCTTCTGGAAGCTCATTTGCTGGCCGATGTAGATGGTGCCCGGCCCAGGCAATTCGCAGGCCACGGCCGCGCTGATCAGGGCGCCGCTGAACATGCCATGGGCGATACGCTCCTTGAACATGGTCGCCTTGGCGTACTCGGCGTCCAGGTGCACCGGGTTGTGGTCACCGGACATCGCGGCGAACAGCTGGATATCGCGCTCCTCCACCAACTTGCTGTAGCTGGCGGTCTGGCCGACTTCGAGGGCTTCGTACGGGGTGTTGGTTACCTGGGTCATCTAAAGGTGCATCCTGTGGCTAATCGGTAATTTAATTGACTGATTTTAAACGATAAATTATTCGCAGCGGGCCGGCCTGCGCAGTGTCAGCGCCTGGTCGAGCCACGCCAGCACATCCGCTGTGACAGCGTCGCGGTTGGTTTCGTTGAACACTTCATGGCGCGCCTGCGGGTAGACAGTCAGTTGCAGGTGCTGGCAGCCGGCGTCGCGCAAGGCGTCGGCCAGACTGTTGAGACGCTTGCCCTCACTCACCGGATCACATTCGCCGCCCATCACCAGGATCGGCAGGCCCGGATCGATCTGCGCGAGATTGGACGCTTTGCTGATCTGCTGCAAGCCGCCGAGCAGGTCGATCCAGAGCTGATTGGTGCAGCGGAACCCGCACAGGGGGTCGTCGATGTACTTGTCCACCTCATCCGGGTCACGGCTGAGCCAGTCGAACGCGGTGCGATTGGGTTTGAAGGCTTTATTGAACGAGCCAAACGACAGGAATTCGATCAGCGCACTGCGCCCGCGCAAGCCCTGGCGCAGGCGCTCTATGCGAGCAATCACCCGAGCGGCGCGATAGAGCGCCACGGGTTGGAAGTTCGAGCCGCTGAGAATCGCCCCATGCAGGCTGGCGCTGTGGTGCAGCAGGTAAGCCTGGGCGATATAGCTGCCCATGCTGTGGCCCAGCAGAATGATCGGCAACCCCGGCTGCTGCTGGCCGATATGCTGGTTGAGGCTGGCCAGGTCGCCCACCACTTTGTTCCAGCCATCCGTCTCGGCGTACAGGCCCAAGGTGCCTTCGTCGGCGGTGCGGCCATGGCCACGCTGGTCCAGCGCATACAGGCCGTAGCCGGCGCCGCACAGGGCCTCGGCCAGGCGCGCATAGCGCCCACTGTGTTCGGCCATGCCGTGGGACAGCATCACCACGGCCTTGGCGGGGCCCTCGGGCATCCATTGATTGACGTACAGGCGGCTGCGGTCATTCGCGGTCAGCCAGAAGGTGCTGTGGTTCATGGCGCTTCCTTTGCTCAGGGTCGTTGCAGTGTATAGCTCATCTGTTGAGGGACTGGGTATCTGCCTACGCATCAGCGGCAAGATTCATACAATCAATGACACGATTTAGCGTATTTGCCTGTTTGGCCATAGCTGCTAACGTCCCCAAAGCTCCGCTTTTTATAGCGTCAGGAAAGCGGCCGGACACACTCAGGTAAGAGGACAAGAATAATGCAACCTGATTTCTGGAATGACAAACGCGCGGCGGGCGTTCCCAATGACATCGACCTGTCGGCCTACAAGTCGGTGATCGAGGTCTTCGAGCGTTCCTGCAAGGCTTTTGCCGACCGTCCGGCATTCAGCAACATGGGCATCACCCTGACTTACGCCGAGCTTGAGCGCCAGAGTGCGGCGTTCGCCGGCTACCTGCAACAGCACACCGACCTCAAGCCGGGCGACCGCATTGCGGTGCAGATGCCCAACGTGCTGCATTACCCGATTGCCGTGTTCGGCGCCTTGCGTGCCGGGCTGATCGTGGTCAACACCAACCCGCTGTACACCCCGCGCGAGATGCGCCACCAGTTCAAGGACGCCGGCGTGCGTGCGCTGGTCTACCTCAACCTGTTCGGCTCGCGCGTGCAGGAGGTGTGCAGCGACACCGAGATCGACTACCTGATCGAAGCCAAGATGGGCGACTTCATGCCCGCCGCCAAGGGCTGGCTGGTCAACACCCTGGTCGACAAGGTCAAGAAGATGGTCCCGGCCTACAGCCTGCCGCGCGCGGTGTCGTTCAAGCGCGCGTTACACATGGGCGCGGGCCTGGGCGTGACGCGCCACCCGGTGACCCTGGACGATATCGCCGTGCTGCAATACACCGGCGGCACCACCGGCCTGGCCAAGGGCGCGATGCTGACCCACGGCAACCTGGTGGCAAACATGCAACAGGTGCGCGCCTGCATGTCCCAGACCGGTGAGGACGGCCACCCGCTGATCAAGGAAGGGCAGGAGGTGATGATCGCGCCGCTGCCGCTGTACCACATCTATGCGTTTACGGCGAACTGCATGTGCATGATGGTCTCAGGCAATCACAACGTACTGATCACCAATCCACGGGACATCGGCGGCTTTATCAAGGAGCTGAAGAAGTGGCGTTTCACCGGGCTGCTGGGGCTCAACACGCTGTTCGTGGCGTTGATGGACCATCCTGACTTCAAGTCCCTCGACTTCTCCCACCTCAAGCTCACCAACTCCGGTGGCACTGCACTGATCAAGGCCACTGCCGAGCGCTGGCAGCAGATCACCGGTTGCGCCATCGGCGAAGGCTACGGCCTCACGGAAACCTCTCCGGTGGCCAGCACCAACCCCTACGGCAATAAATCCCGCCTGGGCACCGTGGGCATCCCGGTGCCGGCCACGGCGATGAAAGTGATCGATGACCAGGGCGTCGAGTTGCCACTGGGCGAGCGCGGCGAGTTGTGCATCAAGGGCCCGCAGGTGATGAAGGGCTACTGGCAGCAACCGGCCGCGACCGCCGAGGCGCTGGACGCCGAAGGTTGGCTCAAGACCGGTGACATTGCAGTGATCGACGAGGATGGCTTTGTGCGCATCGTCGACCGCAAGAAAGACCTGATCATTGTGTCGGGCTTCAACGTCTACCCCAACGAGATTGAAGACGTGGTGATGGCCCACCCGGCGGTGGCCAACTGCGCGGTGATCGGCGTGCCGGACGAGCGCACAGGGGAGGCGGTGAAGCTGTTTGTGGTGGCGCGGGCTGAGGGGGTGAGCCTTGAGGAGTTGAAGGCCTACTGCAAGACCAACTTCACCGGGTACAAGGTGCCCAAGCATATTGTGCTGCGCGAGTCGTTGCCGATGACGCCGGTGGGCAAGATTTTGCGCAGAGAGTTGCGCGACATCGCCTGACCTTGAATTGAAATGCAATAAAGTGTGGGAGCGGGCTTGCTGTGGTGAGCGGGCTTGCCCCGCGCCGGACTGCGCAGCGGTCCTCATTGATTTGCGGTGAACCTGTCGGGGGACAAGCCCCCTCACCACAGCAAGCGCGCTCCCACATTCGTCTTGTGTTGCCATGAAAACCCTATTCCAGAGCGTTTTTCGTAGGCAATTAGGTGTTGTTTAAAGTGTGACCGAATATTGTAGGACAGTCGCGTTTATGACCACGGGGCCCACCTTTGGCTCTAGGCGACCTTTGGCAAAGCTGCTACTCTCGGCGCGCTTTGTGACGTCTCGGCCTGCTTGAAAGCGCCAGATTCACCTAAAAAAACATACACCAATAATAATCGCATCAAATGCGATGATGAATTCGCGTCGCTGACGTCGCTGAGGAGTGGGCTTCCATGAACGAAGACTTTTGGAAGGATAAGTACCCCGCCGGGATTGCTGCACAAATCAATCCAGACGAGTATCCGAATATTCAGGCGGTACTGAAGCAGTCCTGCCAGCGCTTCGCCAACAAACCGGCTTTCAGCAACCTGGGCAAGACCATCACCTACGGTGAATTGTACGAATTGTCCGGCGCCTTCGCCGCGTACCTGCAACAGCACACCGACTTGAAACCCGGCGATCGCATCGCCGTGCAACTGCCCAACGTCCTCCAGTACCCGGTTGCCGTGTTTGGCGCCATCCGTGCCGGCCTGATCGTGGTCAACACCAACCCGCTGTACACCGCGCGGGAAATGGAACACCAATTCAACGACTCCGGTGCCAAGGCCCTCGTCTGCCTGGCCAACATGGCGCACCTGGCGGAAAAGGTCGTGCCCAAGACCGCCGTCAAGCACGTGATCGTCACCGAAGTCGCCGATCTGTTGCCGCCGCTCAAGCGCCTGCTGATCAACAGCGTCATCAAGTACGTGAAGAAGATGGTCCCGGCGTATCACTTGCCCCAGGCGATCAAGTTCAACGACGTGCTGGCCAAGGGGCACGGCCAACCGGTCAACGACGTCAGCCCGGCCAGTGGCGATGTGGCCGTGCTGCAATACACCGGCGGCACCACCGGCGTGGCCAAGGGCGCGATGCTCACCCACCGCAACCTGGTCGCCAACATGTTGCAGTGCAAGGCACTGATGGGGTCCAACCTCAACGAAGGTTGCGAGATCCTGATCACGCCGCTGCCGCTGTATCACATCTATGCGTTCACCTTTCATTGCATGGCGATGATGCTGATCGGCAACCACAACATCCTGATCAGCAACCCGCGCGACCTGCCGGCGATGGTCAAGGAACTGTCGAAGTGGAAGTTCAGCGGTTTTGTCGGCCTGAACACGCTGTTCGTGGCGCTGTGTAACAACGAGGCGTTCCGCAAGCTGGACTTCTCCGCGCTGAAAGTCACCCTGTCCGGCGGCATGGCCCTGCAATTGGCCGCCGCCGAGCGCTGGAAGGCCGTGACCGGCTGTGGCATCTGCGAAGGCTACGGCATGACCGAAACCAGCCCGGTGGCCACGGTGAACCCGATCCAGCACATCCAGATCGGCACCATCGGCATTCCGGTGCCGTCCACCGTGTGCAAAGTCATCGCTGACGACGGCACTGAACTCGCCCTGGGTGAAACCGGCGAGCTTTGTGTGAAGGGCCCGCAAGTGATGAAGGGCTACTGGCAGCGCCAGGACGCCACCGACGAAATGCTCGACAGCGAAGGCTGGCTCAAGACCGGTGACATCGCGATCATCCAGCCCGATGGCTATATGCGCATTGTCGACCGCAAGAAGGACATGATCCTGGTCTCGGGCTTCAACGTGTACCCCAACGAGCTGGAAGATGTACTGGCAGGCCTGCCGGGCGTGCTGCAATGCGCGGCCATCGGTGTGCCGGACGAGAAGTCCGGGGAACACATCAAGCTGTTCATTGTGGTCAAGCCGGGCGCGACCCTGACCAAGGACCAGGTGATGGAGCACATGCGCGCCAACGTCACCGCCTACAAGGTGCCCAAGGCCGTGGAATTCCGCGATGCGTTGCCGACCACCAACGTGGGCAAGATCCTGCGGCGTGAGTTGCGTGATGAAGAGCTGAAGAAGCTCGGTCTTAAAAAGTAACCCATAAAAAACCCCGCCGAAGCGGGGTTTTTTATTGAAGGGGGGTTACAGGGCGAAATGCGCGAAGCTCACGTTAGCACCTGTTGGCCGCACATCCTTCAAGAACGAGTCCTTGTCGGCGCTCAGCTCCAGCGTGATCTCTGGCTTGCGCTTGTTCGCATTGCGCACCACCAACCCTTCGATGTGCTCACGCAAAAACGCGGTCGGCACCTTCAGGTGCAGCAACTGGTCAGTCTCGGCGTTGTGCATCAACAGATGGATCCACTCGTACTGGCCCACGGCAATACGGCCCACCGGCAGGTCGAACCACCAGATGTTGCGTTTGCGGTCCAGGTCGGTGAAGTGGCAGTTGTTGACGCCGAGTACGGCACCGCCCAGTTCGGTGTTTCGGCGGGCGATGGCCTGTGCTTTATTGAGTTTCATAACCTTCCTACGGATCTGTTATTCAGCAGTTGAGCCTGAATGTGCCGGGCATTCTCAGGGGTTGGCGGCAAAACATAAAGCCAAAACTGCGACCGGCGATGAAATGCGTGGGCAAAAATAATTGAAACTCTGCCGAACGGCCTCGGGTCAATCTTTAGGTAATGACCAAAACCCTTGATTGTTCTTTCGGAGAGATACCATGAGCAGCACATCTGACAAGGTTAAAGGCGTGGCAAACGAGGCGGTCGGCAATATCAAGCAAGGTGTCGGTAAAGTCACCGGCAACGACAAACTTCGCGCTGAAGGTGTGGTTCAGGAAAAGAAAGGCGAAGTGCAGAAAGCGGTTGGCGACACCAAGGACGCTGTGAAAAAAGCGACCAAGTAAGCGCGTTTTCAAGCAGTCCAAACGGCCATCCACGGATGGCCGTTTTTATGTCACATGCTGTGATTAAAGTTTCGAAATTGTTTCAAGGTCGCCAAATAGGCTACCTTGATGTAGAAAACGGCCCCTGAGTCGCCCACGAACTCAACCTTTTTGCGGCGAAAGGAGACGCTATGATTTTTCCGGTTCTCGATGGGCTCAAGCTGCACAAAGTGCTGCTGCGCACCGTCAAGGAATTCGTCGATGACGAAATGCCTACCTACGCCTCGGCACTGGCCTACCAGATGCTGTTCTCGCTGTTTCCCTTCCTGCTGTTCCTGATTGCCCTGATCGGTTTCCTGCATTTGCCGGACTTCTTCACCTGGCTGCGTCTGCAGTCGGAACTGGTGTTGCCGCCCCAGGCCCTGGAGCAGGTCAACCCGGTGATCGACCAGTTGCAGCAATCCAAAGGTGGCCTGCTCTCGGTAGGTATCGTGATCGCGCTGTGGACGGCCTCGGCCGGCGTGCGCCTGATGATGAGCGCGATGAACGCCGCTTATGACGTGGTTGAAGGCCGGCCGATCTGGAAGCGCTTCCCGCTGTCGATTTTCTACACCGTTGGCATCGCCGGCATGCTGTTGGCCGCCGCCGCACTGATGGTGCTGGGCCCGCAAGTGATGGAGTGGCTGGCCGGGCAGATCGGCATGCAGGAGTTCGTGGTCACACTGTGGACCATCCTGCGCTGGCCGTTGATTGTGATTTTGCTGATGTTCGCCGTGGCCCTCATGTACTACGTGATGCCCGACGTCGAGCAGAAATTCCGCTTCATCACCCCAGGCTCAGTGCTGGCGGTGGTGGTATGGATCGTCGCGTCACTGGGTTTCGGCTACTACGTCAAAACCTTTGCCGACTACAACGCCATGTATGGCAGTATCGGCGCAATCATCGTGTTGCTCCTGTACTTCTACATTTCCGCCGCCGTGCTGTTGCTGGGCGCGGAGATGAATGCGGTGATCGAGCACATGTCCGCCGAGGGCAAGGATCCGGGTGAAAAAGAGTTCGATGAGCCCGGCCACACCGATGAAAAACAGCACGTCTCAGGCCTCGGCCGGGACCACTCCAAGCCCACTGCCGATGAAGTCTGAGCGATGATCCGTGAAATCCTGAAAATGGGCGACGAGCGCCTGCTGCGCATCGCGCCTCCGGTCCCGCCGGAAATGTTCGACAGCCCCGAGCTGTGGCAATTGATCGATGACATGTTCCAGACCATGGAACACGTGGGCGGCGTCGGCCTGGCCGCGCCGCAGATCGGTGTCGACCTGCAATTGGTGATCTTCGGCTTCGAGGCCAGCGAACGCTACCCGGACGCGCCGCCGGTGCCGCAGACGATCCTGATCAACCCGCTGATCACGCCACTGAGCCCGGTGCTGGAGGAGGGCTATGAAGGCTGCCTGTCCGTGCCGGGTTTGCGGGGGGCGGTGGACCGTTACCAACAGATTCGTTATGAGGGTTTTGACCCAAAGGGCGAGCCGATTGTGCGCATCGCCGAGGGCTTTCATGCGCGGGTGGTGCAGCATGAATGCGATCACCTGATCGGCCGGTTGTATCCGTCGCGGATTACCGATTTCACCAAGTTCGGCTTTATCGAAGTGATGTTCCCGGACATGGATCCCACGGCTGACGACTGATCCTGCAGCTGAATGTGAGGCTGCTTGTTGTGGTGAGCGGGCTTGCCCGCTCACCACAACAAGCCCGCTCACTACAGAAAAGCGATACTCCAATGTTTTTAGCGGGTGGGTTTGACGAACCGCAACGTCATCCGATCCGACTCCCCAATCGCCACATACTTCGCCTTATCCTGCTCGCCCAATCTCAACGTCGGCGGTAGCGTCCACACGCCAGCCGCGTAATCCTTGGTGTCCTTCGGATTGGCATTCACCTCGCTCTGTCCCGCCAGCTTGAACCCGGCATCGGAGGCCAGCTTCACCACCTGTGCGGTGGTCAGATAGCCGCTGTCCTTGATCGCTTCCAGATCCGCGCCATCCTTGGCCCGGTGATCTTCCACGCCCAGCACGCCGCCCGGTTTGAGTACCTTGTAGAACGCACTGAACGTGGCCGGCGCAGTGCCTGCCTCGACCCAGTTATGCACATTGCGGAAGGTCAGTACGGCATCCGCCGAAGCCGGCTTGCCGAACACCGGCGCCTTGGGATCGAACTCGACCACCTCGGCCTTGGCGTAGCGAGCGGGATCAGCCGCGAATTTCTTCTTCAGGTTCTCTTCGGACGTGCGCGCGTAGGCGCTGCTGCTCGCCGCCTGCACCGCTGCGACGTAATGCCCATGCTCATTGAGCAACGGCGCCAGCAGTTCGCTGTACCAACCGCCACCGGGGGTAATTTCGATCACCGTCTGCTTGGCGCCCAGGCCAAAGAACTCCAGCGTCTGTTGCGGATGGCGATAGCTGTCGCGGGCGCTGTTGGCCGGGTCGCGCCAATTGCCGGCGAGCGCGCTCTGGTACTGCTGGGCGGTGATGGGGGCGTCGGCTGCCTGGCTCAAGAGCGGAACGAGCAGGGCGGTGAGGGAGAGAGCTGCAAGCGTCGTTTTCATGATCATCCTGTAAAGGGCCACTGTGCCGCCGAGGCTAGCATGGGGCCTGCAGGCGCCGATCACACATTATCTGCGGTCGACCTTACCAAACGATCTAAGCCCATCGCGATCATGGGTTTGTTGCGCTTGTAGCGTACCCAGCGTTCGCTGAGGGATTGCGGCAGCACGGTGTCCTGGGTGAAGCCCATCCGTTGATACAACCCTTCCAGGTCTGGATGACACAACAACCACAGGGTGCCGTCGACATCGGCAACCGCGGCCTCGATCACCCGCGCCGCCAGCCCTTGGCCGCGATAGGCCGGGTCAACGAACACCCCGGTCAACCATTGCCCTCCCACCACCGGCGTCAGGCACAACCCGGCGACGATCTCTGCGTCGCGCGCCACCCACAAACGCCCACCCTTGAGCGCCTTCATCGACGAGTTGTGGTTGCGGTAAAACTTGTTTAGCAGCGGCCACAGCGGCTCTGCCAGCGGTTCGATGTGCAATGGGGGCATGGTGTTCAGGCAGCGTTATTCAGGGCCTTGGATTATAAGCGACTTCTGCCGGGCAATAGGTGGTATACCCAGTGCTACATCCCCTGTCAGTGGAGCAAGCATCATGGCCAAAGGTATGGATTCAAAGAAAGCCGCGAAGAAAAAACCGGCAAAGACCGCCGATGAAAAACGCGCAGACAAAAAGGCCAAGAAGTCTGAAACCGGCCTTTTCGGTCACTGAGTTACAAGCTTAGAACCAAACGATCTGCAAGATTTTCCCGCCTCATTGCACAGAGCAGGAAACACCTGCTCTGAGCGGCTGATGGCCAACTACCTTGATCTGACCCAACGCCGGGAAATCGAAGCCCTGGCCAGCACCTTTATCGCAAGAACCGAATGGCCGACATGGCTGCTGCTGATCGGCGTGTACGCCGGTTGGTTTGCCGTGATCCTGGGCAGCCATTGGCTGGGCCTGGGGTTGAGCCTCTTGCTGCTGATTCCAATCGTGACGCTGTGGCTGTCGGTGCAACACGAATTGCTCCACGGCCATCCCACCCGTTCGTTGCTGCTCAATAAACTGCTCGGCTACGCGCCCTTTGCGGTGTGGTACCCGTACACGCTGTACCGCGACAGTCACTTGCTGCACCACAACGACGAAGACCTGACCCTGCCGGGCATCGACCCGGAAAGCCGGTACCTCAACCAGCAGCAATGGGACAACAGTTCGCTGTTCGAGCGTGGCGTGCATTGGCTGACCAAGACGGTACTGGGCCGCTTTGTGTTGGCCGCCCCCTTGGCAATCGCCCGTTTGGCCCGTCACGAATATCGGCGCCTGCCCCAAGTGTGGCCGATGTGGCTGGCCCATGGCGCCGTCACCGTGTTGATGCTGAGTTTCATCGCCCATTACAGCGCGCTCTCGGTGTGGCATTACCTGCTGCTGGTCAGCGTGCCGGCCTTGTCCCTGGCGTCGATCCGTTCCTACTATGAGCACCGCCCGCACCCGCAGCCGGAGCAACGCACCGTGCTCAACGAAGCATCCTGGCCGTGGACCTGGCTGTTCCTCAACAACAACCTGCACCTGGTGCACCACGACCTGCCGAAACTGCCCTGGTACTTGCTGCCCACGGTCTACCGTGCCCGCCGCGAACAATGGGTGGCGCGCAGCGGCGGCTTCCTGGTGCAGGGCTACGGCCAGTTGATCAGCCGCCACGGCCTCAAGGCCATCGACAGCCCCCGGCACCCTTTTGCGTGAGAGATGACCATGAGTGACCACTATGCCGAGCTGCTGATGTACGTCGCGCCCGAGCCGATCGAGCAGGCCAACCAGCAGTGGATTGCGCGCATCCTCGACCACCTGAACCTGGGGCGGCGCAATGCCGATCACCTCGACCTGCACGGTCTGTGGCTTGCGCCTGAATTGCTCCTGACCCAGACCTGCGGTTATCCGCTGATGACCCAGCTGCGCGGCCAGGTCCGTGTCATCGGCCGCCCATGCTACGAGTTGCCCCATAGCAGCCAAGGCGAGCATTGCAGCCTGTTGCTGACCCGCGATGACAACCCACGCCGCACCTTGGCGGATTTCTACTACAGCCGTGGCGTGATCAACGGCCACGATTCCAACAGCGGCATGAACCTGCTGCGCGAACGCCTGGCACCCTTGCAACGCGACGGGCGCTTCTTCGCCAACGTCGCCATCAGCGGTGCCCACCGCGAGAGCCTGCGTTGGCTGCGCGAAGACCGCGCCGACCTGGCGGCCATCGACAGCGTCACCTACGACTACCTCGCCCGTTTCGCGCCGCAGGAAGTGGCGGGGCTGCGCATCGTCACGCGCAGCGCACCGAGCCCGACCTTGCCCTATATCGGTCCAGTGGGCTTGAGCGATGAACAGGTCGTTCAGATCCGTCAGGCCATGAACCAGGCACTGCGGGATTTACCGCAGGTGGCCGAGACATTGGGCCTGCAAGCCGTACTGCCCGCCAGCGAAGACGACTACCAAGTGCTATTGGGCTATGAGCAACAGGCCGCAAGCGCTGGCTACCCAGTGCTTCAATAAGGTTATATAAAAATACCTTTTAAATATTATTAAAGAATAAGCAGCCTTGCTAGGATCGCTCCACCGGAACACCGGACATAACGCGCAACCTACTCAGATGGAGCCACTATGTCCGGCGCCGACACTTCTCACAGCGATTACGTGGGCGGATTGTTCCGCAGTCATTACGACTGGCTGTGCAGCCGTTTGCACCGCCACCTCGATTCTCGTGCCCACGCCGAAGACATCGCCGCCGACACCTTCGTCCAGCTGCTGAGTGCACCGGGTGTGGTGCCCATCCGCCAGCCGCGTGCGCTGCTCACCACCATCGCGCAACGCCTCATGTATCAACTGTGGCGCCGGCGTGATCTGGAACGGGCCTACCTCGACGCTCTCGATAACGACGAAACCTCCACCGCGCCGTCTCCCGAAGAGCTGGCGCAAATGCTCGAAGCCCTGCAAGCCATCGATCAGTTACTCGACGGCTTGCCGGCCAAGGTCAAGGCGACCTTTTTGCTCTCGCAACTCAATGGCCTGACCTACCCGGAAATCGCCAGCGAACTGAGGATTTCCCAGCGCTCGGTCAGCGACTACATGACCCGTGCCTTCAACCGCTGCCTGCGGCTGTGCCTGGAATGAGCGACGAGCTGATCGACAGCGCCACGCGCTGGTACGTGCTGTTGCGCTCCGGCCAAGCTTCGACGGGTGACTGGCAGCGCTATGAACAATGGCGCGCCGCCGACCCGCGTCATGACGCCCTGTGCCGACAGTTGGAAACCCGCTTGGGCGTGTTCCAGGTTCCCCAGGCGCAAGGGGTGAGTGGCAAGGTGTTGCAACAGGCACTGGAGGCGCCGTCCAGTCGACGGCAGGTGTTGCAGGTCGCGCTGGCCGGTGCTGGTGTGGCAGTTGGCGCGGCCTTGCTGGCCAAGCCGCTGGGCTTGCCATTGACTGAACTGACGGCGGATATCCGCACTGGCACCGGCGAGCGCCGCACCGTCGCGTTGGGCGATGGCAGCGAATTGCTGCTCAACGCACAAAGCGCGGCCGACATCCAGTTTGATCCGCAACGCCGGCTGATACGCCTGCGCGAGGGCGAGTTGCTGGCCAAGGTCGCCAGCGACCGCATCCGACCGTTTTTGATCCAGACCGACCAGGCGCGTCTGCGCGCCTACGGCAACCGTTTCCTAGTGCGTGAACGGCAAGGGCAGGGCCAGGTGGTTGCCCTCAACGGCGCAGTGGAAATTGACGGCCAGCACGGCGAACGCCTGCAACTCGCCGCCGGCCATGAAGTGCATTACGACCGTGCCGGATTCGGCCCGGTGCAGGCCAGTTCCTCCGGGGCCACGGCCTGGGTCGATGGCTTCCTGCAAGTGCGCGACCGCCCGCTGGCCGAAGTCATCGACGCACTGCGGCCCTATCACAATGGCGTGCTGCGCCTGGATCCTGCGGTGGCGGGCCTGCGCGTCAGCGGCTTGTACCGGTTGGACAACCCCCAGCAAATCCTCGACACCCTGGCGCGCACCTTGCCGATCCACATCACCCGCCGCAGCGGTTTTTGGGTGACCGTCAATGCCGCGTGATGCCCTCTGTGGCGAGGGAGCTTGCTCCCGCTGGGGTGCGCAGCAGCACCAAAACCTGGGAGCGCTTCGCACTCCAGCGCGAGCAAGCTCGCTCACCACAAAGTGCTCGTTCACTTTGGAACAGGCCAGTTCTAAGAACATAACCAAACGATCTGCAAGTTTTCCCCCCGCTGACCCACATCACTCCCGTAAGCGCTGCGGGGAGCAGCGCCGTCGAGTTTCCTTGGGGGGAGCCAAAGTGAATCAGTTCAACCGTGTGCCGCTTCGAACCTTTGCCCTGGTGCCGTTCGCCAGCCTGTTGTTGTCGTTTGCCGCGAGTGCCGAAGAGGTGCGCCAGGTCTATCACATCGCACCAGGCCCGTTGGATGAAGTGCTGCTGAACATCAGCCGCCAAAGCGGCCAGGTGATCTCGTTCACACCGCAGTTGGGTAACTATTCCTCGGCCAGCGTGGACGGTTCTCTGTCGGCGCAACAGGCGGTGGACGCCGCGCTCAAGGGCACCGGCCTGCAAGTCCAGGTGAGCCCGGACGGCGCGTTCATCATCAAGGAAGGCGCGAGCAAAAACGCGACCAGCAACGTCAACGCGCAAACCCGTGCAGCGCAAGCGCCGACCCTGGACCGCGTGGTCGCCATTGGCACCCGGCGCAGTGACGCCACCGCCTTGACCAGCGCCGCGCCGGTGGATGTGATCAACGCCGAAGAACTCAAGCAGACCGGTGCCACCAGCCTCAACCAGGCACTGTTCCAACTGCTGCCGTCGTTCAACTTCCCGCAAAACCAGAGCGCCACCCGTGGCCAGAACCCCAAGGGCGCGTCCCTGCGTGGCCTGGCGCCGGACCAGACGCTGGTGCTGATCAACGGCAAGCGCCGCCATGCCTCGGCGGTGGTGAACATCTCCGGTGGCGTGCCGTTCATTGGCGCGCAGCCGGTGGACCTGGACATGATCCCCATCAGCAGCATCGATCATGTCGAAGTGCTGCGCGATGGCGCGTCGGCGCAATACGGCTCGGATGCGGTAGCCGGTGTGGTCAACATTGTGCTCAAGGAACGTGACAGCGGTGGCCAGGTCAACACCCAACTGGGTAAATACGCCCAGGGCGACGGCTTCAGCAAAACCACCGACGGCTGGTACGGCCTGGGTTTGCCGGGGGATGGCTTTCTCACCTTGAGCTTCAACACGCTCAACAACAAACCCACTGACATTGGCGACAAATACGTCGCCGACGGCCAACTGCAAGACCCGCGCTGGGGCGGTGCAGGGCGCGATAAATTCAACCTGGCAGCCAACGCCGAAATCGGCCTGAGCGACCAGTGGCGCCTCTACAGTTTCGCCACCTTTGGCCAGGACAAGTCGGTGAACAACACGCCACCGCTGCTGGCGAATAACCCGAACAACGTTCAGGGCATCTACCCCAACGGCACCATTCCCAAATACCGCTACCGCTATGAAGACGGCGCACTCACCGTCGGCACCCGCTATGAAGACGACACGCTTGGCCGCTTTGACCTCAGCGCCACCTACGGTCGCGACAAGCACGATGAACTGGCCTTTAACACCGTCAACCCCAGCTACGGCCTGAACAGCCCGACCAAGTTTGACGTGGCGACATTGGTCAACGAGCAGACCAACCTCGGCCTGGATTACGCCAAGGACCTGGACGTCAACTGGTCGAGCCATCCGCTGACCGTCTCGGCGGGCATTGCCTACCGCCATGAGCAGTATCGTCTGGAGGAGGGCGACTACGAGTCCTACTCCTTTGGCGGCATCAACGGTGTGCAGGTCGGCGCGGTGCAAGCCTCCGGTCTCACACCAGACGACGCCGGCACCTACAAGCGGGATGTCGGCGGCGTTTACTTTGGTCTTGAGCACCAGCTCACCGACAAATTCCAGGTCGGGCTGGCCGGGCGTACCGAGCACTATTCGGACTTTGGATCGGCCACCACCGGCAAGCTGTCGGCGCGGTATGACTTCACGCCGCAGGTGGGCTTGCGCGCCACGGTGAACAACTCCTTCCGTGCGCCGACCCTGGGCCAGATCGGCACGTCGTGGACCACCACCACCAACGTCGACATCAACGGCAACCCGGTGCTGACGCGCATGTTGCCCGCCGACAACCCGGCCGCCCGTGCGCTGGGCGCCGAGCCGCTCAAACCGGAAAAATCCACCAACTACTCCTTGGGCCTGGTGTTGCGCCCGGTCGAAAACGCTTCATTGACCATCGACGCCTACCAGATCTCGATTCGTGATCGCCTGCTCTACAGCGGCGGTATTTCCGGGCCACGTGCCGAACAGATCCTGCAGCAAGCCGGGTTTGGCCAGTACACCTGGGCGCAGTTCATGACCAACGCGGCCAACACCCGTACCCGTGGCGTCGACATCGTCGGCAAGTACAACCTGGACCTGGCGCAGTACGGCGCGTTGAGCCTGTCGGCCGGCTACACCAAGGCGCGCACCACGATCGAAAAGGTCCACGAGAACCCCAACGGCTTCGACATCCTCACCCGCGAAGCCCGTGGCTTTCTGGAGCACGGCTACCCCGAAGACAAGCTGGTACTCGGCGCTACCCACCGCATCGGCGCATGGACCATCGCCCTCAGCGAAACCCGCTACGGCGAATACCGCAAATACGCCGCCAGCGAAGCCAACGCCCAGTACGACCAGACCTTCGGCGCGCAGTGGAACACCGACCTGGACGTGAACTACGCCTTCACCAAACAACTGCGTTTGTCAGTCGGCGCCAACAACTTGTTCGACAGCAAGCCCGACGACTTCAACACGCGCCTGCGCCAGACCCCGGGCCAGCAGTACAGCTACCTGTCGCCGTCGGCGCCGGAAGGAGCGTTCTATTACACGCGGCTCAGTTATGACTTTTAACCGATCTTGAATCCGCAGAGATCAAATGTGGGAGCGGGCTTGCTCGCGAATGCGGTGGGTCACTTGATGCAAGTGTTGACTGACCCAATGCCTTCGCGAGCAAGCCCGCTCCCACACTGGATCGTCTGTGCTCTGGAAATTGATTCACCACGAGGTTCTGCATGAAAACACTTAAACACCTGCTCGGTGGCTCGCTGCTGGCACTGGCCGTTTTGGCGCAGCCAACAACGGCGGCCGAAGCCGTCAAACCCATTCACTTCGGTGACATCACTTGGGAAAGCGGCAGCCTGATCACCGAAGTGCTGCGCCTGATCGTCGAGAAGGGTTATGGCTTGCCCACCGACACCTTGCCCGGCAGCACCGTGAGCCTGGAAGCCGCCCTGGCCAAGGACGATATCCAGGTGATCGGTGAAGAGTGGGCCGGGCGCAGTCCGGCGTGGGTCAAGGCCGAAAACGAAGGTAAGGTGTTCGGCCTCGGTGACACGGTCAAAGGCGCCACCGAAGGCTGGTGGGTGCCGGAGTTCGTGATCAAGGGCGATGCCGCGCGCGGTATCAAGCCCCTGGCGCCGGACTTGAAGTCGGTGGCCGACCTGCCGCGCTACAAAGACGTGTTCCGCGACCCCGAAGACCCGAGCCGTGGGCGCTTCCTCAACAGCCCCACCGGCTGGACCTCGGAGATCGTCAACAGCCAGAAACTCAAGGCCTACAAACTCACTGACAGCTTCGTCAACTTCCGCACCGGCTCTGGCGCGGCGCTGGATGCCGAAGTGGCGTCGTCGATCCGTCGTGGTAAACCCGTGTTGTTCTACTACTGGTCGCCGACGCCGCTGTTGGGCCGCTTCAAACTGGTCAAGCTGGAAGAGCCACCGTTCAACGCCGAAGCCTGGAAGACCCTGTCCGACGCGAAAAACCCCAACCCCATCGGCACCCGCTCGATGCCAGCGCGCCTGGCCATTGGTGTGTCGGCACCGTTCAAGGCGCAGTACCCGCAACTGGTGAGCGTGTTTGAAAAGGTCGACCTGCCGATTGATCTGCTCAACGGCATCCTCGGGGAAATGAGCGAGAAACGCACGCCGCCGCGCCAAGTGGCTGAAGCCTTCCTCAAAGACCATCCAGACGTCTGGCAACAATGGGTGCCGGCGGATGTGGCGGCCAAGCTGAAGGGGGCGCTCTGATGCTTAAACTTTTCGCTGCTGCGGTACTTTCACTGGTTGCCAGTCAAGTGCTGGCGGCCGAACCGGCCACGTTGCGCATCGGTTACCAGAAAAGCTCGGTGAGCATGGTATTGGCCCGTGAGCACAAACTCTTCGAGGAAGCGTTGCCCGGCACTCAGGTGCAGTGGATCGAGTTCCTCGGCGGCCCGCCGCTGATCGAGGCGCTGAATGGCGGCAGCCTGGACATCGGCAATATCGGCGATATCCCGCCGATCTTCGCCCAGGCCGCAGGCATCGATTTGCAGTATTTCGCCGTCGAACCCAACGAGGGCAAGACCGAAGCAGTGTTGGTGCCCAAAGCCAGCAGCGTGCAGAGCGTGGCCGAACTCAAGGGCAAGCGCGTGGCGCTGCTCAAGGGCTCCAGCGCCCACAACCTGTTCCTGAAAAGCCTGCTGCGCGCCGGTTTGCAATGGAAGGACGTGAACGTGGTGTACCTGTCGCCGTCCGATGGCCGCGCTGCGTTCGAGCAAGGCAAAGTCGACGCGTGGGTGGTGTGGGACCCGTACTACTCCGCGGCCGTGGTCGACGGTTCCGCCCGCGTGTTGGGCGACGGCCAGGGCCTCAATCCGGCGGGCAGTTTCTTCGTGGTCAGCAGCCCGTTTGCCAAGCAATATCCGCAGTCCATTGGTGCGATCATCAAGACGTTGGCCAAGGCGCAGCGCCTGTCCCTCGACCAGCCCGAAGACAGCATCGCGCTGATGGCCAAGACCCTGGGCCTGCAACCGGCCGTGGTCAAAAGCTACTTCGAACACCGCTCGCCCGCGCCGATTCGCCCGTTGGAAGCGGTTGACGTCGACAACCAGCAACGCACCGCCGACCTGTTTTTTGCCAACGGCCTGATCCCGAAAAAGGTTGATGTGCAGCAAGCTGTCTTCAAGGCGCCATGACCATGCAACCGATCTACATCGATTTTCTCAACGGCCTGGACATCGACGAACTGGGCCTTACCAACGACGAGATCCTCACCGCCATCGAAGCCAGCCTGGCGATCCAGGGCCGTGGCGAGGCGGTGATCGAGCCGCGTACCCACCTGATTCCCGGCGGTGAGATCAACGGCCACTTCAACGTATTGCGCGGTGTACTCGGCGGCGATATCGGCTATGCCGGCGTCAAAGTGGTGGGGGATTTTGTCGACAACTACCGCAAGGGCTTGCCCTCGGAATTGGCCATCCTCAACCTGCTGGACCCGGCCACCGGGATTCCCAAGGCGATCCTGGATGCCTCGGCGATCACCGATATGCGCACCGGTGCGATTACGGCCATCGGCGCCAAATACCTGGCCCGGCCCGACAGCAAAGTGCTGGCGCACATTGGCGCGCGTGGCACGGCGTATTGGAACGTGCGCTTGCTGGATCACCTGTTCGACTTCGACGAAATCCGCGTGCACTCACGTCGCAGCGAAAGCCGCGAAGCCTTCGCTGAGCGCCTGCGCAAGGACCTGGGCAAACCGGTGATCGTTACCGACGATTGGGAGTCCACTGTGCGTGGCGCCGACATCGTGGTCGAGGCGTCGAGGCTGGATCAGCCCGAGCCCTTGTTGCGCACCGGGTGGATCAAACCCGGCGCCTTTGTGGTGCCCTACGGCACCATGAGCGCGGTGGAATTGTCGCTTACCGAGATCATGAGCAAGTTGGTCGTGGATGATTGGGGCCAGTGCAAAGGCGGGCTTTTTGGCGCGCTACGTGCCCATGTCGACGCTGGCAAACTCAGTGCCGAAACCCTGCATGCCGAGCTGGGCCAGATCGTGGCCGGCTTGAAAACCGGCCGGGAAACCGCCGAGGAAACCATCCTGTTCTGGCACCGTGGCCTGAGCCTCAGTGACATCGCGCTGGGCCATGCACTGCTGGAAAAAGCCAAGCGCCTGGGGATTGGCCAGCGGCTGCGCTGGGCATGATTCACTTCGATCCCAAAGGTTTAGCCCTGGCAGATTTGCTGGCGATTGCCCGGCAGGATGTATCGGCGGATTTCTCTGTGCAGGCCCGTCAGCGCATCGATGAAGGCCACCAGTTGTTGGTGAAACTGGCGGCTGAAGGCACGCCGATTTACGGCGTAAATACCGGCCTCGGTGCTGCGGTGGACACGCCGGTGGCGCCCGTGCAGGCGAGTATTCCGTTGGGGCGCGCGGTGGGTGTAGGACGCTTGGCCAATCGCCAGGAGCTGCGCGCCATCACTGCTGCGCGCCTGGCGGGATTGGCTCAGGGGCGTTCGGGTATTTCAGCGCAAGCTGCGCAGGCGTTGCTGGATTTACTTAACTCCGGTGCCGAACCGCAAGTGCCGTTACTCGGCTCTTTGGGCGAGAGTGACCTGGCGCCGTTAGCACACTTGAGCCTGGCGCTTTCGGTGCCTTTGACCGGCAAGGATGGATTAGCGCTGGTCTCGGCGAATGCCGCCAGTGTCGGGCTCGGCGCATTGCTGGTCGCCGAGGCACAGCAAGTGTTGGCAGCGGTGCTGGCGGCGCTGGCGTTATCGTGCGAGGGCTATCGGGCCAACCTTAGTCCGTTCCAGCCATGGGCTTCGCGCCTGCGGGCGGCACCGGGGCAAACCGACCAGTCGGCGGCGTTGTTGCAGTTGCTGGACGGCGGTCAACTGGCTGACAGCCCACGCCGTCTGCAGGACCCCTTGAGCTTTCGCTGCGCCACGGTGGTCCAGGGTGCGGCGCAGCAGGCGTTGCGACAGCTGCATGAGCTGGTCGAACTGGAACTGCGTAGCGGTGCGGATAACCCGGCGTTGATCAGCGAAGAGGCGCTTGTGTTAGCCACGGCAAATTTCGACAGCACGCATTTGGCGCTGGCGGCTGAAGGCCTGGGCCTGGCGCTCAATCGAGTGGCCGCATGCAGCGCCGAGCGGATTGCCAAGTTGCTATCGCCGGCTTCGAGTGATCTGCCGCGCTTCCTCATCACTCAGCCCGGCCACGTCGGCATGGCCGCCTTGCAGCGCACCAGTTCAGCATTGGTCGCAGAAATCGGTCACTTGGCCAATCCGCTGCCAGCGGTGAGCGTGCCGGTGGCGGACCGTGTTGAAGACTATGCGGGCCAAGCCTTGGCCGTGGTCGACAAGACCCGTCGCCTGACCGAGCGGGTATTGTGGCTGGCCAGTATCGAACTGATCGTTGCCGCGCAGGCGGTGGACCTGCGCGGTGAGCTGCGCTTGGGGTACGGTGCACGGCAGGTCCATGCAGCCGTGCGCAGCCAGGTGGCCCATCTGGATCAGGATCGCTCAGGCGCGGTGGATGTGCTGGCGTTGAGTGCCTTTATCACCCAGACCGGGTTTGACGGGTGACCTTGCATAGCGCCAAGCCCTGTCTATGCTGATCCAGAACCGTTGATGACGCTTGGCATATAAAGCGATTCGGATGGTTGTTCCTATAAAGATCTGCCAGCAACATTCAATCCGTGAATGGAATGCGCCTCCCCAGGCGCGGGTAATTGAAGGGTGATCCGAACATGTTCAACCGCCATCACAAATCCGACCTGCAAGAAATCGAACGTTTCTCCTGCGCCCTCACTGAATCCAATGCCAAACTGGCCGCCATCAGCCGTTCCATGGCCATGATCGAGTTCGACCCCAGTGGCGTCATCCTCGACGCCAACGACAACTTCTGCAAAACCATGGGCTACAGCGCCGAGGAAATACGCGGCAAACATCACCGGCTCTTTTGCGAAGAGGCCTACACCCATACCGACGCCTACGCCAAGCTCTGGCGCGACCTGGCGCGGGGCGAGGCCCTCAGTGGCACCTTCATGCGCTTGAACAAGCACGGCCAGGAAGTGTGGCTGGAAGCCAGCTACATGCCGGTGCTGGACAAGAACAATCACGTTCAAAGCGTGATCAAAGTCGCGTCGGACATTACCGCGCGGGTCCACCACGAACATGAAAACCAGAGCTTGATCGACGCCATCGGCCGGTCCATGGCGGTGATCGAATTCACCCCGCAGGGCCAGATCCTCAACGCCAACGAAAACTTCCTGAAGACCGTGCAGTACTCCCTGGATGAAATCGTCGGCCAGCACCACAGCCTGTTTTGCCACCGCAACGAAGTGGAATCGCCGGCCTACAAAGCGTTCTGGGCGTCGCTCAACCGTGGCGAATACCACTCGCACCGCTTCGAGCGCAAAAACAAGTACGGCAAGACCCTGTTCCTGGAAGCGTCCTACAACCCGATCTTCGACACCAATGGGCGCCTGTACAAAGTGGTGAAGTTCGCCAGCGACATCACTGACCAGGTCACCACCCTGCGTAACGCGGCCGACTCGGCCCACGCCACCTCGGTGCAAAACGACGCCTGCGCCCGCAAGGGCTCGGAAGTGGTGCAGCAAACCGTGCAGATCATCGAGGAGATTTCCCACGACCTGAACCAAGCGGCGCAGAGCATCGATGCGGTCAGCAAACAATCGGACATCATTGGCGCCATCGTGCAGACCATCCGCAGCATTGCCGAGCAGACCAATATGCTCGCGCTCAACGCCGCGATCGAAGCGGCACGGGCCGGTGAGCATGGGCGCGGCTTTGCGGTGGTGGCGGACGAGGTGCGCAGCTTGGCGGCGCGAACCAGCCAGGCGACGGTGGAAATCGTCGATGTGGTGCGCAAGAACCACGACTTGTCGCTGAGCGCGGTATCGAGCATGCAATCGAGCTTGAGCCGCACGGGCTTGGGGGTGGAATTGGCGAATGAAGCGGGGCAGGTGATCCTGGAGATTCAGGAAGGGTCACGGCATGTGGTGGATGCGATCGGGCAGTTCAATTCGACGTTGCAACTGCAATAAACGCATTGTCAGCTTGATAACCCGATCACTGTGGGAGCTTGCCTGCGAAAGCATCACCTCGGTACATCAGAAACACCGAGTGATCCGCATCGCTGGCAAGCCAGCTCCCACACAAGTGCGGCTTAGATCGCAGCCAGGGTCTCTTTCACCGCCTGCGCCTGCGGGTCAACGGTCTTTGCCGCTACCTGCTGCTCTTGCTGCTGCTTCAGGCGTTCGGCCACTTGTTTGGAAATCGCATCCTGCTTTTCCTGGGACATGTTCTGCACGTCCGCCTCGGTCAAACCTTGTTCCTTGAGCAATTGCTCACGGATGCGCTCGGCCGGGGATTTGCTCATGTAGTCAGTGAACTCAGAGCGCGCAGTGCTGGCGGTGGCGCCGGTTTTCGGTACGTCCGGTGTCGCCGTAGCGGCAGTGACCGCCTCTGTGGACGTCTGCAACTGCACGCGGGTCTTGGCGAAGGCCTCGTCGATGCGGTCGTTGGCCTTGTCCAGTTCCTTCTGCGCGGCCGGCACGGTCACGCTTTGTTGCGCGGCTTGCAGGGCACCGCTGTACAGCGCGCTGGCAGCGGCGTTGGCGGGGTCCATGTCGGGCCGTTTGAGTTGTTGAACGGTCGACACGGCTAAGGTGTTGTTGTTAACCAGCATGATCGGTCACCTGGGGAAATGTTCGGTGCCACAGGTGCAGCAAATAGCGTGCCGGGTGTGAACGCTAGGGAGTTGGGGGCCTGGACCAAGCCGCTATGGCAAGAGTTGTCCTGCTGCCGGCCAATTCTTGCCGGTTGCTGGCAGTTTGAAAGCCCCCTGTAGGCCTGCTTATTATTTCAAAGGCCGATACCCACTAACTGCATCTCCCCTCCATTGACTTCCAACAACTCACCCCCTGTACCTGTGGCTCTCATGTAGAACCTCGCATGGACTTTTCCAGTGCTGGTATTGAATTCATAAAATGTAATCTCTCCGGACTCAGCTTGAAACCTGAGGGGTGAAGGGTCGGAGGTGTACTTCAAGTCGCAAGTGGCAGTCACCTGTCCGTTGGGGTTGCGGATGGGGTATTTGTCTCGGTTTCCTGTAATTCCAAGTGGGAGGTGGAACTCAAAGAAGACGACATTGGAGCCTTGCATCGTGGCGTCCAAAATATAGCGGAAGGCTGTTTTTCTTAATCTGATTTCATCGGCTCTGAATTCAAGAATCACATTGCCTCTGACGAGTTGTGCTGTGAACGTTCCGTTGGTGGGATTTTTGTCGTCGCGTTCAACTTGGGAATTTGTCATGACGTTATCCTGATGTGTTCGCTAAGGGGCTTCATAGAGCTGTCCTAGCCCTGCTCAAAATCTGATGCCTAAAGCGACTTCAAGTCTACTGTCAGAAATAACAGTCACGACAAATGGCAGCGTTGCCGTCAGTGCGAGATGTTTTCCAGCGCCAGGTTCCGCGTACGCGGCCCGAACCAACTGATGGTGATCATCACGATCAACATGCTGCTGGCAATGAACGCCAACACGCCCGGTGTGCCCAGGTGTTCAAGGATGAAGCCGATCAACAAACTGCTGAACACCGTGGACAAGCGGCTGAACGAGTAACAGAACCCTACCGCCCGTGCGCGGATGTTGGTGGGGAACAATTCACTTTGGTACGAGTGATAACTGAAGCTCAGCCAGGCGTTGCAGAAGGTGATCATCACCCCACAGATCACCAGCCCCACCGCCGTGGTTTGCAGGGCGAACAGGCTGCCGAAGACCATCGCGCCCAGCGCCGAGCCGACGATCTGCCATTTGTTTTCAAAACGGTTGGCCACCTTCACGAACAACAACGGCCCCAACGGGTAGGCGAGGGTGATGATGAAGGCGTAGAGCAAGCTGTGGGTCACGCTGACGCCCTGGCCCGACAGCAACGCTGGCAGCCAGTTGCCAAAACCGAAGAAGCCGATGGCCTGGAACACATGAAACACGATCAGCATCAAGGCGCGGCGGCGGTAAGGCGGTTGCCAGATATCGGCAAAGCGGCCATCACCCTGCACGCTGACGGCTTCGGGCTCGGGTTCATCCAAGGGTTTGCCATGATCCTTCTGGCAGCGCGCTTCAAGGTTGTCCATGATCACACCGGCTTCTTCGAAACGCCCTTTTTGTGCAAGCCAACGCGGCGACTCTGGTAAACGCTTGCGCAATTGCCAGATAAACAGCGCAAACACGGCGCTCGACAACACCACCCAACGCCAGCCGGACACGCCGAACGGCGCCTGTGGCACCAGCCACCACGACATCAACGCCACCGACGGCACTGACAGGAACTGGATAAAAAACGCAAAGGCAAACGCCGAACTGCGCATGCGCTTGGGCACCAGTTCCGAGAGGTAGGCGTCGATGGTTACCAGTTCAATGCCCAGGCCAATGCCGACCAGGAAACGCATGCAAATGATGCCCACGGCGGAGGTCTGGATGCCCATCAATACCGTGGCGACGGTGTACCAGATCAACGCAAAGGTGAAGATCGCCCGCCGTCCGAAACGGTCGGCGATAGGGCTGAGCAGGCTGGCGCCGAGGAACAGGCCGAGGAAGGTTGCCGAGGCAAAGGCGGCCTGGTCCGAGAAACCGAATACGCCTTCGCTGCCGGTGTGGAAGATTCCGTCACTGATCAGGCCGGGGCTGATGTAGGCGGTCTGGAACAGGTCGTACAGCTCGAAAAAGCCGCCGATGGACAGCAACGCCACCAGGCGCCAGACCGTGGCGACGGCAGGCAGGCGATCGATGCGTGCGCTGATATGGGCGGCGCGGATCGGATCGATGCCGTCGGTGCTAGAGAGTGCGGGCATGGGGAAACTCAATAAGTGATCGGAATCTCGAATGTCTGAAACGCATCATCCTGGGGATGGTAACCCAGCACCCGCGTGGTTTCGCTCAGGTCCAGGCGCTTGAAGCGGTTATTGGAAATGCCATGGGCGATCAGGTGCTTCACGCCCTCGGCTTCCACCGAGCGTTGCAGCAACTGCACCGCGTCACGCGGGCTGAGCCAGGCGCTGAGGTCGCGGGCGTTGTTGAGGTCGTGGGTTTCGGGGAATTCGAAGGCGCCGATGCGCAGGGCAATGGTCGACAACGCGGTTTTCGCGGCGTAGTAGCCACACAGCGCCTCGCCGTAGCATTTACTCACGCCGTACAGGTTGGCGGGCATCACCGGCATGCCGGGCGTGATCTGGCGGTCTACCGGGTAGCCTTCGATGGTTTGCGCGCTGCTGGCGAACACCAGGCGCTTGACTCCGGCGGCCACGGCGGCTTCGAACAGGTAGGTGGTGGCGAGGATGTTATTGGGCAGCAATTCATCGAACGACGCGCTGGCGTGGGGGATGCCCGACAGGTGCACGATCACGTCGATGCCGTCGAGCAAGGCCGCCAGGCTGGATTTGTCGCTGAGATCGGCGTGCACGAAGCGGTGCACGCCCAGATCGAAATCCGGCGCGATGCGGTCGGTGAGGGTGAAGCGGTAACGGTCTTTGGAGGCGTCGAAAAACGTCTTGCCGATTCTGCCGCAGGCGCCGGTGAGCAGTACGTTGAGTCCTTTCACGGTGCAGTCCTTGTTTTAGTTATGGCCGTCGAGGGCAAAGGTTTTGAAACCGGGGCGCTGGCTGAGGCGCTGGTAATACGCCTCCACCGCCGGGTAGGGCGGATGCTCCAGCGGCGCGTTGCGCCAGCGGTGTACCGAGAGGCCGACGAGGATGTCGGCCAGGGTGAATTCATCGCCGGTGACGTAGGCGCCGGTCTTGAGCAACTGTTGTTCCAGCAGGCCCATCTTGTCGTTCCAGGCCTGCACGCCGGCCTGGATGCGCTGTGGGTCCTGATAGTCCGGGTTCTGGCGCACCAGCGCATGGAACGCGTAGCCCCAGGACGGGTTGAGCTCGGTCGCTTGCCAGTCCATCCATTGCTCCACCCGGGCCCGTGGGGCGGGTTCGGCGGGGAGCAGGTCGTGGCGTTGGTAGAGGCTGACCAGGTAACGGCAGATGGTGTTGGACTCCCACAACACGCCGTGGTCATCGATCAATACCGGTACCTGGGCGTTGGGGTTCAGGGCGAGGAATTCCGGGGATTGGGTGGGGGTGTAGCCGATGCCCCAGTCTTCGCGCTGGTAATCGATGCCCAGCTCCTGGCAGGTCCAGAGCACTTTGCGCACGTTGATGGAGGACGTGCGGCCCAAGATTTTCAGTGAGTGTCCCATGGTGCTTCCCTGGCAGTGGAGAGCAACCAATCTAGCAGGGTCAGGTACTCTCCCGCACCTGCAACTCAAACCCCATGTCCACCACCGGCTTGGCGATCTTGTTACCCGCCATGATCGTCAACAGATGCTCCGCCGCACGCCGCCCAATCGCTTCACGCGGGGTGCTGATGCTGCTCAGGCGCGGCACCATGAAGGACGAGGCGGGCAGGTCGTTGAATCCCAGCACGGCCACACGTTCCGGCACCTTGATGCCATGGCGCATGGCTTCCAGCAAGGCGCCCTGGGCCAGGTCGTCGTTGCCGAAGAAGATGGCGTCCACGTCGGGATGGGCGGCCAGCAGTTGCAGGAAGAGTTCGCCGCCCAGGCCCACGGAGGAGGGGCGCGGCGTCAGCAATTCCAGCGCCGGGTCGTACAAGCCGGCTTGTTGCAGCGCTCGGCGGAACCCTTCGCCGCGCAGCAACGTGCGTTGGTCCAACTGCGCGCCGATGTAAGCCAAGCGTTTGTAACCACGGGACAACAGATGCGCCGCCGCCGTTTCGCCCGCGCTCAATTGCGAGAACCCTACGCAGTTCACCCCGGCGTTCGGGTCCAAATCCATCATATAGACGCAGGGCACATTGCTGGCCTCGACCATCCGTCGGGCGCTTTCGGTGCGATCAAACCCGGTCAGCAGCAAACCCCGTGGCTGGTAGGCCATGTAGTTGCGCAGCAGGTTTTCTTCTTCATCACGGGAATAGTGGGAGTTGCCAATCAGCACTTCAAAGCCCTTGGGCCGCAGCACCTGGTGGATGGCTTCGAGGGTTTCGATAAACAGCAGGTTGGACAGCGACGGCACCAACACCACCACCGAATGGCTCTGGGCCGAGGCCAGGGCGCGGGCGGCGGGGTTGACCACATAATTGAGTTCGGCGGCGGCCTGCTGCACTTTTTCCACCAGTTCGGTGGCCACGGTGCTGATACCGCGCAGGGCGCGGGAGGCGGTAATCGGGCTGACGCCGGCCAGGCGGGCGACTTCGTTAAGGGTCGGGCGACCCGTGGTGCGCAATTTTTTATCGTTCTTGGAGGTCATCAGGCGGCTTGCCAAACAAAAATCGAGGCACTAAGGTAGCGCTGTCTCCAAAAGGCTGCAAATTCTTGAACTTTGGGTTGCCTGATCCGGTTCAAATGATTGGAGCGGATGCACGCGTCACTCCATAAAAATGACAAGACGGCGCGGGAAAAGCCTGTTTTTGCACTAGCCTTACAGCGTGCAAAGGTAGCGCTATCTGCGTCCTGAGGTGTTTCATGAGTCAACCTGTTACCGCCCTGGTCATCATGGGTGTTTCCGGCTGTGGCAAGTCCAGCGTCAGCGAGGCCCTGTGCCGCCTGAACGGTGCCACCGCCATTGAAGGCGACAGCTTTCACCCTGCCGCCAACATCGAAAAGATGAGCGCCGGCCACCCCCTCAACGACGACGACCGCGCCGGCTGGCTCGACATCCTCTGCGATGAACTGCGCCGTTCGCTCAAAGCGGGCGAGCATCCCGTGCTCACCTGCTCCGCCCTGAAAAAGAAATACCGCGACCACCTGCGCGAAGCCGCGCCGGGCCTGGGTTTTGTCTTTTTGGAGCTGACCCGCGCCGTAGCCGCCGACCGCGTGTCCCATCGCCCTGGGCATTTCATGCCGGCCAGCCTCATCGACAGCCAGTTCGCCACCCTTGAATCGCCCAAAGGCGAACCGCTGACCCTGGCCCTCAACGCCAGTGAAGACAGCGTCGAGGAACTGGCCGAGCAGACCAACGCCTGGTGGCTGCAACACGGCTTTGAACCTACTCATTAATTTTTTGCCGGAAAAGATAGCGCTATCCCCGGCAGGAAATTCAACACCCGCTTTAATAACAACAACAAACAGGAGAGACCCCCCATGTTTGGCATGTCCCACGAGTCCTACCTGCTGCTTGATGCAGTGGTCACAATCATTGGGTTGATCGTTCTGATCACCAAGTTCAAGGTGCACCCGTTCATTGCGCTGATCATCGCGGCCGGCTTCCTCGGCCTGACCTCGGGCATGCCCGTGGACAAGATCATCAAGGCGTTCCAGGACGGTTTTGGCGGGGTGCTCGGCTTTGTCGGCATCATCCTCGCGCTGGGCACGATGCTCGGCAAGATGATGGCCGAATCCGGCGGTGCCGATCAGATCGCACAGACCCTGATCCGCGCCTTCGGCAAAGAGAAGGTCCAGTGGGCCATGATGTTCGCCGCGTTCCTGGTGGGCATCCCGCTGTTCTTCGAGATCGGCTTTGTGCTGCTGATCCCGCTGGTGTTTATCGTGGCACGGCGTACCGGCGTGTCGCTGATCAAGATCGGCATTCCGCTGCTGGCCGGTCTCTCGGCGGTACATGGCCTGGTGCCACCGCATCCGGGCCCGCTGCTGGCCATCGGCGTGTTTGGCGCGGATATCGGCAAGACCATCCTCTACGGCCTGATCGTCGCACTGCCGACCGCCATCATCGCCGGCCCGATCTTCGGTACGTTCATCGCCAAGTACATCCCGGGCAACCCGTCCCAGGAACTGGTCGATCAACTGGCCCGCGAGTCGGAACACAAAAACCTGCCGAGCTTCAGCATCACCCTGATTACCGTGTTGTTGCCGGTGTTCCTGATGCTGCTCAAAACCTTCGCAGATATCGGCTTGCCGGACGGCCACATCGTGCGCAACTGGATGGACATGATCGGTCACCCGATCTCCGCCCTGTTGTTGGCATTGCTGCTGTCGCTGTACACCTTTGGCCATCGCCAGGGCATCCACTCCAAACAGATCCTCAAACTGCTCGATGCCAGCCTGGCGCCGACCGCTGCGATCATCCTGATCATCGGTGCCGGCGGTGGCTTCAAGCAGATGCTGGTGACCAGCGGCGTGGGTGATGTAATCGGCCATATGGCGGTAAACGCGCAGATCAACCCGATCCTGCTGGCGTGGCTGGTGGCGGCGGTGATTCGCGTGGCAACCGGTTCGGCCACGGTGGCGACCATTACCGGCGCTGGCATTGTGGTGCCGGTGGTGGGGATGATTCCGGGGGTTAACCGTGAGCTGCTGGTGCTGGCGACGGGGGCGGGTTCGTTGATCCTGTCTCACGTCAACGATGCGGGGTTCTGGCTGGTGAAGCAGTACTTCAATATGACGGTAGCCGAGACGTTCAAGACGTGGACGGCAATGGAGACGATTCTGTCCGTCGTGGCGTTGATCTTCATCATGCTGTTGTCGTTGGTGGTGTAACAGGTACACCACAAAACAACTGTGGGAGCGGGCTTGCTCGCGAATGCGGAGTGTCAGTCAATGTATTGGGTGACTGATCCAACGCATTCGCGAGCAAGCCCGCTCCCACAGTTTTAACCATATTCCTGCAGTTGGATTGGGTCAGGCTTTAGTGACCAGCCCATCCGCCCTGAACATCCCGCGAATCCCCCGCACCGCCTGGCGGATCCGGTCCTGGTTCTCGATCAGCGCAAAGCGCACGTGATCATCGCCATACTCGCCAAACCCAATCCCCGGCGACACACACACCTTGGCCTCCAGCAGCAGCTTCTTGGCAAATTCCAGCGAGCCCATGGCGGCATATTGCTCGGGAATCTTCGCCCACACGTACATCGACGCCTTCGGATTTTCCACCATCCAGCCCAGTTCATGCAGGCCCTTGACCAGCACATTGCGGCGTTGGCGGTACTGCTCGGCGATGTCTTTCACGCACTGCTGGTCACCTTCCAGTGCTGCAATGGCGGCGACTTGCAGCGGGGTGAAGGTGCCGTAGTCGTGGTAACTCTTGATGCGCGCCAGGGCGTTGACCAGTTCCGGGTTGCCCACCATGAAACCGATGCGCCAGCCGGCCATGTTGTAGCTCTTGGACAAGGTGAAAAACTCCACCGCGATGTCCTTGGCGCCCGGCACTTGCATGATCGACGGGGCTTTCCAGCCGTCGTAGACGATGTCGGCGTACGCCAGGTCGTGGATCACCAGCACGTCGTATTGCTTGGCCAGGGCGATCACACGTTCGAAGAAGTCCAGTTCCACGCACTGCGCGGTCGGGTTGGACGGAAAGCCGAGGATCATCATCTTCGGCTTGGGGATCGAGCCGCGAATCGCCCGTTCCAGCTCCGCGAAGAAGTCCACGCCCGGCACCAGCGGCACAGAACGCACTTGCGCGCCGGCAATCACCGCACCGTAGATGTGGATCGGGTAGCTCGGGTTGGGCACCAGCACGGTGTCGCCCTGGTCCAGGGTGGCCAGCATCAAGTGCGCCAGGCCTTCCTTGGAACCGATGGTCACGATGGCTTCGGACTCAGGGTCGATGTCCACTTCATAGCGATCCTTGTACCAGCGCGAAATCGCCCGGCGCAGGCGCGGAATGCCTTTGGACGTGGAATAACCGTGGGTGTCTTCACGCTGGGCCACTTGTACGAGTTTTTCGACAATGTGCGGCGGCGTGGCGCCGTCAGGATTGCCCATGCTCAAGTCGATGATGTCTTCGCCGCGCCGACGCGCAGCCATCTTCAGCTCAGCCGTGATGTTGAAAACGTAAGGGGGGAGTCGATCTATGCGCGCAAAGCGGCGCGGCGAACCTTGGTCTGCCATTGTTGCCTCGAGAGTACGTAAGCGCCCGGAACCGTCCGAGCGACGTCGGCCACTGCGGTGGCCTGCGGGGCAGACAATACGGTCGATGATGGCCGGTTGTCCAGATGCGTAGGAAAATTTTCTGCATGGAGCCCAATGCGGATATGCCCCTATACTCGATGCGGGTTTGTTCCCTTATAAGAAGGAGACTGTTCGTATGGATCAGCAGACAAAACAACCGTTAGAGCCACGCATGGAAGCCGGTAAAGCCCTGGTGATCGCCGGGGTGCAAGGGCGTTATTCGAAGGCCACCGTGGGGGATATCCCCAAACTGTGGGAGTTGTTCGACACCTGCATCAAGGACATCAAGAAGCGTGTGGGCGGTGTGACCTATGGCGTTTGCCACAACCCCAAGCACGGCGAGTTCGACTACATGGCCGGTGTCGAAGTCCCGACCAAAGCCGATGTGCCAGGCAACTTCGAAGTCATCGAAATCCCACCGCTCAACTACGCCGTGTTCCCGCATTACGGACCGGTGCAGGCGCTTGAGCAAACCTACGAGCGCATCATGTTCGAATGGCTGCCGCACTCGGGCTACAAGGTGATGGGCGCGGATTTCGAGCGCTACAGCGCAGATTTTGATGCGCGCAAGGGCACCGGGACGGTGGAGATCTGGTTGCCGGTGGGGCAGAAAGCCTGACAGGCACAGGGGCCGGTAGGCTGGCCCCTGTCAGCTTTGGGTTGGGCGGCTAGACGCTCAGCGAACGCGCGATATATGACCCGCCGGACACGTATCCCGAAGTTTGTAATTTATCGTTAGGTTGCACCAGTTCTAGCTGTGTGACGTAGGCACTTAGAGGACGGCCTTGCGGATCTCTATAGGCTTCTGCAACGCCATCAACGCCGAAGGTGTTGTCCCACAGCCCTGTCAACGTATGCCTGATCAGGTTGACAAAACGTCCTTTTGCCTCTGCACGAGCCAGTGCAACCATTTTTCCATCGCTTTGGAATAACACGTCCGTATAGGAGCCCAAACCAGTATCTGTGATAAGCAGGTTGCCCTGATGGAAGTCTTGGCTGGGTGTGCCATTGGGCTGAAGCTTTGTAATGAAATTTCGCTCTTGGGGTGAGTAACGATCGGTACCCACGACGCCAATGCTGCCTTGTGGGCCGGAGGCCATGTCAGAAATCGCAAGGTTGTCCTGGGCCAGGACCACTTCACCGTTGTTACCAAACCCCGAGTCAGGATTGCCGTTGGCGTCAAAGCCCAAAGCCAGCGTTTGATTTCCTCTATAGCCGCCTACCACGAACCCTTGCGAGGTTAGGATCAATGACGTGAGGATTGTGCCGTTCAAAGTGATGGGGCCTTGCTGGCCGAAGTTGATGATCGTGCCGTCGCTGTCCAATTGAAAGATGAAGCTGTTTGACAGGTTCCGGAAGGCGACCAGGATTTTCCCGTCTGGTTGGACAGCCAGGCCGCTTCTGGGTAAGAGTCCTGGGTAGATGCGGGTGTTGAGTGAGCGTGTGCCGCCGTCGCCAAAGCTGGAGTCGGTTGTGCCGTCAACATTGAAACGAACCGCCATCGCAATCTGAGCACTCCCCAATGCAAACAGCAGCAGCGGCCGGCCGTCGGGTTGGATGACCAGGTTGAATAACTCGACGAAGTCCGTTGCTGGAATGAATACGGGTTGATAATTCGGGTCGGGCTCACCTTCGGCTGTATGTTTGAACACTGCGATGTAAGGCGCGTTTTCAAAATAACCGACGCCAACCGTGATCACTGAACCATTGGCCAGAGATCTAGAAATACCCGAAATCTGCGAAAAAAACGTTTCGCCTGTCTTAGGCGTGGTATTACCGAAGCTCAGATCCTTGCTGCCTGCGGTGTTGGTGTTGGTGCCTGAACGCCTTGTAGGAATGCTCATTGGCCTGCTCCTTGGGAGAGAATAGAGGTATCCATACCTGCTTGCTGACTGCTCAATGCGACGACGATGGAACGCCATTGAACGACAGATTCTCTCTCATGCGCAGCTGTCAGATCTGACAGTAGACAGTCTACGGATTATTCGCTTGTTTGATTGCTAAAGGCTTGGCCACTCTTTGGATGACCAAACACCCACCTCAACCTGCGCTCATACCCAATCCGCCCCTTATACGCCTCCCCGCTATCTATCCAACCGGCCGACAGATACAACCCCATCGCCGCCCCATTCTCCGTATCCACCGACAACTCCAGCCCCTGAATCTGCGGCCACGCCTGCAACGCCGCTGCGGGCAGCGCCTGCAGGCAGGCTTTGCCGAAGCCACGCCCTTGCTGATGCCGATCCACCTGCAACGCATGCAAGGTCGCGCTGTGCTCATCCGCCCAGTGGGGCAGGCAAGGCGGGCGTTTGAGCAGCAGGAAGGCCACGGGCGTTTCGTCGGCGAGCAGGGCGAAGCCCTTGATGGCGTCAGGATGGGGATTGACCAGCAGGCTGTTCAGCGCACAGTAGATATCGCCGGAATACGCCAGTTGCTCGGGGTGCACTTGCAGGGTGTCGAGTTGCTGTTTCTGCGCAAGGCTCAACGTCTCATACAGGGCGAGGCGGGTTTCCATCGGGTGCGTATCCGAAATCCTACAAAGAGGCGTGGATTCTAGCGGGTTTGCCGGGGGCGAAATTATTTTTAAGCGGCTTGTCGATTGGCCGGTGGGCCATTCGACTAAGGGTGTCTTCCGTGATGTTTTCTACCCCGAGGAGTATCGCCATGAGCACGGCCATCAACACCCTGATCGACCAATGGAAACAAGCGGTCACCGCTAAGGATGTCGAGAAGATTGTCAGCTTTTACGCCGACGATATCGTCGCGTTCGACGCCGTTGGCGCCCTGCAATTCAAGGGCAAGACGGCTTACCAGGCACATTGGCAGGCCTGTATGGAATTCTGCCCTGGCCCCGGCATTTTCGACTTTCATGAGCTGCATATCGTTGCCGGAGCAGACAGCGCTTTCGCCCACTGGTTGGCCCACTGCGGCGGCACCGGCCCGGACGGCGTGCTCAAGACCTGCTGGATGCGGGTCAGCGCCGGCTACCAGCGCATCGATGGTCAATGGAAAGTGGTGCATGAGCACTGGTCCGCGCCGTTCGACATGGAAACCGGCGCTGGTCTGTTCGACCTGAAACCTTGACCCGCGCGATCTATAGTCAGTCGTCCGAAAACGGAGAAACCCATGAAATATCTCTGCCTGATCTACAGCAACGAACAGGTGCTGCACACCTCGCCGGACAGCCCGGCAGACCCTGAGTGTTTCGCCTACGCGCAGTCGGTTCAGGCCAGCGGCCGCATGCTGGCCGCCGAGCCGCTGGAGTCGGTGACCACCGCCACCACTGTGCGCATGCGCAATGGCAAGTTGTCGGTCACTGACGGGCCGTTCGCCGAGACCAAGGAGCAGCTCGCCGGGTTCTACCTGATCGAGGCCCGTGATTTAAATGAGGCGATCCAAGTGGCCGGTGGCATTCCGGCCGCCCGGGTCGGCAGTGTGGAAGTGCGCCCTGTGCGTGAATTGAATCTCTGAATACAACAACCCTAAGACTCAAGAGGTTTACCCCATGTCTACGCAACCTGCCGAGTTTGAATTGTCCATCAGCCGCGTGATCGATGCACCGCGCAGCCGTGTGTTCCGTGCCTGGACCGAACCCGCCTTGCTCCAGCAATGGTGGGGGCCCCATGGCATGACCACCTCCGAGTGCGAAATGAACCTGTGGGTTGGTGGCCTGTTTCGCACCTTGATGCGCGCACCGGACGGCGCCGAATACCCGACCCAGGGTGTGTTTCTGGAAATCGTCGCGCCACGGCGGTTGGTGTTTACCGATGCCTTCACGCCGGGCTGGATTCCGTCTGGCAAGCCGTTCATGACCGCCGAAGTGACGTTGCAGGAAATCGAGGGCAACAAGACGCTTTACACCGCCCGCGCCATGCACTGGAGTGCCGAAGACAAGCAGGCCCACGAAGCCATGGGCTTTCATGACGGCTGGGGCCAGAGCCTGGATCGACTGGTCACCCTGGTGACCGAGGGCATGCGCGATTGACCCTGTCGGTCGAGGCCATTTACCGCGGCGAATCACGCCGGGTCCTCGCGACGCTGATTCGCTTGCTGGGCGATTTCGACCTGGCCGAAGAAGCCCTGCATGAAGCGTTTTTCGTGGCGGTGCAGCGTTGGCCGCTAGACGGAGTGCCGGACAATCCACGCGCCTGGCTGGTGTCGACCGGGCGCTTCAAGGCCATCGACCGTCTGCGCCGCCAGGCGCGTTTCACCCCGTTGTTGCAGGCGCAGGCCGATACACTGGAAGCCGCTGACTGGAGCGATGAAGACGTGGAAGATGACCGCCTGCGCCTGATCTTCACCTGCTGCCATCCCGCGTTGGCGGCCGATGCCCAGGCGGCGTTGACCTTGCGCGAGATCTGCGACCTTACCACCGAAGAAATTGCCCGGGCGTACCTTGCCACGCCGGCCACCATTGCCCAGCGCATCGTGCGGGCCAAGGGCAAGATCCGCGAGGCGAAGATCCCTTACCAGGTGCCATCCCGCGACGAATTGCCCGAGCGCCTCGAGAGCGTGTTGCGGGTGATTTACCTGGTGTTCAACGAGGGCTATTCGGCGTCCATGGGGGCGGACCTGACCCGCGAAGATCTGACCCGTGAGGCCATTCGGCTAGGCCGATTGTTGATGGAATTGCTGCCCGAACCGGAAGTCATGGGCCTGCTTGCGTTGATGCTGCTACACGAATCCCGTCGCCCGGCACGCACCTCAGCCAGTGGTGAATTGGTGCTGCTGGATGAACAGGACCGCTCGCTGTGGGATATGTCCATGATCGGTGAAGGCTGTGCACTGGTGGAGCACGCGCTGAGCACACGGCGCTTTGGTCCGTATTGCCTGCAAGCCGCAATTGCGGCGGTGCACGCCGAAGCGCCCAGTGCGGGTGAAACCGACTGGCCGCAGATCGTCGGGCTCTATGATGTGTTACTCAGGATGATGCCGTCAGCCGTGATCGAACTGAACCGCGCCGTGGCACTCGCCATGCGCGATGGGCCCTTGGCGGGATTGCAGCAGGTAGAAGGGATTCTGGCGCGTGGCGAGTTGCTGGATTACCACCTGGCGCACTCGGCGTGCGGGGAGTTTTACCGGCAATTGGGTCGTGTCGAAGAGGCACGAGTCGCCTACGAACGGGCGCTGGCCTTGACCCAGCAAGCACCCGAACGCAGGTTTATCGAAAAGCGTTTGGCTGAACGCTGAATCAAGGCTGCTGACGCGTCGCCGCCAACACAATTTCGCGAATGCACACATGCTGCGGCTGCTGGTAGGCATAGGCAATCGCCGAGGCCACGTCATCGGCGCTGAGCACGGTGCCGCCCATGTCGTGTTTCCACGCCTGATAGCCGGTCTTGATCGCTTCATCGGTGGTATGGCTGAGCAATTCGGTTTCCACCGCACCTGGGGCAATGGTGATAACGCGCACGTTGCTCGGCGACAATTCTTCGCGCAGGTTTTCCGAAATCCCATGCACGGCAAACTTGGTGCCGACATACGCCACATGATTCGGGAATGTCTTGCGACCCGCCACCGAGCTGACGTTGATGATAGTGCCGCTTTGGCGCGCAACCATGCTGCCGGCCACGGCGTGGATGCCGTTGAGCAGGCCTTTTACGTTCACATCCAGCATCTGTTCCCACTGCGCCGGGTCTTGCTCGCTGACGGCGCCCAGCAGCATGACGCCGGCATTGTTGATCAGCGCATCGGCCGGGCCGAACTGGGCTTCGGCTTCTTGCACGGCGGCGACCAGGGCCGCGCGGTCGGTGATGTCGACACCACGGTTCAAGGTATTCGGCAGGCCCAGATCGTTAAGGCGATCAATGCGACGCGCCAGCAGCAACAACGGATGGCCGGCGGCCGACAACAGGCGGGCGGTGGCTTCGCCGATACCGGAGCTGGCGCCGGTGATGATGATCAATGGCTTGCTCATGCATGAACTCCTGAGATAAGAAAAATCGATAACTGGATCGTGAGCGCAGTATATTTACCGTCGCCAAGGCTGAAAAATGCCTTATTTCTCTGTCAGTCATCGGATTAAGCTATGGATGTTCGTCACCTCAAGGCATTTCTTGCAGTCTTTGAAGAGCGAAATATCACCGCGGCAGCCCAGCGGTTGTTTATCAGCCAGCCGACGTTGTCGGTGACGATCAAGCAGTTGGAAGACGAGCTGGGCGTGGCGTTGTTTGTGCGTCAACCACGGGGTGTGGAAGTAAGTGCCGAGGCGCGTGTGCTGTACCCCCAGGCGCGGCGCATGGTGGCTGAAGCCGAGGCGTTGAGCCGCTTGTTTCGCGGACGCGAAAATCGCATCGCGCTGGAACTGGGTGTGGAAGGCGATATTGCCGACAGCCAGATTGAAACCTTCTTGCGCATGGCGCACCAAGGTCTGCCGGGCTTGTTGCTGACTTTGCAGGAAGGCTGCGAAGGCGAAGGGCGTCTGGCCGTGGAGGAAATGTGCTGTGAGGACGAATTGTTCCTGCCACTTTGGGAAGAGTCCTACGTGATGGTGTTGCCTGTCGCGCACCCCATGGCGCAGTCGGGCAGGGAGCAGGCCTGGGCACCGATTGAAGACTGGATCACCTGCCCACAACACGACTCACACCAGCGCTTGATGGCCCTGTACGGTCGCTCGCCACAAGCGGTGGCCGGGCACGCCGGTTCGCTGACCCAGGCGCTGCATATGGTGGCGGCCGGTGTGGGCGTAGCGATGTTGCCGCTGTCGCTGGCGGTTGAGCGGGCCGGTGTGGTGATTCGTGAATGGCATTTGCCGGCACCCACGCGTCGGGTCGGACTGTGTTTCGCCGCGCAAGCCCTGGAGCTGCCTGCGTTGCGTGCCTTGCACGAATACTTCCAGAACAACCGCCCGCCGCAATTGTCGGCCGCATAACCCTTGCGGATTATTCGAGCATCTGGCTCATCATCCAGCTACCAGCCGGCCCCGGTGGGTGCTGCCGCGACCACAGCGCATCCACCGCCACCGAGCGGGGCCAACCCCGGACGTTGAGTTCAACCAGCCCGGCGTTGCCAAAACGCTCCACCAACCAACGCGGTAACTCTGCCCAGCCAAAGCCGAGTTGCGCCATCTCCATCAGCATCAGAAAACTCGGCGCCGACCACACACGGCCCGAGGGGCGCGTTTCGTTGGGGCTGATGATGCTCGCCAGGCGCAGTTCACGGTGTTGTTGCAAGGCGTGCGGGTCGATGTTCGCTACGCGGGTCAATGGGTGGTCGGGTGCGACGAACAGCGCGATTTCCGTGCGTTCGGCAACGGGCGAGCGGGTCAGATCGGGCGGGTAAACCGCCTGGGCTTCGATCAAGGCAATCTGTGCGCGGCCACTCTGCACCAGGGCGATCAGGTCTTCGCACTCGGCGATCAGCCATTCCAGCTCAAGGTCCGGGTAGCGTTGTTCGAACGCCTTGAGGGCGAGTTCGAAGCGTTCCGACTGGTAGGTGTCGGACATGGCGATCGTCACCTTGGGCTCCAACCCCTGGGCCAACTGGCTCGCCGCCAACTCCAGACGACTGCTGGCCTCCAGCACCTGCTCGGCGCGTTGCAGCAGCACATGCCCGGCCGGGGTCAGTGTCGGTTTGCGACTGCTGCGGTCGAACAGCACCACATCCAGGTCAATCTCCAGGCTCGCCACTGCCGCGCTGACGGTGGACTGGCTCTTGCCCAGCTTGCGCGCCGCCGCGGAAAACGAGCCCTGGGTCGCGGCCTGGACAAACGCTTGCAGCACTTCGTGGGAGGCCATGACTATCGCCTTGATCGATGGTTATTAGTTATGAAGTATCGATTCAAAGGGTAATCATGGCAACCATCGTCACTTACGGAGAAGGGTCATGCACCCCACCAAGTCGATTACTGAACGTGTTTGCCAAGCCCTGGGTTTCGAAGGCCTGGCGTTGTTGATCTGTACACCGCTGCTAGTCTGGATCACCGGGCGGCCGGCCCTGGAAATGGGTGCGGTGACCCTGGGCTTGAGCCTGTTGGCGCTGACCTGGAACATCATTTTCAACAGTCTGTTCGACCGCCTCAAGGTGCGCCTGCAACTCTCGGGTGGCGGTTGGACGCGGGTGTTGCATGCGCTGATGTTCGAAGGCGGACTGATCATCGTCGCGGTGCCGTTGATTGCCGCGTGGCTCAACATCAGCCTGATGCAGGCGTTTATGCTCGATATTGGCGTGCTGCTGTTCTTCCTGCCTTACACCTATGTGTATCACTGGGGGTATGACGTGATCCGGGAAAAAGTCGTACAGCAGCGCCTGCCTAGCCAAGCTTGAGCCCGGCGACAAAATCCAGGAACGCCCGCACCTTGGCGGCGGGCAAATGCCGCGACGGGTAGTAGGCGTACAACGGAAAACGCTCGTCCGGCCAATCCGCAAACAACTCCACTAACCCGCCGGCCTTAAGCGCCGGCGCCAGCCCGAGGTCGAGCATCTGCGCCACCGCGTGCCCGTGTTCGCACACGCTGTACAAGGTGCTGGCATCGTTGACCACCAGGCGGCCATTGGTGCGCACGATCAGCTTTTCGCCGGGGCGGTGGAATTCCCAGGCAAACGGACGACCGGTTTGCGAGTCGCGAAAGTCCAGGCACATGTGCCCGGTTTCCAGGTCTTGCGGGACTGTGGGGCGACCGTACTGCTCAAGGTAGGCCGGGGAGGCCAGGGTCAGCACGCGCACTTCCATCAGCTTGCGGGCGATCAACGAGGAGGATTGCGGGATACCGAAGCGAATCGCCAGGTCGAACCCGTCGGCCACCAGGTCACCGAGTTGGTCGCGGGTGTGCAGGTCCAGTTGCAGGTGCGGATAAAGGCGCATGAAGTCGCCGAGTACCGGGCCCAACACCAGCCGCGAGAAGTACGGGTCGATGTTTACCCGCAGGCGTCCGCGCACGGTCAATGCACTGTCGGCAGCGGCGTTGGCGGCGTCTTCGAGGCCGGCCAGCAGTGGGGCGATTTCCTGGTAGAAACGTCGCCCCTCGTCGGTTAATTGCACTGAACGGGTGGTGCGGTCGAACAGGCGGATGCCCAGGCGTTTTTCCAGGCGGGAAATCGCCCGGCTGACCCCCGAGGGGGTCATGTCCAGGCTGTCGGCGGCGCGGGCGAAACTGCCGCTGTCGACCACGGCCGCCAATACGCCCATGCCGCCGGCCAAACCTGGATCAAAACTCATCGGTGATTGCCTGTCAGTGATCTGAAGGCATGGATGCTAGCGCAGAATGTTCAGAGAAACATGCCGCCCGAGGCCTCGATGCGCTGGCCAGTGATCCAGTTGCTGCCATCGGCCAGCAGCGTGGAAATCGCGCCGCCGATGTCGTCCGGCAAACCGGCGCGCCCCAGGGCCGTGTTGTTGGCCACCATCGCATTCACATCCGGGTTGTCGCGCACCGCGCCGCCGCTGAAATCGGTGGCAATCGCGCCGGGAGCCAGGGTGTTCACGGTGATCCCGCGCGGGCCCAGTTCCTTGGCCTGGTAGCGCGACAGCACTTCCACGGCGCCTTTCATCGAGGCATAGGCCGCATACCCCGGCAGACTGAACCGCGCCAGGCCGCTGGAGATATTGATGATGCGCCCGCCATCGCGGATCAGCGGCAGCAGTTTTTGCGTGAGGAAAAACGGTGCCTTGAAGTGGATCGCCACCAGTTGGTCGAACTGCGCTTCGGTGGTCTCGGCAAAACTGGCGTGGGCGCCGATGCCGGCGTTGTTGATCAGACAGTTGAAGTGATCCTGTGCGAATACATCCTTGAGCAAGCGGCCGACTTCACCGACAAAACCATCGAAGCGGCCACTCTGGCTCACATCCAGTTGCAGCATGGCGGCGCGGCCACCCAGGGCCTGAACCTGTTCGACCACCGCTTGGGCTTCAGTTGCCGCACTGTGGTAGGTGCCGATGATGTCAACGCCCTGTGCCGCCAGGTGCAACGCGGCGCTTTTGCCCAGGCCACGGCTGGCGCCGGTGATGAGTGCGATTTTACGGGTCATGGTGCGGTCCTCTCAGGTGATCAGTGGCAGCGAGTGTATTTATTCGCCCATAACGTGATAAACAGCGCTATACCGGAATCACTGGCCGGATAAGGCGAACAATCCCATGAACAAGCTTGAGCTGCTGCGCACCTTTGTGCGCGTCACCGAACTGTCGAGTTTCACCCAGGCCGGCGAGAGCCTGGGCCTGCCGCGTTCTACCGTGTCGGAGCACGTGCAGGCGCTGGAAGAATTGCTCGGCGCACGCTTGTTGCAACGCACCACGCGCAAGGTGCAGGCGACCCAGGATGGCCGTGTGCTGTATGAGCGCAGCAAGGACTTGCTGGCGCACATGGAAGAGTTGGAGGGGTTGTTTCGCCAGGATGAGGCGCAGCTGACCGGCCGGATTCGCGTGGACATGCCCAACGTGATGGCGCGCGGCATGATCCTGCCGCACCTGCCGCTGTTCATGGAGCGCCATCCGCTGATCCAGATGGAAATCAGCAGCTCGGACCGCCAGGTGGACCTGATCGCCGAAGGCTTCGACTGCGTGTTGCGGGTGGGCGCCCAGCCCGATCAAACCGTGGTGGCGCGCCGGGTGTGCAGCATGCCGATGGTCAACTGCGTGAGCCCGGCCTACCTGCAACGCTATGGCGTGCCGCAGACCCTGGCGGACTTGGCGGATCATCAATTGGTGCATTACGTACGGCCGTTGGGCGCACGTTCGTCCGGCTTCGAATACCAGGCGGGCGGCAAAGTGCAGCGGGTGCCGATGGCCGGGCGTGTCACCGTCAACAGCACCGATGCCTACCAGGCGGCGTGCCTGGGCGGCTTCGGCATTACCCAGGTGCCGCTGCTGGGGATTCGCACCTTGTTGGCCAGTGGAGAGCTGGTGTCGGTGCTGCCGGATTACCCGGCGCCGCCGCTGGACGTGTCATTGCTCTACGCCGGCCAGCGGCATTTGCCGTTGCGGGTGCGAGTGTTCATGGACTGGTTGGCGGCGACCTTGCAAGCCCACCTCTAGCGCCGTGCCGACAACTGCTGCGGTGCCAGGAACGCGTCGTGGAAATAATCGCGCACCGCCTGCATTGCCGGGGTAAACGCGCGCTCGCGGTGCCAGGCCAGGCCCACGCTCATCGGTGTCACTGGATCGGTGACCGTGAGCGTTTCGATGCGTTTGCCTTCCAGGGACCAGGGCCTGTGCACCAGGTCCGACAGGATCGCCACGCCGCTGCCGTTGGCGACCATGCTGCGCACTGCCTCCACCGAACTGGTGCGCAGGCGCACCTTGGGCGTCTGCCCGGCCTGCTCCCAATAGCGCATGGCGCTGTGTTCGGCCTCGTCAACCGTGAGCAGGATATAGGGCTCCTGGGCCACATCCGCCAGGCTCACGGCGCCACGTTCGCACAAGGGATGATGGCTGGGCAGCCACAGGCGGCGCTCTGAATTGAACAGGATTTCCGAGACGATATCCGGGTGGGTCAGGTTGGCGGTGAGTACCACGGCCATGTCGAACTGGCCGTCGAGCAACCCTTGTTCGATGGCCTGGCGTTCCTGCTCAAAGACTTCGATGGTCACGTCCGGGTGCCAGTGTTCCAGGCGTTGCAAATGGTGCGGCAGGAAGTAACCGAGCACCGTGTAGCTGGCGGCCAAGCGCAGCACGCCACGGGCGCGGTAGTCGGGTAGCGGGCTGTTCAGCGCGTCATCGACACTGCGCAGGATCACGTAGGCACGGTTGAGAAAGTGTCGCCCGGCGTCGGTCAGGTTCATGCCCTGGGCCGATCGCACGAACAGCTGCACGCCGAGCATCGCCTCCAGCTCCTTGATCGCTGTGGTCACCGCCGATTGCGAGATATTCAGGTGAATGGCCGCCTGAGAGATCTGGCCGATTTCGGCGGTGGCAACGAAATAACGAATTTGGCGCAAGGTGAGGGACATCGGCCTCTCCAAAACATAGGGTTATCTGATTTTCAGAAGATGGGCCATCTGATAATAGATCTTCCCAAGGGGTCAAGCCGCAGCCTACTTTTCGTCCATCACTTAGGCGGAGCGACTCTGATGCAGGCAGTGGATTTCAACTCGGACATGGGCGAGGGCTTTGGCCCCTGGACCATCGGCGATGGCGTCGACGCGGAGCTGATGGCCTACATCAGCTCGGCCAACATCGCCACCGGCTTCCATGCCGGCGACCCCGGCACCATGCGCCGCACCGTCGAGCGCGCCAAGCAGCTGGGCGTGGCCATCGGCGCGCATCCGGGCTTTCGGGACCTGGTCGGTTTTGGCCGTCGCCACATCAACGCACCGGCCCAGGAGCTGGTGGACGACATGCTCTACCAGCTCGGCGCCCTGCGGGAAATCGCCCGCGCCCAAGGCGTGACCCTGCAACACATCAAGCCCCATGGCGCGCTCTACATGCACCTGGCCCGTGATGAAGAAGCGGCGCGGTTGCTGGTGCAGAACCTGCAAATCATCGAACCGACGCTGTTGTTGTACTGCATGCCCAACTCGGTGATCTGGCGCGTGGCCAAGGAGTTGGGGCAGCCGGTGGTGCGGGAGTTTTACGCCGACCGTGAGTACGATCTGACCGGCTCCATCGTGTTTACCCGCAATGTGCGCGCGCTGGATCCGGCGACGGTGGCGGCGCGCGTCCTGCGGGCTTGTCAGACCGGGCTGGTGCGAACGGTGGAAGGCGAAGACCTGTTTATTGAATTCGATTCCATCTGCCTGCACAGCGACACGCCGGGTGCGTTGGAGCTGGTAGAGGCGACCCGCGAAGCGTTGGACCAAGCGGGCATCACCGTCAAAACACCCCAATAAGAACGATCCCTCAATTTTTTCGCCTGCCTTTCTACAATGATTCCAAGAGGAACAGACATGGCTGAAACATCCCCCATCCGCTACAGCTTCGGCGGCGATGAACACCTGTTTGCCGAGGTCAGCGACAGCATGTCCCTGGAGGCCTTTTTCAAAGGCATGGCCGTGACCCGCGCCGTGGAGCGCCTGGCGTTGGAGGGTGTGCTGGATGTGTGCCTGGCCAATGCGTCGTTCCAGATCCGCTTCGACCCCGACCGCATCGCGCCCCACGTTCTGCTCGATGCGGTGCAGACCGCCGAAGCCCAGGCCGTGGCTGAGCGCACCTTGCATACACGCATCATCGAAATCCCAGTGCTGTACAACGACCCCTGGACCTTTGAGACCCTGATGCGTTTTCGCGACCGCCATCAAGACCCCAGCGGTACGGACCTGGAGTACGCCGCGCGCATCAACGGCCTGGCCGATGTGGAGGCGTTTATTGCCGCCCACAGTGGGGCGCCGTGGTTTGTGTCGATGGTCGGATTTGTGGCGGGCCTGCCGTTCATGTTCCAGATGGTCGAGCGTGAGCGGCAACTTCAGGTGCCCAAGTACCTGCGACCGCGCACCGACACGCCGAAACTCACCCTCGGCCATGGCGGCTGTTTTGGTTGCATCTACTCGGTACGCGGTGCCGGTGGTTACCAGATGTTCGGCGTGACCCCGGCGCCGATCTACGACCCGGCGCAGCAACTGGCGTACCTCAAGGAACACATGGTGTTCTTCCGCCCTGGCGATATTGTGCAGTTCACACCCATGGACCGGGAGGCCTACGACCTGGCCGTTGCCGAAGTCGACGCGGGACGTTTCGACCTGCGCATCCGCCCTGTGGAATTTTCCCTCGATGCTTTTCTCGCCGACCCCATCGGTTATCCGAAATCCCTGCAGGAGGCGCTGGCATGATCAAGGTCCTCAAACCCGGCCTCGCCACCTCCGTGCAGGACCTTGGCCGCGAAGGCTATTACCACCTGGGCATCCCGCCGTCGGGTGCATTGGATCAATATGCGTTGAGTGCGGCCAACCACCTGGTGGGTAATCCCGTCGGCGCGGCGGGCCTGGAATGTACATTGATCGGCCCCGAGCTGGAGTTCCGGCAAGACGCGCTGGTAGCCCTCAGCGGCGCCTTGATGTCGCCGCGCCTGGACGGTGAAGTGGTGCACCAGGACACCGCGTTCCAGGTGCGCGCCGGGCAGGTGTTGCGCTTTGAATTTCCCAAGGCGGGCGCGAGGACTTATCTCGCGGTGGCCGGTGGCATTGACGTGCCGTTGGTGCTCGGCAGCCGCTCGACTTATACCCTCGGCGCGCTTGGCGGATTTAGCGGGCGGCGCTTGCAGGAAGGCGATGAATTGCCCATCGGTACAGCCAGTGGCACGGGCCGGGCGGGCAACAGTCTGCCGATGGCACTGCGCCGATCAGTGGGCGGCGACGTGACCCTGCGTGTAGTGCCGGGGCTGTATTACGAGCGCCTCACTGAGGCGGCCAAGAGCAGCTTCTTTGCCGAACCCTGGACCGTGGGTTCCGAAGCTGACCGCATCGGTTATCGCTTCAAGGGCGGCAGTGCGTTGAGCTTCCAGCCACGGGAGCAGCCGTTTGGCGCGGGGTCGGATCCGTCGAATATCGTCGACAGTTGCTACCCGATTGGCTCGATCCAGGTCCCGGCGGGATTGGAACCTATAGTGTTGCACCGGGATGCAGTGTCGGGCGGTGGCTACGCGATGATCGGCACGGTGATCAGCGCCGACCTGGACCTGATCGGGCAGATGCAGCCGAACCAGCGGGCGGGGTTTGTGGCGGTGACGCTGGAAGAGGCGTTGGAGGCGCGGCGGGTGTACAAGAAGCGGTTGAAGGCTATGACTGGGCTTTTCAATCACTGAAGAAATACAAATCCAAATGTGGGAGCGGGCTTGCTCGCGAATGCGGTGGATCAGTCAATTAATAGGCTGACTGACACTCCGCATTCGCGAGCAAGCCCGCTCCCACATTTTTGCCCTGTGTGGTGTCAGAAGAGTTGGGTGAACAGCCAGTAGAGGCTACCTGACAGCAGGATGGCCGCTGGCAACGTCAGCACCCACGCCATCGCCAGGTTGCGAATCGTGCGCATCTGCAACCCACCGCCATTCGCCACCATCGTCCCCGCGACACCGGACGACAACACGTGGGTGGTCGACACCGGCAACCCATACATATCCGCCGCGCCGATGGTCAGCATCGCCACCATTTCCGCCGAGGCGCCCTGGGCGTAGGTCAGGTGCGTCTTGCCGATCTTCTCGCCGACGGTGACCACGATGCGCTTCCAGCCCACCATAGTGCCCAGGCCGAGGGCGATGGCCACGGCGATCTTCACCCACAGTGGAATGAAGCGTGTGGAGCTGTCGATCTGTTGCTTGAACAGTTGCAGCTTGCCCTGGGTATCGGCGTCGAAATTGCCGACCTTGCCCTTGTCCATCAACCGAATGGTTTCGCTGGTCAGGTACATGTCGTTGCGCACGTTGCCCACGGCTTCGGCGGGCACTTTGGCCAGGGAGCCGTAGCCTTTCACCTCATCACCGATCTGTCCGGCCAGGGCGGCGAGGGCGGGGACCAGTTCCGGCGTGGCTTCCTTGGTGCGCACGTAGGTCGAGAGGATCGGGCGCGGGTCGCCGGCCAGTGCTTGCGGTGCACTTTTCACCAGGGCGACCTGGGTCACTTCGGCCACCGCCGCAAACTGCAACGACTGCTCGGCGGGCATGGTGCGGTTCAGCGCGTAGGCCATTGGCAAGGTGCCCACCAGGATCAGCATGATCAGGCCCATGCCTTTCTGCCCGTCGTTGGAACCGTGAGCAAAAGACACGCCGGTGCACGTGGCGATCAGCAGGCCGCGAATCCACCACGGTGGCGGGGTGTCGCCTTTGGGTGCCTTGTACAGCGCGCGGTTCTTGACGAACGCGCGCAGGGCCAGCAGCAACATCGCCGCAAACGCAAAGCCGATCAGCGGCGACAGCAGCAAGGCGTAACCGATCTTGATCGCCTGGCTCCAGTCCACGCCGCTCGTGCCGTCACGCCCGTGCATCAAGGCATTCGCCACGCCGACGCCGATGATCGAACCGATCAATGTGTGGGACGACGACGCCGGCAAACCCAGCCACCAGGTGCCGAGGTTCCACAGGATCGCGGCGATCAATAGGGCGAAGATCATCGCGAAACCGGCGGAAGAACCCACCTGCAAAATCAACTCCACCGGCAGCAACGCAATGATGCCGAACGCCACCGCACCGCTGGAAAGCAGCACGCCAAGGAAGTTGAAAAAGCCCGACCACACCACCGCAAAATGCGGCGGCAGCGAGTTGGTGTAGATCACCGTCGCCACGGCGTTGGCGGTGTCGTGGAAGCCGTTGACGAACTCGAACCCCAGGGCGATCAACAGTGCCACGCCAAGCAGCAAGAAGGGCGTCCAGGTGGTGAGTTGGGCGCCCATTTCGTGCATGTCGTGCATCAGGCTGTAGGCGGTGAACAGCAGGCCCATGGCGAGCACGGCAAAGAAGATGATCACCGTCACCAGGCCGGGTTTCTTGTCCAGCCTGGGTTTGGGGTCTGCGGGAGACGCGTGGGGGGAGGCAGTCAGGGAAGGGGTGGCCATGCCGGAGCATCCATGTTGGGAGGATGTCGTTCATGATCATTGCAAGATGTTACAGAGATGCTGCCATATATCAGTGTTTAGGTGATTGAACCGGCCGCTGGTCAGTAATCCTTGCGCTTCCTGAACGCCCAACGCCCGGCAATCAGGGTAAAGGTCGCGACCAATGCCACCAGAATCCAGAAGCCTTCCGGGTCCTGGGAAAGCGGTACGCCGCCTACGTTCATGCCGAAAAAACCGGCGATGATATTAATCGGCAGCGCCAGCACCGTTACCACCGTGAGGGTGAACAGCGTGCGGTTGCTTTGCTCGTTGAGGTTGGCGGCGATTTCTTCCTGCAACAACTTGATGCGTTCGCCCAGGGCCATCAGGTCGTTGATGATCAGCGCGAACTCCTCGGTGGATTTGCGCAATTCCTTCACGTCTTCCTTTTGCAGCCACTGCGGCGGGCGGTTGAGCAGGCGCAGCAGCGAGCCCGGCTCCAACGCCAGCAGGCGTTGCAGGCGCACCAGCACCCGGCGTGCGGCGCCCAGTTCAGCACGGTTGGTGGACAGGCGCGAGGACAGCAACTGGTCTTCGATATGGTCGACGCTGATGCTGGTCTTGCGCACGATCTGGGTCAGCACTTCACCCTGGTCGCGCAGCAAATGCACCAGCAAGGCCAGTGGCGAGCGAAAGCTTTCGCCAGCCTTTACCGACGAGCGCAACTTATCCACCGAGTGCAAGGGTTGCAGGCGCGCGCTGATCAAAAGGCGGCTGCGGGCGCAGACCCACAGCGTGGAAATGTCCGACGAGACCATGCTGCTGAAGTTGAACACCACGTCGTTGACCACCGCCAGCAAGGCCGAGTCGACGTGTTCGATGCGCGTGGAGCGCGAGCCTTCATGCAGGGCTTCGAAGAATTCTTCCGGCAGGTCCAGGTGTGCCTGCATCCAACGCTCGCACGCGGCATGGGCGAGGTTCAGGTGCAGCCACAAAAACTCCTCCGGGTCGCCCGGTTGGCGCAACGCCTGGAGCGCCGCCGCCGAATCTATCTGCTCACCCTTTTCCCCTGGGCGAAAACGAAAACCGTAGAGCAAGCCAAACAGGTCGGAATCCTGGTGGCTGTGATCGATGCTGTGGTTCATGAGGGCTCGCAGAAAAAGCGCCTGTAGGAGATTTCACAGGTTCGCATGCGCGAATCATTGCAAGGGGGTTTGACAGTTTTGTGACGGTTTTGAATTTATTTCGTTGTGGTGACATTTATTTGACCGTTTGTCAGTAACCGTTCAAGAAGGCTCTAAATCGGCCGATTCAAGGCGTTAAGAACCGCAGTGGACCGGCGGTGCCTTTTGATGACAAGGACGTTACGCGTGCATGCACCCATTCCTTGTATCGAGGCTTTTCCCCGATGAATGTTTTGCGAACCTCCTTGAGAGCACAAATCCTGTCGCTGCTCGGTGGCAGCCTGTTGGCGATGCTGTTGATCGCCCTGGCCTGTTTCAACTTTTTGTCCAACGGGGTGCAGAGCTATCGCAGCTTGATCGATGGGCCGCTGCTGACTTCACAATTGATTGACGAGGCCAACCTGCAATTCAAGGTGCAGGTGCAGGAATGGAAAAACGTTCTGCTGCGCGGCAAGCAGCCCCAGGACATGGAGAAATACTGGGGCCAGTTCCAGGACCGCCAGCGCGATGTGCAAGGTATCCTCACGCGGCTTGTCACCCAGACCAGCAGCGACCCGAGCCTGAGCCGCCGCATCGACACCTTGCGCCAGGAACACCAGCAACTCGGCGTGGCTTACCAGAAGGGCCGCGATGCCTACGTGGCCGCCGGAGGCGATGCAACGGCCGGCGACACTGCGGTAAAAGGAGTGGACCGTGCCGCCAGTGAGCAGATGAGTGCGTTGGTCAGCGACCTGCGCGAACAAGGCAGCCAGCAATCCAAGGCCATCAGTGCCTATGCCGAACGCACCGTGCTGGTGGGGCTGGCGATCATGCTGTTGTCCGGCATATTGATCGGACTGTTCAGCCTGTGGCTGATCAACCGCAACCTGATCCTGCCGATCCGTGGCTTGATCGACTACGTGACGCAACTGAGCCATGGTCGCTTTGCCGAGCGTGTTGCCAGCCGTCGTCAGGATGAGCTGGGCCACCTGGCCGCTGCCGCAAATACCTTGCGTGACTTCCTGGCCGAAACCTTCAGCCGTTTGCAGCGCAGTGCGACCGACTTGGTCAGCGCCAGCGGCGAGTTGAATGCCATCGCCGGGCAGATGGCGACGGGCACCAACGATCAATTCAACCGTACCGACCAAGTGGCCACGGCCATGACGGAAATGTCGGCCACCGCGCAGGAAGTCGCGCGCCACGCCGCCAGTGCCTCACGCGCGGCGGACGAGGCCGATCACTCGGCCCGCGAAGGCGGTGAAGTGATGAAAGTCACCATTGCCACCATCGGCCAGATGCGCAACGAGATCCTTAATACCGGCACCATCATCCGCCGCCTGGAAACCGACAGCGTGCGCATTGGAAAGGTGCTGGAAGTGATTCGCGGCATTGCCGAACAGACCAACCTGCTGGCGCTCAACGCCGCCATTGAAGCGGCACGCGCGGGTGAAGCCGGCCGGGGTTTTGCGGTGGTGGCCGATGAAGTGCGCAGCCTGGCGCAACGCACGGCGGCGTCGATAATCGAGATCAACGGGATTATCGAAGCGGTACAGACCGGCGCGGTGGATGCGGCTGAAGCCATCGTGAGTGGCCAGTCGTGCAGCGATGAGAGTGTGGAGAAGGTCACACAGGCCGGCGCCATGCTCGCGCACATCACCCAGGCGGTGGAGGCGATCCGCGACATGAACCGCCAGATCGCCACGGCGGCCGAAGAGCAGACCTCGGTAGCCGAGGACATCTCGCGCAACATCACGCAGATCACCACGGTGGCGACGGCCAACCTGGATAACGTGCAGCGCACCGAAGCAGCGAGCCACAACTTGCGCGGGTTATCGAGCGAGTTGAATGAAGTGACGGCGCGTCTGGGCGCCTGACCGGGCACAAAAAAACGCCACCCAAATGTGGGAGCGGGCTTGCTCGCGAACGCGGAGTGTCAGTCGACCTATTCATTGACTGATCCACCGCATTCGCGAGCAAGCCCGCTCCCACATGGGGTTCTGCGTTTTAATCAAGTATCGAGTTTGTTTTCCAGCACTTCGCTGGTTTTGGCGTCGAGCTTGACGTCCCACTTTTTGCCGGTGGTGTCAGTCAGGTCGACTTCGTAGACCAGGCGGCCGGCTTCGTTATCCAACTCGGTGTCGTTGATCACGGCGCCGGGATGTTTGGCCAGGGCGTCTTTGTTGAGTTGCTCGAAAGGCTTCACGGCGCCGGACTGCAACAGGCTTGGAATCTGGTCCGGGCGAACATCGGCCTGGGCCAGGCCGGCGGTCAGGGTCAGAGCAGTAGCGGCGAACAAAGCGGTCAGGGTTTTCATGGTGTGTGTCCTTCTGGTGAGCTGTTTAAGTGGCGCCAGATTAACCAGCGCAACTTAACTCATCCTTAATGGCACACTGACTACATCAATACTTATAGTCGTTCAGCAGATCTTGCACGCTGGACGACGGCCAGCGCTTGTAGAACTTCAGCAGTTCGGCGGCGCGGTTGGTGAAGATGCCATCCACGCCGGCCTTCATCACTTTGTCGAAGTCCACCGGCTCGTCGACGGTGTAGACGTGCACCAGCAGGCCCTTGTCGTGGGTCAGCTTGTTCATCTCCGGTTTGACCAGGTCCGAATAGCTCTGGTCGCCGTGGTCCGTCAGCTCAGCCGAGGGGCCGGTGCCGATGGCGCCGAGGCTCTTGGCTTCGTCGACCCACTTTTCGAACTCGGCCGCGTCTTTCGGCTCTTGCTTGGCGTAGTAGGCGGCCTTGGTGGTTTCGCCGGATTCAGCAAATGTCTGCTTGTTCTTCGGCTCGATGCTGCCTTCACCCACCCACAGCAACAGGATCTTCGGGGTGTTCGGCATTTCTTTCTGCAGCTCTTTCAGGCTGGCCACTTCGAAGGTTTGCAGCACCACGCGCCCCTTGCCCTGGCCGACGCCAGTGTTGCTCTTGCCCAGCTTGGAACCGGCAGAACTCAGCCAGCCCTTGTCGAGCAGCTTGTTCTTCAGGTCGGCTTCGATGCCTGGGAATTGCTTGGGCTCCTTGGTTTCGATGTACAGGCCGGGTTTGTGCTGTGGGTTGCCTTCGGCGATCTTGATGATGTCGTCCAGGCTCTGGATTTTCAGGCCGACGAAGCCTGGACGTGCGCGGTCCGGGTAGGCGGCGTTGAACCAGCTGCCGGCGTCGAGGGTTTGCAGTTCTTTCCAAGTGAACTCGTTGGCCGGGGCGTCCTTGCGATCTGGGAACTTGGTGGCCACGTCGGTGGTGCGCTGCAGGTTGTTGTCGTGCAGGGCGAATAGCACGCCGTCCTTGCTGCGCTGCAGGTCCATTTCCAGGTAGTCGGCACCCAGGTCGCGGGCGATCTTGTAGGCCGCAGCGGTGGATTCCGGTGCATCGAAGGAAGCGCCACGGTGGGCGATCACGGCGGGGTAGGGGATGCCTTCGTTGGTCGCCAATTCAGCCGGGCTGATAGGGTCTTGCGCATGTGCCTGGCCAAGGCCGAGCATCAGGGCGAGCAGCAGGGCGCTCTTGGTAAACGTGACGGGCATATGCGAAGTCCTTTCGTGGAGGTAGCTTTGAGAAGGCCTCCTTTTTAACAATTGATTGCGAAAGGCGCTATCACCAAACCGACATTAACGTGCGCAGGCTTCAATTTTCTCGGATTTTTCCCGAGGCATTGCAGTATTCTTGCTCGCAGCTGCCCCATCAGAGGGCGGTACTTTCCGCCACGCGTGTAAACCATCTTTCCAGTCCCTTTGGGACTTTTCAGTGAGGTTTACCATGCGCATCACTTCCGAACTTATCTGCCAGGCTGCCGACCAACTCCACGGGTTTGTTGGCCTCAACCGCAAGACCGGCCAGTACATCGTGCGTTTCAGCGAAGACGCCTTCGGCATGGACGTGGCCGATGACGGCATCATCCCCACCGCCGAATTCGTCTGGCTGCCGGCCCCGGAGCAGACCATGACCCTGTCCCGCGAGCGCATCCAGTTGCTGCTGGACCAGAACATCGACGACCGCATCAACATCACCGAGCCGTTGCGGGTGTATATGCGCCGGGTGGAGATACCGCAGATCAGCGCGTTGCGCAGTCTGGTGAGCTAGCTCGCTTCAAAACTGTAGGCCCGTTCGACTTTGCATACCCGGGTCTGGAAGGCCGAGTACCAAGTGGCGCGCCCCTGTTCGCGCACCGCCTGGTGCTCGGCCTGCTGCTTCCAGGCCAGGATGGCCGCTTCACTTTCCCAGTACGACACGGTGATGCCCAGGCCGTCTTCCCGTGCGGACTCCACGCCGATGAACCCCGGTTGTTCACGCGCCAGTTCCAGCATGCGACTGGCCGCCTGGCTATAGGCTTGATCGCCTTTGGTGCGCAGTGAACTGAAGATCACCGCATAGTAGGGCGGCGAAGGTGTGCGGGCGATCATGCAGACACCGCCTGGCAAGCCTTGAGCAGGGCCATCGCCAAGGGCGGGGTAATGCCTGCCAGGGCGGTACGTTCGGGCTGGAACAGGGTGGCGACGAAGAACGGGTGGTCGAGCAGTTCCACCGCGCGCAGGTCGCCTGCGCAATCGTGGCCGCTGGGGATCAGGTCGCCTTCGAGCAAGGCACCGAGGAACTCGGGGTTCACGCCATAACGGCAGCGATAACCTTCTTGCACATCCAGGGTGCCATAGGCTTCGGCGATCCGGGTGTAGGGCGCCAGGCGCACGGTGTCGGTGGCTTCCACCAGGGCGCAGCTCAGCGGTGCGATCACGGCGCGCTTGGCGTGTGGCGCGAGTTCGCCATGTTCGGCATCCTTCCAGCCCAGGACATTGCGTGCGTATTCCAGCACGGCATGCTGAAAACCGCCGCACGTGCCGAGGAACGGTCGGCGTTGCTCGCGAGCAAATCGGATCGCCCGCATAGCGCCTTCGGTGTCGCGGTAGGGGCTGGCGGGGACGCACCAGAAACCGTCGAAGTCATGCAGTGATTGGGGCAGGTTATCGGTATCGAGCCACTGCACATGAACGCTCAGGCCGAGGGTCTCGGCCGCCTGTTGCAACGCCACAGGGATGGCCTGGTGAGCGATGACATCGGGGTTGTAATCGCCGATCAGAGCGAGGTGCAGAGGCGTGGTTTTCATCGTGTTCATCCCATGGCTTGTGGAGTCCTGGGGCGCACTATAGATTGGCGTTAACGCAATCAATATGGGCGTTTTGACACATGGTTAATGCGGTGGCGCACTATTCAATCGACTACCCAGACTTATCGTTGATCCTCGCCCTGGTGCGCGGCGGCACACTCGCACGGGCGGCCGCGTTGTTGCGGGTGGACGTATCCACGGTGTTCCGCGCGGTGCGGCGCCTAGAGGCGGCGCTGGGCCAGACGTTGTTCGAAAAAAGCCGCGCCGGCTACCTGCCCACCAGCCTGGCAAGCCATCTGGCGCAGCAGGCGGAACGCGCCGAGCAGGCGCTGGAGGCCGCGCGCATTGGTGTGGAGCAGGGCGGTGAAGTGATCAGCGGCACGGTGCGCCTGACCTGTACCGACTCGGTGCTGCAAGGCTTGCTGTTGCCAGCCTTGGCGAAGTTCATGCCGCAGTATCCGGCGTTGACCCTGGAACTGAGTACGTCGAATGATTTCGCCAACCTCAGCCGCCGCGACGCGGATATCGCCCTGCGCCTGACCCGCACGCCGCCGGAGCATCTGGTGGGCCGGCGCCTGGGCAATGTGGCGTATCAGGTGTGCGCCAGTCCGGGTTTCGCCCAACTGCACGAAAGCCGCGAGCTGGCAGACCTGCCCTGGATTGCCCCGGATGACTTCCTGCCTGATCACCCCACCGTCGTTTGGCGCCGCGGGCACCTGCCCGGCGTGCGTCCCAGTTATCGCTGCAACAGTATGTTGTCGGTCACCGAACTGGTGCGCGCAGGGTTGGGAGTGGCGGCGTTGCCGGACTTTCTATTGGGCAACGGCTTGCAACCGCTGGGCCCCGCATTGGCGGGGCACGACACGGCGTTATGGTTGCTCACACGCCCCGATTGTCGAGCATTGCGCTCGGTGGTGACGCTGTTTGACGAGCTGGGGCGACACCTGCGGTTACCTTAGGTTTTTCGCACAAAGTGCTCGTGCATTTCGCTAGTCAGGCTTTCGATGTGTTCTGTCAGCTGCTTGGTCATTTCCGTCAGCCGGGTGTTTTGTTCGAGCAGTTCCAGCAACTGTTTGGTGGTTTGCGCAGCCTGGGCCTGGCGCTCGGTGTTGGCTATGGCCAGGGCTTCGCGGTGTTGCGCGTCGGCATCTGACTGCGCTTTGTCGCGAGCCGCCTGGCGGGTCTGGGCCAGCAGGATCAGCGGCGCGGCATAGGCTGATTGCAGGCTGAACGCCAGGTTGAGCAGGATGAACGGGTACACGTCGAAGTGCGTGACGCCGGTCATGTTCAGCACCACCCACAACACTACGATGGCGGTTTGTGCGCCGAGGAAGGTGGGGGTGCCGAAGAACCGGGCGAAGGCTTCGGCCTTGAGGGCAAAGGTGTCGTTGCCAAAGGTCGGCGCCAGGTGGGCATGAGGGCGGTGGAAACGCAGGTGGTCGACGGGAGCGGTTTCGGTCTTTTCTGGGGTCATGGCAGGCTCGGATCATGTGCTTGAAGACAAGCAAGCACTATAGACCGAGCCCCCAGTGCCCCGTATGAAGATCGGGTCAGTTACCACCGCGCTCATTGGCGAATGCACTCACCGCCTGCACGGCCTCGCTGGTGCCTTCGCGGATCTGCAGGATCACTGTGCCGGCGCGGTTGGCCAGGTCGACCCCTTGCGCGGCGCGGTCCCGGGTGCCGTCCATGCTGTGGATGGCCTGGCGGGTTTCCTCCTGGATCATCGCGATCATGCTGGAGATTTCCGCCGTGGAGCCACTGGTGCGCGCTGCCAGTTGCCTTACTTCATCGGCCACCACGGCAAACCCGCGACCTTGTTCGCCGGCACGTGCGGCCTCGATGGCGGCGTTGAGGGCCAGCAGGTTGGTCTGGTCGGCGATGCCGCGAATGGTGTTGACGATGGCGGTGATCTGCTGCGAACGCTCGCCCAGCTTGGCGATCAGCTGCGAGGAGCCGTCGATATTCGCCGCAATGTCGCGCATGCCGCTGGCCGTTTGCTGAATCACTTCGGCGCCTTTTTCGGCGATATCCCGGGTGTTCAGGGAGATGTGGTACGCCTGGGCCGCGCTGGCGGCGTCGGCGGTGTGTTGTTGCACCATGGCGGTCACGTCCGAGGCGAACTTCACCACTTTGCACAGGCGCCCGCCGGCGTCGTACACGGGGTTATAGTTGGCTTCCAGCCACACCGTCTGGCCGTTCTTGTCCACCCGTTCGAACTGCCCGCTGAACATTTCGCCTTGGTTCAAGCGCTTCCAGAAGTCGCTGTAGGTCGCGCTATTGGCCAGCTCTGCGGTGCAGAACATACGGTGATGCTGGCCCTCGATCTGCGCCAGTGTGTAACCCATGCGCTGCAGGAAGTTTGCGTTGGCCGTGATGATAGTGCCATCAAGGTTGAACTCGATCACCGCCATGGCACGGCCGATGGCGGCCAGTTTGGCATTGGCTTCGCTTTCGGCTTGCAGGCGCGGGGTGACGTCCATGGCGTACTTCACCACTTTGGTCACCTGGCCCGCGTCATCACGTACTGGGTTGTAGCTGGCTTCCAGCCAAACCGACTGGCCATCGCCCGCCACCCGTTCAAAGGTGCCTGACTGGAACTGGCCATTGCGCAGGTTCGACCACAACTGGTTGTACTCGGCGCTGCGGGCGAACGCCGGGGTGCAGAACATACGGTGCGATTGGCCTTCGACCTGCTCGGCGCGGTAGCCCATGGTCTGGAGGAAGTTGGCATTGGCACGCAGCACAGTGCCGGACAGGTCGAATTCGATAACCGCCATGGAGCGCTCGATGGCGTCCAGCAGGCTGGCCTGTTGAGCGATGGTGTGTTGCAGGGCATTGATGGTTTTTTTGTGGGCGTTGAATAGCATGTTCGGGTGCTCGGGCAAGCAAGCGTCGGGAGTATCCATGTTTATGCGCCTGCCCCCGTAAGGCATGGGCCATACGGTTGACGTGCTCATTGCCAGCTTCCTTGTGCCAGCAGCGGGGGTGGAACAACGGGTTCAGAGTCGTGCGATGCGTCGGAAGTTCGGCCTCAGGGCAGGCACTTTTATGGAAGGCGACCAATGGCGGCATTATGCTATCGCCTAGGCCGTGGGTAGGAAAAATCAGACGAGGTGTCGTATGACAACCTCAGGCGGAATGAGCGACCACTTCTTCGCTGATGTTGACCCGGTTACGTCCGGTGTCCTTGGCGGCATATAGCGCCCGGTCCGCCGCATTCAGCCACATGGCGGCGTCGGTGAAGAAGGGTTGGAAATCAGCCAGGCCGATGCTCAGGCTCACGCGCAACTCAGGGATCTGCGGGTTGCGGTAATTGCTGAAGGTCTCGCGCATGCGTTCCATAACCTGCGCGGCCTGTTCCAGTGGCATTTGCGGAAGAATCACACAGAACTCATCGCCGCCATACCGTCCAGCCAGGTCGTTTTCCCGCAGGTGTCGCCGTAACTCCAGGCTCAACTGCCGTAGGACCGCGTCGCCGACAATATGACCGTGGGTGTCATTGATCTGCTTGAAGTGATCGATATCGATCAGGGCGATGGTGGCGTGGCTTTGCTGCAGCTGGCACTTGTGGAACTTGAGGTGCAGCAGGTCTTTCCATGAGCCATGGTTAAGCAGGCCGGTGAGGCTGTCGATGCGGCTCAAGGCGCTGAGGGCGCGTTTGTGTTCGGACAGTTTGATTGCCAGTTGAAAGCAGACCATGCCAATAGCCATGGGGTAGAGCGTCAACATCGGCAAACAGGCATAGACCTGAACCAGGCTGACCGAAGGGTTGAACTGCAAGCCGAACACTGCTGCCCCCACGACGGCGCCCAGCACTTGAGCCAATGCGCCACGTATCAGCAGGCGTTTGCCACCGGCGGCGACGTTATTCATGGCGACCATCGACAGCAGGGTCACGGTGGTCAGCGGCGTGAACTGCAGCGTGGCGGCCCAAAACCCGCTGAACACGGCGTCATACAACAGGTTGCGCTGTTCGGCGTCGTAGGGGAATTTGGAGTGGGTTGCCAGCTGATACGCCAGGTGCGGCCAGACGAAACCGTTGACCAGCAATAACGCCCATAACCAGTCTGGTTTACCTAAGGGGTACAGGGCCGCTATCACGCTGACGCAGCACATGGCCGTGCCGATGATCCTTGGCTTGTAGATACGCCTGGCAAAGGAAAGCCCCTTGCCTTGTCTGTTTTCCATAAATTCCTGGTTCAGCTCTTTTTGCAGATACGACGACACACGTTCGCAGGGTTAACCGTTGATCGGATAATACCGGCGAATATTGTCAGTTATTCGCGTGGGAATAATCAGTGTCCTTCCAGGCCATTTGCGCAAAACAGAGGGCGAATGCGTCAAAAACGACCCGGAATGTCGTTCGCACAACCGGCTTTTACGGCGTGACCTCATAACCGGCCAGGAACAGGTCGATGGCCGACTCGATAACGCTGGCCTGACTGGCGGGGTCCAGGACCGGTTGGCCCAAGGTAATCTGCGGCCAGAAGGCAAACGCCTTGAGCAGGCTTTGAATCTGGTGGGCGGCAAACGCCGGGTCGCTGCAGTTGAGCCGGCCATCTTCCTGGGCTGCGCGTACCCATTGGGTAAAACCTTCTTCGCGTTTGCTCAGGCGGGTGACCATATCCTGTGCGCGCTCCGGCGAATGGATGGTGGCGGCGATGGCGACCCGGGCCAGGTCGAGGAAATTGGCATCCGCCATCATCTTCATCTTGGCTTCCAACAAGCCGCGCAATTGCTCGCGCAGCGGGCGATCGCTGGCGTAGCTGACGTCAAGCTGCGCAACGCTGCTGGCCCAGAGTTGATGGAGAATTTCGGCGAACAACTCTTCCTTGCTGGGGAAGTGGTTGTACACCGTGCGTTTGGAAACACTGGCGGTAGCGGCGATCTTGTCCATGCTGGTGACCTCGAAACCGTTCTCGCGAAATTCAGCGATGGCTGCGGCCACGATGGCTTCGCGCTTACGGTCGGTGAGGCGTTGTGGGGCAGTCATGGAGGGCGCTCGGCTGGTCAAGGAAAGTTACACTCGGTAGTTTACTTGCTGTGTATTTTGTTGCAATCTTGAAACTACACTGTGCAGTGTAATTTTAGAGCGGTCTGTAGGAGTCACCTGTAAATGGCCACGATTTCGTCCCGTGTCGATTCTTCGCCGGCAGCGCCCAAGCAAGACCTGGGGCACTTCAGCAACGAGGCGCCCGTGCAGCAGGGTGGCTTGGGCAAGACCTTGCGTATTTTCTGGAACATGCTGTTCAACAAGCCGCGCAGCACGCGGCCGGTGGGGCAGATTCCGGTACAACCGCTGAGCCGTGAGCAGTTGCTGGCGGCGCCTGATCACAGCGTGTTCCGCCTCGGGCATTCCACCGTCTTACTGAAAATGCGCGGCAAATTCTGGGTGACCGATCCGGTATTCGCCGAGCGTGCGTCGCCGTTCAGTTGGGCCGGCCCCAAGCGTTTCCATCAGCCGCCGATCAGTCTTGAAGAGCTGCCGCCGCTAGAGGCAGTGATTCTTTCCCACAACCACTACGACCATCTTGACCGCAAGGCTGTCGTCCAATTGGCCGATAAGACCCGCTATTTTCTCGCGCCGCTGGGCGTCGGGGACATTCTGGTGAAATGGGGCGTGGACGCCAGCAAAGTGCGCCAGCTGGATTGGTGGCAGGGCACTGAGGTGGATGGCATTCGGTTTGTTGCCACGCCAGCGCAGCATTTTTCCGGGCGCGGCCTGTTTGATGCCAATCAGACCTTGTGGTGTTCCTGGGTGATGATCGATGGTGCCCGGCGGATTTTTTTCAGCGGTGATACCGGTTATTTCGACGGCTTCAAGCGCATCGGCGAACAGTACGGCCCGTTTGACCTGACGCTGATGGAAACAGGTGCTTACAACGTCGATTGGCCGCACGTGCACATGCAACCTGAGCAAACCCTGCAAGCGCATATCGATCTCAAAGGCCGCTGGTTGCTGCCGATTCACAACGGCACCTTCGACCTGGCTTTCCATGCCTGGCACGAACCGTTCGACCGCATCATGGCCTTGGCCTGGGAGCGCAACGTGTTTATCACCACGCCGCAGATGGGGCAGGCGTTCAGCTTGAACCAGCCCGAGCGTGGGTATGCGTGGTGGCTGGAAGTGGAAAATCAAGGTGCAGAGGAGCGCCTCGCCAGCTGAAGGACAAGGCGTCGGAAAAAGGAGTTTTCAAGCTGTTTCAGAGCTGCGACAGACGCCAGTCAACGGTGCGATGATCCCCGGAAAGTCATTTTTCGGGGACGGTTTTTATGGAGAGTAAGTGTCAGAAATATTGGCAGGCGGGTCTGGCTTGCCCGACGGGCCAACCTGCTTCAGTGCTCGCTGAAGTGTCTGGCCTGGCGACTACGCTCAACGAGCAAGTGAATCCGCGAGGTATCGCTTTTGGCGTCGAGCCGCTGGCTCGTGACAACCCTGGGCGAAGCGTCCCGATTCCTGGATATGACGCGCCAAGTCTTCCCCTGAAACCCTCGCGGGACCCGTCGCTGTCACTGATTGCCTTGAGTGGAGTTGATCCTTCTGGGCCGGTGATGGTGGAAGTCCCCCTGGTGGAAAACAACACGACCTTCACGGCGGATCACGCGCTTGGCGGCAGACGCGTGGGGTTTGCCGAGAGGTTCGTGGAGGGTAGCCAACATGAGCAGATCGAGCACCACCCCTCTTTCCTGAGAGCCTTGGATGTCTTGCGCCGGTCTGGAACCGAGCTGGTACCGGTGCCTGCGCACCGGGCCAACCACACCCTGCATTCGCGCAACGAAATCGACGAGCTGGTACGGGCATTCCGCCTGGACGCCCTGGTTTCCGACAGCCGCAGCAGCGCATTCCACGGGGCGTGCTGGAGTGGATACCCAGGGTTTGGTGAGCCCCTTGGGGATGGGGCGACGCTGTGGTTCTACGGTGCACGATGGGCCAAGGATTGGTTTCCTGCTCTGGTGCAGGGGTATCGAAGCGCCCGTCGCGCGGCGGATTTGCAGGATGAACCACCCACTGCGTTGAACTATCCCACACGCTGAATCGCCTGCGTCGCGCTGCCCGGTAGGAGTGGAGTTTTTAGACTGGGCCATGGATCAACGTTGGTCCTTCTTCATTTCTTACTCCCCAGGAGGTCGTATGTTAGGTATCGCGTATGGGATGGGCTCCATGGTCCGGCAAGTCGTACAGTCGTTTGCCGGAGACTACTCACCCGCTGTTTCAACACCCGTGCCCGCTGGCACTGAGTACCTGAGTGTCAAAGAGCTTGGCGCGCAAATGGCCCAGTCGGGCGGACTTACCTCAGCCAGTCTGGTCGCTTACCTGCAGGAGCGGATCCGCAGGTTGGATCCGCAACTCAGCTCCGTCATAGAACTCAACCCCAAGGCACTTGAGACCGCGCTCGAGTTGGACCGTGAGCGAGCCAGCGGCAAGGTGCGCGGGCCCCTGCATGGCATCCCCGTCTTGCTCAAGGACACGATCGAAACCGAAAATATGCAAACCAGTGCCGGTGCGTTTGGGTTGGTCGGTGCTGCGGCCGGCAAGAATGCCCCGTTGGTGGATTACCTGATCAAGCAGGGCGCGGTGATCCTCGGTAAAACCAATATGACCGAAATGGCGGGGTTCCGTGGAGGTCCGGATGGCTGGAGCAGTCGGGGCGGGCAGACCCGAAATCCTCATCAATCAGATGCCGATGTTGGGGGGTCCAGCTCGGGTTCTGCCGCTGCTGTTGCAGCCGGGTTGGCGCCCCTGGCGGTGGGGGCCGAAACCAACGGTTCGATCATTGTGCCGGCAGCACGCAACGGTATTGTCGGGCTCAAGCCCACTGTCGGCCTGTTGGACCGCAACGGGATTATTCCCGCGAGCCATCACCAGGACACACCGGGCCCGATGACGCGTTCGGTGTATGACGCTGCCCTGATGCTCAATGCCATGTCTGGCAGTGATCCTAAGGACCCGGCAAGTGCGGGAGCGCCTCAAGGTATCGATTACACGCAGTTGCTGGTTCCAAGCGCTTTGAGAGGCAAGCGTATCGGCTACCCCGCCACATTCTCCAAAGAGGGTGAAACCTTGCCTGTGGAGAACAGCGCGCAGTTCAATCGGACACTGGAAGTGCTTCGCGAGCAAGGCGCGGTGTTGGTGCCGGTCAACCTGCGGCTGGCTGATGCCTCGCGCTACGATGAGTTGCTGCTCTCGGATGTGAAAGAGGAGCTGAACACCTATCTGGGCAAACGTTCGGGGTTGCCGGTCAAATCGTTGACCGAGTTGATCCGGTTCAATGATCTACGTGACGGCAGTGAGACGGATCATCAGCCAGCGCTCAAGGAAATCAGCGCCTCAACCCTGACGCCAGAGGAACGCAAGCCACTTTGGGATGCGCTCATTCAGGATTTCAGAAACACGATCGATGACCCGATCAAGGCAGAAAACCTGGACGCGATGGTGTCGGATTTCGACACCAACAGTTACTTCGGTGTCGCAGCGGCTGGCTATCCTGGAATCGCCGTACCGTCTGGCGTAGATGAGGATGGCCTACCCACCAGTGCCTACTTTTTTGGTACCCAATGGACCGAACCCACCTTGCTGGCAGTGGCCCATGGGTATGAGCAGGCCGCTCAAGTAGCGGTTAAACCGGCGCTTTGATGCCATAGCGTGCTGCGGGGGAGCGATGCGACAGGTTGGGCCCCAGGGCCAGGCGTGCTGTTTCGTAGGCGTCCCAGTCGAGGCTGTCGGGCAACGACGGGATGGTCACCTTTTCGCCCTGGGCAAGGCCTGCCAGTGCTGCATCCACCAGATTTTCCGTGCTCATGACGATGGTATCGGGAAGGTTGTTCACGGGCAGCCCCGCAACATCCCAGAACTCGGTGGCGGTGGCGCCGGGCAGCACCACTTGAACACTGACCCCCTTGTCACTCAGCTCATGGTGGAGGGATTCGCTGAACGCCTGCACAAAAGCCTTGGTGCCGGCGTACACACCATTCAACAACCTAGGCGCGACCGCGACGATTGAGCCGATGTTGATCAGGGTGCCACGACCCTGGGCGACAAAGTTTGTCGCGGCGGCTTTTGCCAGGCGAGTGAGCGCGAGGACATTGAGCAGGATCATGGCGTCCATCTTGTCCGGGTCAGAGGCCAGCAATGACGCCGTCGCACCAACGCCGGCGTTGTTCACCAGCAGGCTGATGCGGCTGTCTTCAAGCAGAATCTGTTCTATGCGCGACAGGTCGGCAGGCAAGTTGAGATCGGCGGCCACTACCTGGATGTCCCGTTGGGTCTCGACTTTCAGTCGGGCCGCCAGTTGGTCGAGTCGTTGCTGATTGCGTGCCACCAGCATCAGGTCGTAACCCTGGCGAGCCAGGCGGTCGGCATACACGGCACCGATCCCGGACGAAGCGCCAGTGATCAGGGCATAACCTTTGGATTGAGTCATTGCAGTTGCTCCAGAAGGGCCGGGGAAGGGCGGCCTTGTTGGAGCCAAGATTATGGGTGTAATGTATTGGCTGCAATGTCGTATATCCCTCCTTTCAGGACATGAGGTTTCGCCATGGTATCCATCGGTATTCTGCTGTTTCCCGGGTTCCAGATGCTCAGCCTGGGCACCAGTACCGTGTTCGAATTCGCCAATTTCGAGTTGGACCAGCCGTTCTATCGCGTGGACCTGTTGTCGGAACACGGTGGGCCGATCAAAAGCTCCATGGGCTTTGCCATCGCTACCATGCCCTTCGGCCAACAGCACTACGACACATTGCTGGTGGTGGGAGACAACGAACTGCTGCAAGCCACACCCGGCATGCTCACTTATTTGCAGCAAGCCATGCTCACTTCGCGTCGTGTGACATCGGCCTGCACCGGCTCCTTTTATCTGGCCGCCGCCGGGTTGCTGGAGGGCCGCAAAGCGACGACCCATTGGTATCACGCCCACACCTTTCGTCAGGCCTACCCGAATGTACGGCTGGAGGAAGACCGGATCTTCACCGTCGATGGCCCGCTCTGGACCTCCGCCGGCCTGACCGCCGCCCTCGACCTGGCCCTGGCCTTGGTCGAGCATGACCTGGGTGTCGAGGTTGCACGTGCAGTAGCGCGTAAATTGGTGGTCTACCATCGCCGTGCAGGCGGCCAGTCGCAATTTTCCGCACTGTTGGAAATCGACCCCAAATCCGACCGCGTGCAAACCGCCCTGGTCTACGCCCGGCAGCACTTGCAGGACGATCTCTCAGTAGAGCAGTTGGCTGAAGTTGCGCACTTGAGCCCGCGCCAATTCAGCCGATTGTTCCGTGCCGAAACCGGCCAGTCTCCCGCCAAGGCTATCGAGCGGTTGCGCATCGAGGCAGCCCGCCTGCTGCTTGAATCTGGCGATCACTCCATCGACATCATCGCCCGCGAAACCGGCTTCGGCGACCCGGAACGCATGCGCCGCGCCTTCCTGAGGGCCTTTGGCCAACCGCCGCAGATGATGCGTCGGGCGCTGCAACTGCAGGCCTGAGGCTCTATGCACCACTAGGTTTAAGGGGGGCCGACGTTGAACCTATCAAGCGAGAGAGGATGCCTTGCGCTACAGGCTCCGGTTCTTCGGTGTCGAACCGGCGCGCACTCATCCCCCACCCCGGCGCAAACCCTGGGAAGAACACCAGCCCTTCAGCCTCCAACCGAAACGCCAAGGCCAGGCGGGTTTCATCACTCACGTCCTGTTGGTGTTCAAACTGTTGAACCGCTTCAACCGCCACACCGGCCTGGCAAGCCAGGTCTTCCCGGCTCCAGCCCAGCATCGCGCGGGCCTGAACGCTGTGCTTGGCGGTGAATTGATGCAGGACGATCTGCTGTTCTACGAAAGAGCTCATTGCCAGAGAGGACATGGGTTTTCTCCAGGTTCGACGGGGGAGGACAAACTATACTGTGTTTTTGTACAGTTGTTTTGACCGCTCATCAACTGGATTCTCGCGGACCCGCTATTCCACCCCTGGCGCCTCCCGAATGATCAGATGGTCCAGATTTTCGATGTTCGCGCTGAAGACCCCGAACGTTTGCTCGGGGTTCTTCTTGCTCGGCACCTGTTTCAGTTCCGGCGTCACCCCATAGAAGAAGCAGTACAACGCGCGCTCACTGTCCACTGCTGCCTTGATCTGCTCTAAAAATGCTTTGCGCTTGCGGTAGTTCTCGATGAGCTTTTTGCTCAAGTAAACGTTGACCGAGTAGGGCTTCTTGTCGAGCCACACCTTCTTTTCGAAGTCGATGCGAAAGCTGCTGGTGTAGTCCTTGATCGCCTTGATCTTGCCCCAGTAGATCAGGCCCTTGTTGTCCTGCAAGTACTCGATCTTCTTGAAAAACGTCCAGTAGGTTGCGGCGTGCTCACCAATCTTCAACGGCATGGACTTGAGTTTGTCCTTGTCGTCGATGTTAGACACGAAACATTCCACGGGGTGGGCGAACACGCTGGTTTTGTCTGGAGTGCTGTCACTGGCGCTGTGGGAGACATAGCTTCGATTTGAAGGCGCCTTCACGGGATCGTGTGAGATGTTTCCCTCTGCCCCGACAGGCGGGGTTTTGCGTTCGTACTGACGACGGGTGAGTACAAACTCCGATGGGAAATTGTCCTCACGCTCGTCGTCATTTTCACCTGTCGCAGTCTTGTGCGTGCTGGCGTAACGGCAACCGTCGATATGCCGGGTGCTGGTCTTGTTCTTGAAATGCGGCGTGCGCAGGTAATTGACGTTTTTGGCGTTGAAGGTGCTCAGTGCGTTGCCGGTATCAAACGCCGCGCGACACTCATCATTAGGGCAGAGGAAGCTGTCCTTGTCTGAGTCGAAGTCGGTTGTTTCGTCGAAATTCAGGTCTCGTACGTCGTAGATCGACAGCTTGTCATCGAGACTCAGGCTGTAAGCCGTGTCGAATTTCATGGGGCTCGGGTCCGTGAGAGGTTTCGCTATTAATAGCGGGATCTTGCGTAAATATCAGCAAGAACCTGCAACCCGTCGCCCGCTCAAGAAACACAGCGTTCCGCCCACCGCCGTCAACCCGGCCAGTGCATAAAACATCGTGGTCGGCGGTGAGTTGATCAATAGATAGCCACAAATCACCGGGCTCAGCGCGCCGCCAAAGGCCGCCAGGCTCTGTGCGCCGTAGTAACTGCCCCGCAGCGACTCGGGGGCGAGGGTGTCGATAAACAGGAACTCGGATGGGAAGATAATCATCTCGCCCAACGTAAACACGAACATCGCCACACACCACGACAGCAGGCTGTCAGCCTGGCTGAAGCCGATCAGTCCACCGATGAACAGCGCAGTGCCCAGCAGGATCCAGTAGCGCAATTGCTCGCGCTTGAGGAAGCGGCCGATCTGGTATTGCAGCAACATCACGGTAATGGCGTTACAAGCTAGGACCGCGGAAAGAATCTTCAGCGCATCATCCGGGTTGTGGATCACCAACAGAAATTGCGACAGGTACAAGGTGTAGCGGCCATGCACGATGGTGCTCAACAGGCTGCCGCCGGTGAACAGCACCAGGCTACGGTCGTTGCGCAGGGTCTTGAGGGTGCTGAGAAAACTCAAGGGTTTGCTGCTTTCATCACGCTGGGTGGGCGGGATGCCGATCATCAGGAACACGCTGATAAACGCAATGGCACTGGACAACATGAATGGCAACAGCGGCATCTGCCCGGCAATCACCACGCCGACCATAGGGCCCGTGGCATAGCCGATATTGGTGAGGGTGTAGCGCAGGGAAAACACCTTGGCGCGCTGCTCAACCGGCAGGTTCTCGCTGATGATCGCCTTGGAGCCGATCAGGAACAGCGCCGATGCCGACTCGGTAATCACCAGCGTCAAAGTGGTGAGGTAGAGGTTGGTGGCAAAGGTCAGCAACAGAAAACCGATGGAGCTGGAGAGCATCGCCAGGATCAGCAATTTGCGCTTTTCCATGCGGTCGATGACGTAGCCGCCGTACAGGCCCATCAAGGTGGCGGTGAACACCGCGATGCCCATCAGCAAGCCGATGTCCTGCTGGTCGAGGCCCAGGCGTCGGCTCAGCAGCAAGGTCATCAAGGGACTGGTCATGGCCCGGCTGATGACGATGGTCAGCGAGCAAATCATCAGGCGACGGATTACCAGGGAGTAGGTGGCCACGGCGGGGCGAGTGTCCTTATTATTTTTTCAACGCAACACACATCACAGGTGGAACGGGCTTCTGTGGCGAGGGAGCTTGCTCCCGTTTGACTGCGCAGCAGTCACCGGCTTTCAGGGGCGCTTCGCACCCCAACGCGAGCAAGCTCGCTCGCCACAAAAAGCGCTTCCCAATTACTGGCCGGAGTTAATGGTGATCTTCTCTACAGCACCTTGCTCCAGATCCCACTTCTTCAGGATCTTGCCGTACGTGCCGTCATCGATCATGCCCTGCAACACTTCACTGATCGCGGTGACCAGCTCAGTGTTGCTCTTCTCGATTCCCAGCCCCGTGAACTGCTTGGAAATCGCCAGGCCCACCGGCTTGTACTTGCCCTTATCCAACGACATTAAATAAGGAATGGTCTCGCTGCCCTGCATCGCCGCGTCCAACCGGTTCTGCTGCAACTGTGCCCGCGCATCCGCCGAACCTTCGGTGCCGATCACCACGATCGCCGGCTTACCCGCCGCCTCGCAGTTTTCCTTGCTCCATGCGGCAATTTCCGACGGCCAGGTGGTACGGCGGCTGGTGCCGACTTTTTTACCGCACAGGTCTGTCAATTCCTTGAGGTCTTCACGCTTGGCCAGCGTGTAGAGCTGCGGGCCGCTGGTGAAGTAGTCGATGAAGGTCACGGCCTTCTGGCGTTCGGCGGTGTCGGACATGCCCGACAGCACGATGTCCACGCGCTTGGTGGTCAAGCCGCTGAGCATCTGCTCGAAGCCGGTTTCCTGCCACTTGATCTTCACGCCCAGGCGCTCGGCCAGGGCGTTGCCCAGGTCAAAGTCCAGGCCGGTGATCTTGTTGGTGGCCGGGTCCTTGAAATCCATCGGCGGATAGTTCGGCACGATGGCCGCGCTGATCTCGCCCTTGTCCTTGATTGCCGCCGGCAATGCCGCGAAAACAGCGGAGGAGGCCATCAGGCCTGCAAGCAACGTTGGGATAAACAATTTTTTCATGGGGGCGTTCTCGTTTGTTTTTTAGTTAAGTGCGAACGGCAGAAATAAAGCTTTGGGTACGCGGGTTTTGTGGGCTTATTAGAATTTCTTCCGGGCTGCCGGCTTCCACAATTTGGCCGGCATCCATAAACACCATGCGGTTGGAGACTTCGCGGGCAAAGCCCAACTCATGGGTGACCACGATCATGGTCATGCCGGTGGTGGCCAGGTCGCGCATCACCGACAGCACTTCGCCTACCAACTCCGGGTCGAGGGCTGACGTGGGTTCGTCGAATAACATCAACTTGGGGCGCATGGCCAACGCGCGGGCAATCGCTACCCGCTGTTGCTGGCCGCCGGACAACTCCACCGGGTAGGCATTGCGCTTGTCCGCCAGGCCCACGCGGGCCAGCAGTTCCAACGCATCTTCGATAGCTTCCTTGGGCGAGCGCTTGAGCACCTGGCAGGGGCCTTCGATGATGTTCTGCAATACGGTCATGTGCGGGAACAAATTGAAGCGCTGGAACACCATGCCAGTGGCCAAACGCTGGCGGGCAATCTGTGATTCATTCATCTCATGCAGCTTGTTGCCGACGACGCGGTAACCCACCAGTTCGCCGTCGACCCACAGGCCGCCCTTGTCGATTTTTTCCAGTTGGTTGACGCAACGCAGCAGGGTGCTTTTACCGGACCCCGACGGGCCGATGATGCACATCACTTCGCCTTGCTCGACCTCGATATTGATGTCGCGCAGCGCGTGATACTGGTCGTAATACTTGTTCAGGTTGACGGCCTTGACGATGCTTCTCATGGGGCAAATCTCCTCAACCCAGAATTACGAACGCTTGCCGGCGCCGCGGGCAAAACGACGCTCGAGGCGGCTTTGACCAAATGAAAGAACAGTCACCACCGCCAGGTACCAGATGCCGGCCACGATCAGCAGCTCCATGACCCGCGCGTTGGCGTAGTAGATGTTTTGCGCGTTGTGCAGCAGCTCCGAGTACTGGATCACACTGGCCAGGCTGGTCATTTTCACCATGCTGATGAACTCGTTGCCTACAGGCGGAATGATCACTCGCATCGCCTGCGGGAGAATGATCCTACGCAACGCCTGAAGGCTCGGCATGCCGATGGACTTGGCGGCTTCATACTGGCCGGTATCGACCGACAACAGGCCGGCGCGCACCACCTCGGCGGTGTAGGCGCCCTGGTTGATGCTGAGGCCGAGCAGGGCGGCCACGAACGGCGTCATCAGGTCGACGGTGTCGATGCTGAACAGGCCGGGAATCGCGATCACCGGGAAGATCAACGCCAGGTTGAACCACAGCAGCAGCTGCAGGATCAACGGTGTACCGCGAAACAGCCAGGTGTAAGTGATGGCCACGTAACGCAGGATCGGGTTGGCCGACATGCGCATGATCGCGGTGATCACCCCGATCACCACACCCAGTGCCATCGCCAAAATCGACATGACAATGGTGTTCACCAGACCCCAGAGGATGGCCTCAGACGTGAGGAACTGACCGATGTAGGACCATTCGATCTGGCCATTGGCAAATGCGCGCAACAGCGCGGCCAACACGATCACGATCAAGGTGGCAAAAAACATCCGCCCGTAATAACGACGCGGCACGTGTTCGTACTGCGTGATATCGAACTGGTTCTCGGACAACTTGCGCTCGGCTTCCAAGCGCTCTGCCGGGGTTTGGTTCATGGTGAATCTCCAAAAAAAGCGACTACCGCTGTACTCGGTCCAACTGTTGAAACCCGATCCAATGTGGGAGCTGGCTTGCCTGCGAAAGCGCCCGGCCAGACACCTCATCACCCACAGGCTTAAATGCGAAATCCTTGGTAACTCTCTGTCCATTTTTGCTGTTCGGCCAATGCCACTTTCAACCGCCCAATCTGCTCCCGGACCCGCTCCGGCGCCGTCCCACCCCATCCACTGCGGGCTGCAATCGCCGCTTCCAATGTCAGGCAGTCGCGCACCTCAGGCGTCAACCGAGCATCCACCTCCGCCAACATCGCCGGGGAGGCTTCCCACAATTCAATCTCATACTTCTCACAGGCCTGCACCAAGGCGCCGGTAATCTCATGCGCCTCTTTGAACGGCACACCACGGGTGGCCAACCAATCCGCCACTTCCGTCGCCAAGGTAAAACCCATCGGCGCTTGCCTGCGCAGCTCTTCCACCTGCACCTTCATGGTCGCGACCATCCCGGCCATCGCCGGCAACACCAGCAGCAAGGTATCCACACTGTCCAACACGCTGTGCTTGTCTTCACTCAAATCGCGGTTGTACGACAGTGGCAGCGACTTGAGCGTCGACATCAACCCCGTCAGGTTGCCAATCAACCGCCCAGCCTTGCCCCGCGCCAATTCGGCAATGTCCGGGTTCTTCTTCTGCGGCATGATCGAACTGCCCGTAGCGTAGGCATCGTCCAATACCACCCAGCGAAACTGTCGTGACGACCACAGGCAAAACTCTTCGGAAAGACGCGAAATATTTACCCCGAGCATGCCCGCCACAAACAGGAATTCCGCGACATGGTCACGGCTGGCGACGGCGTCGATGGAGTTTTCGCACGGCCCGGTGTAGCCCATTTCCTTGGCTGAATGCTCTGGCTGACGGGCAATCGCAGAACCTGCCATGGCGGCGGCACCCAAGGGTGACAAGGCCGTGCGCGCATCCCAATCCACCAGACGTTGCACATCCCTCAACATTGACTGCGCGTGAGCCAGCAAGTGATGAGCAAACACAATCGGTTGCGCTTGCTGCAAATGGGTAAAGCCGGGGCAGATGCTCTCGATATGCTGCTCGGCCTGTTCCACCAACGCCTGCTGCAAACCCAGCACCTCGGTGGTGATGGTGCGCGCATGGTCGCGTAGGAAAAGCCGCAGGTCATTGGCGGTCTGGTCGTTACGCGAACGCCCGGCGCGCAGCTTGCCGCCCAGGGCGCCGAGGCGCTCAGTCAATACGCGCTCGATGAAGGTGTGTACGTCCTCGTCATCCAGGGTTGGATGCAGGTTGCCGGCAGCGAAATCTGCGCCAATACCATCCAGGGCCTCTAGGGTGCGCAGGGTTTCCGACTCGTCCAGTAAACCGGCGCGCTGCAACTCACGGGCATGGGCACGCGAGCCTGCCAGGTCGTAGGGCGTCAGGCGGAAATAGCGCTCAGGGCAACGGGACAATGCGGCCAATGCAGCAGACGGACCGGTCTTGAAACGAGCGCCCCAAAGGCGGTCGGTGGGCTGGGACATGGGTATTCCTCACGCTTGTTTTTAGAAGAGTCGGAGGCAGTAAAAATAAGTTTTCAACTAGACTGAACCAGCGTCTGACGCGCCGTATTCAAGGTTGCCAAGGGCGGATGTTTATGTTCATTATCGCCGCCTGGCTATGTTCAAGGATTGGGTTGAAGCCTGTTGAATATGGCACTTGAGGTCAACGCGTATTATGGAAACCCCACTTTCCACTTCTGGAAACCTGCCGCCAAAACCCGGCACAAGACCGCCCCTGCAGTTGAGCGGGCTGGACTTCAAATTGCTGCGCGTGTTCATGGCCGTGGTCGAAGCGGGCGGCTTCAGCGCCGCGCAAAACGAGCTGAACGTGGGCCTGGCGGCGATCAGCAAACAGATCTCCGACCTGGAAATCCGCATCGGCATGCGCCTGTGTACACGGGGGCGGGAAGGGTTCGGGCTGACCGAAGAAGGCAAGCTGGTATATCAAGCCTCCATCGAATTATTTACCTCGGTGGACAGTTTTCGCGACAAGCTTAGTTCGGCGCAAAACGAGCTTATTGGCGACCTTAGTGTGGGGGTTATTGATAACACCGTTTCCGACGTTAATTCCCCGCTCATTACTGCACTGGGGAAATTACATAGCGAATCACCCAAGATTAGATTGCGCCTACATGCCTCGCAATTGGACGAAGTTGAACGCGGCGTAGTGGAAGGGCGGCTGATTGTCGGCATCGTGCCTGTGTACCAACGCCGCGAAGAATTCGACTATTTCCCACTGTACGAAGAAAAGGCTCACGCCTACTGTGCTGTAGGACATCCACTGTTCAACGCGAGCGACATCACGCCCGACGTGCTGCGCCAATACGAAGTAGTGAACCACCGGTATGCGATCCACCGCGACAAGGTCAACTTCGTCAACTACGACAGCCAGTCCGCCTCGGCCTCACAAGTCGAAGCCGTCGCGATCCTGATCCTCACTGGCCGTTTCCTCGGCTTCTTGCCCGAACACTACGCCATGCCCTTGGTGAGAGAAGGGCGCCTGCGCGCACTGTGCCCGGAGCAGGTTCACCTCAGCACCGCCTTCAACCTCATCCTGCGCCACAACGCCCCCAGAAGCCCGATGGTAAAAGCCTTCGCCACAGCGTTGGGCGTGGACCTCAAAGCCACGACATAAACACCCGTTGAACACCGATTAACGAGCCGACAAAGATCAAATGTGGGAGTTGTCGAGCCCCAGCGAGGCTACGAAGGGATCGACCCGGGTTCCCTGCCGAATCAGCCATCAGCATCGATACATTTTCCGCCTAGGCAACAAACAAACTGACTTGTATTGTCTTCAGCCAGCCAAAAGGTGGGATGCCCATGACTGAAACAAAAAACAGCCCCCCAGCAAGAAGCACCTGGGACAGCTATTTTCTCCATGGCGAATCAGTGTCTGACGACTTTATGTCTGAGGATGACCGATTGGAGGTTCTGGAATTGAATCAGATAGGTCAGGAACGGCTCGACGCCAGTGAAACGCCCATTCATGTGCCCCTCGACGATCTGATCAACGAGGCTGAGACAGAAACCGTCCGAAAGAATTGAGTTAGGTATCGACGCAGAGCGCGTATAAAAAAGCCCAATCTTCCAGATTGGGCTTAATGAAAACGAGATTTCGGGGCAACGTAATTCAATCTCTCAACCCCTAGCACCCCATGCTAGTGCGCGACTACCGCAGTTGCTTGCGCTTCTTCTTCGCATGAAAATGCCGAAAATGCGCATCCTGCGCCGCCGCCAGCAACTCCCGATCCCCACGCGTATCGCCCCAGGCCCTGAGCCGATACTCGCCCAGGTCCCCATACACCGCTTCAAGCCGCAGCACCTTGTTCTCACACCGGCAGTTGTTCCCGGTGAGCTTGCCGGTCAGTACCCCATCCACCACCTCAAGCTCAGTCCCGATCAACTTGATCCCCAGCCGATTCGCAAACGGCTGCAACACCAACGCCGGCGACGCCGAACACAGCGTGACCTCCGCCCCGGAGCCCAACTCCTGCTCAACCGACAAAACCCCCGTCGGCCGCATCAACCGCGCCCAGGTCTTCTGGCAATACTCCTCGGCCTTTTGCTGCACCCACGCCTTCTCCACCCCGGTCATAAAGGTGCGGATCAACTGCGCCTTCAACTCATCCCGGCTGATCTGCCGCACCAAAAAGCGCAGCCCCGGCACCGCCAGCTTGACCATCCGGCCATAGAACTCGCCAGGGCCGAAGGCAAACTTGAGGAAGGGTACGAAACTGTCGTGGTGGGTCAGGGTGCCGTCGAAGTCAAAGACGGAAAGTACTTTGGCGTCAGCGGGGCCGGCTTCGAGCATGTCTGGGGTCACGGGTTGGCCTCGGTCCTATCTGGTATTTTTTGAGTGTTCATCAGGTGTGACAGCGGGAGTTTACTCCGGTGCCAATCTTCCGACTTTGGCGTAAAGCCACCTCGGTGAAGGCATTCCGATCACTACGCTGATGGCAATTGGGGCACAAGGCTACAGCATTGGTGATGCGATCCGAACCCTTCTGGGCGAGTCGGTGCGCCTGATGTGCTTCAAGACGTGGCAATTCAGCAGGCATAAAAAAGCCCTGAACGTGTCAGGGCTTAATGGGGTTGATGAGCTGAGGAATCAATCCCAGCTCAGCGCGCCGCCAGTCTGGTACTCGATCACACGGGTTTCGAAGAAGTTTTTCTCTTTCTTCAAGTCCATGATCTCGCTCATCCATGGGAACGGGTTAGTCGTCCCTGGATACTCTTCCTTCAAGCCAATCTGCGACAGACGACGGTTGGCGATGAACTTGAGGTAGTCCTCCATCATCGCCGCGTTCATCCCCAGCACGCCACGCGGCATGGTATCGCGCGCATATTCAATCTCCAGCTGAGTCCCTTGCAGGATCATCTGAGTCGCTTCTTCCTTCATCTCGGCATCCCACAGGTGTGGGTTTTCGATTTTGATCTGGTTGATCACATCGATACCGAAGTTCAGGTGCATCGACTCATCGCGCAGGATGTACTGGAACTGCTCGGCGACGCCGGTCATTTTGTTGCGACGGCCCATGGACAGGATCTGGGTGAAGCCGCAGTAGAAGAAGATGCCTTCCAGCACGCAGTAGTAGGCGACCAGGTTACGCAGCAGCTCTTTGTCGGTCTCGACGGTGCCGGTTTCGAACTTCGGATCGGAGATCGAACGGGTGTACTTCAGGCCCCAGGCGGCTTTTTTCGCGACCGAAGGGATCTCGTGGTACATGTTGAAGATCTCGCCTTCATCCATGGCCAGCGATTCGATGCAGTACTGGTAGGCGTGGGTGTGGATCGCCTCTTCGAAGGCCTGGCGCAGGATGTACTGGCGGCACTCCGGGTTGGTGATCAGGCGGTACACGGCCAGCACCAGGTTGTTGGCGACCAGGGAGTCAGCGGTGGAGAAGAAGCCCAGGTTACGCATGACGATGCGGCGTTCGTCGTCGGTCAGGCCTTCGGGGTTTTTCCACAGCGCGATGTCGGCGGTCATGTTGACCTCTTGCGGCATCCAGTGGTTGGCGCAGCCGTCGAGGTACTTCTGCCAGGCCCAGTCGTACTTGAAGGGTACGAGTTGGTTGAGGTCGGCGCGGCAGTTGATCATGCGTTTTTCGTCAACGGCGACGCGGGCGGCGGAGCCTTCCAGCTCGGCGAGGCCTTCGGCGACGTCGAGTTTGTCGAGGGCGGCCTTGGCGCGCACGATGGCGGCGGAGTCACTGGCGGTGACGGCGCGGGCTTCGATGGCGGCGGCAGCGCCGGCACCGTCGAGGCGGTCCATGTTGGCTTCGGTGGCGTGGCCGGCGTTGGCGCCTTTGGTGGCTACTTCGCCTTCTTCTTCTTTGTCGAATTCGTCCCAGCTCAGCATGACGTGTCGTCTCCTGCGTGAGGGCTCAAAGGTGCCCGTGTGAAACCGGATGGTTGGGTGTTCACACGGCCCTGAGGCCGCGGTGGATCTTAAGGAATCGTTTGTTGCAGCTAGCGCACGCATTAAACGGAATAGGGTTACGGGTGGTCTGCGTGAGGCTTGAGGTGCGGAGCGGTAGGTGCTTGCTCCAGCGGGAGGCCTCAGGTCTGGCTCTTCATCCCAGTGTAAAGGGATATTGCAGGCCCGATTTACCCGCGCATTATAGGGAAAAAATCGACTTTGTGTTGTGGCGGATGGTCACGGATCGCAGACAAAAAGCCTGCTTTTCAAGCCAGGACGCGGGTTTGCTGGGGTTGGCCGAAGGGACGAGCGGCGGGATTTTTTTCGAGGGGGCACAACGAGGTAAGGAGGGGGCGGGTTCTTTGCCGCAAGAACGATTTCTTGCGGCGAATAAGGGCAGGTTCAGATCGAACGCATCAGGTTATTACCCGTTAGAGCAACCATTGCCCATCACGTGGTAATTAAGAATATGGCGCTGACCTTGTGAGTCTTCATATTCCATCTTCACCGGTACAACTTCGCAGACTTCCGGAATAGTGCTCATGGACAATACTTTGGCAACATCCAAGTGGGTGCTGTAAGTGTAGTCCTCGACGATCGGGGTGTTGCGGCCAGCTACGTCAGTCGGGGCTTCGTCGGCCAGGGCGGCGGTGGCGCACAAGCTGCTGAGGGCCATAACTACTAAAGCTTTCATTTCTCTATTTACCTTATTCAGGGCGAGTGGGGTCACGGGGCCCTTGTGAGGCCGCGTGTGTAACTTGAAAGTTGGGAGGTTCGGATTAACGTTGCCTTCGTGGGGGCTGTTGCGTTGTTAATCACTGCTGTGTTTAACCACAGTGTCATGTTGACGGAAGTGATTTTAGGCCTGCGGGTTATATTCATATACCCGTACTTTTGATAAACACTATTGGCGGTTTTTGTAACAATCCCGTGGTAAAGCTTTTTTCACAAAGCGGCCAAGCGCCGCAGCCCGCGGGCTAGAGGTGCACAAGGGGATACCAGGGCAATTTGTAGGGGCTTGTTACTACCATCGTCGAATGGTTCTATAGGTCGGCCCCGGCTACAACAGGGCCATACAAAAACAACTATGTCACCGAGGTAAGAAAGATGAGTGCGGCTTCCCTGTACCCCGTTCGCCCCGAAGTAGCAGCCAACACGCTGACCGACGAGGCGACCTACAAGGCCATGTACCAGCAGTCGGTGGTCAATCCCGATGGCTTCTGGCGCGAGCAAGCCAAGCGCCTTGACTGGATCAAGCCTTTCACCACGGTGAAGCAGACCTCGTTCGACGATCACCATGTCGACATCAAGTGGTTCGCCGATGGCACCCTGAACGTTTCCTACAACTGCCTGGACCGTCACCTCGCCGAGCGCGGTGACCAGGCGGCCATCATCTGGGAGGGCGACGACCCTGCCGAGAGCCGCACCATCACCTACCGTGAGCTGCATGAAGAAGTCTGCAAGTTCGCCAACGCCCTGCGCGGCCAGGATGTGCATCGCGGCGACGTGGTGACTATCTATATGCCGATGATCCCCGAAGCCGTGGTCGCCATGCTGGCGTGTACCCGCATCGGCGCGATCCATTCCGTGGTGTTTGGCGGTTTCTCGCCGGAAGCCCTGGCCGGTCGCATCATCGACTGTAAGTCGAAGGTGGTGATCACCGCCGACGAAGGCATCCGCGCCGGTAAGAAGATTCCGCTGAAGGCCAACGTCGACGACGCCCTGACCAACCCGGAAACCAGCAGCATCCAGAAGGTCATCGTCTGCAAGCGCACCAATGGCAACATCAAGTGGAACCAGCATCGCGACATCTGGTACGAAGACCTGATGAAAGTGGCGGGCACTGTGTGTGCGCCAAAAGAGATGGGCGCCGAAGAAGCGCTGTTCATCCTCTACACCTCGGGTTCCACCGGCAAGCCCAAGGGCGTACAGCACACTACCGGCGGCTACCTGCTGTATGCGTCCCTGACCCATGAGCGCGTGTTCGACTACCGCCCAGGCGAAATCTACTGGTGCACCGCCGACGTCGGCTGGGTCACTGGCCATACGTATATTGTCTACGGCCCGCTGGCCAATGGCGCGACCACGCTGCTGTTCGAAGGCGTGCCGAACTACCCGGATATCACGCGGGTGGCGAAGATCGTCGACAAGCACAAGGTCAATATCCTCTACACGGCACCGACTGCCATCCGCGCCATGATGGCGTCCGGCACTGCGGCGTGCGAAGGCGCAGACGGCAGCAGCCTGCGCCTGCTCGGTTCGGTGGGTGAGCCGATCAACCCTGAGGCGTGGGACTGGTACTACAAGAACGTCGGCCAATCCCGTTGCCCGATTGTCGACACCTGGTGGCAGACCGAAACCGGCGGCAACATGATGAGCCCGCTGCCGGGCGCCCATGCGCTCAAGCCGGGTTCGGCGGCACGGCCATTCTTCGGCGTGGTGCCGGCGCTGGTGGATAACCTGGGCAACCTGATCGAAGGCGCTGCCGAAGGCAACCTGGTGATCCTCGATTCGTGGCCAGGCCAGGCACGTACGTTGTACGGCGACCATGACCGCTTCGTCGACACCTACTTCAAGACCTTCCGTGGCATGTACTTCACCGGTGACGGTGCGCGTCGTGACGAAGACGGTTACTACTGGATCACCGGCCGCGTGGATGACGTGTTGAACGTATCCGGCCACCGCATGGGCACCGCCGAGATCGAAAGCGCCATGGTTGCCCACCCGAAAGTCGCCGAGGCTGCCGTCGTCGGTGTGCCGCACGACATCAAGGGCCAGGGCATCTATGTGTATGTCACCCTCAAGAACGGCGAAGAGCCCAACGAAGCCCTGCGCCTGGAGCTGAAAAACTGGGTGCGCAAGGAAATCGGGCCGATCGCTTCGCCGGATGTGATCCAGTGGGCACCGGGCTTGCCGAAGACGCGCTCGGGGAAAATCATGCGCCGTATCCTGCGCAAGATTGCCACGGCCGAGTACGACGGGCTGGGGGATATCTCCACACTGGCGGACCCAGGCGTGGTCGCGCATTTGATTGAGACGCACAAGACCATGAACGTCGCGTAAGGCGCGATAGTCAGATAAAGCCCCATTCGGTGTGGACCGCGTGGGGCTTTTTTATGGAGGCATTGCAAGCAGCGGAGATCACCTGTGGGAGCGGGCTTGCTCGCGAATGCGGTGGATCAGTTGGCTCATAGGTAGCTGACCCAACGCATTCGCGAGCAAGCCCGCTCCCACATTTTGAGTGCATTTCATGGCGAGTATTGGTGGTGGTCCGACAGACGCACATAACCACCAAGCCAATAAATATCGGTTTCTCTCGTAGGAGGTTCCTTAATGTTACCGTCGAACGCAAATGTGTAACCCGCCGCCCAAACATGAGGCAAAGTGCTACGCCCATGCCCCGAAAAACCGCGTTTTAGACACCCCGGTAAATAAGATTAAACGCCAGACTTGCCGTGCTAGAAGGGTTTGCGAATAATAGGCCCGCAATTTGCAGCGTCTACAGGTTTAATGTCTTTTGTCTCTGCATAAAAAACAGGGGCTGTCAATGAGCTGGAACCGCTTTCTCGGTGCTTCTGTAAATTGTTGTCGCATTGAGGAAATATCGGCTTCCGGCCTGTCGTTAGAATGCCGATCACTCGCTCGTCGTCTCCAGTGTGTAGCTGGTGTAGGACGCAGCACCGCAATTCGGTTTCCCTTAAGTCGCATCGTGGGCCATGGCTCATACTGCTGTTTTGCCCTATACCGATGGAGTCCCAAGATGAAGAAACTCGTGCTGTTGGGCGCCCTGGCGCTGTCCGTGCTGTCCATGCAGGCTTTCGCTGAAGGCAAGCCCCTGAAAATTGGTATCGAAGCGGCTTACCCTCCGTTTGCCTCCAAAGCCCCCGATGGCAGCATCGTCGGTTTTGACTACGACATCGGCAACGCCCTGTGCAAGCAGATGGACGTGAAGTGCACTTGGGTCGAGCAAGAATTCGACGGCCTGATCCCTGCGCTGAAAGTGCGCAAGATCGACGCCATCCTGTCGTCCATGTCCATCACCGAAGACCGCAAGAAGTCCGTGGACTTCACCAACCGCTACTACCTGAGCCCAGCGCAGCTGGTGATGAAGGAAGGCACCACCGTCAGCGACAGCCTGGATGAATTGAAGGGCAAGAAGATCGGTGTGCAACGCGGTTCGATCCACGATCGTTTCGCCAAGGAAGTCCTGGCCCCTAAAGGCGCCACGGTTGTGCCTTACAGCTCGCAGAACGAAATCTACCTGGACGTGGAAGCCGGTCGCCTCGACGGCACCGTGGCCGACGCCACCCTGCTGCAAGACGGCTTCCTGAAGACCCCAGCCGGTAAAGGCTACGCGTTCGTGGGCCCACAGTTCACCGACGCCAAGTACTTCGGTGACGGCATCGGCATCGCCGTACGCAAAGGCGACAAGGAAAACCTCGACCGCATCAACGCAGCCATTGCCGCGATCCGTGCCAACGGTGAGTACAAGAAAATCCAGGACAAGTACTTCGACTTCGATATCTACGGCGCTGACGCCAAGTAAATCGTCGCAGCGGTCTGTCCGAAATGGCGCAAGCAACAGAATTCCTGAGGTTTGCGCCATTTTTTCATCCCCCTTTTCGAGGACCTGAATCATGTTGAAAGGCTACGGGGCCGTCATCCTCGATGGCGCATGGTTGACGCTTCAGCTCGCCTTGTCGTCCATGGCCTTGGCCATCGTTCTGGGTCTGATCGGGGTCGCGTTACGCCTGTCGCCGGTGCGCTGGTTGGCCTGGCTGGGTGACTTGTACTCCACGGTGATCCGCGGGATCCCCGACCTGGTGCTGATCCTGCTGATTTTCTACGGCGGTCAGGACCTGCTCAACCGCGTCGCGCCGATGCTGGGCTACGACGACTATATCGACTTGAACCCCTTGGCCGCCGGTATCGGCACCCTGGGTTTCATCTTTGGCGCCTACCTGTCGGAAACCTTCCGCGGCGCCTTCATGGCCATTCCCAAGGGCCAGGCCGAAGCCGGCCTTGCGTATGGCATGAGCAGTTTCCAGGTGTTTTTCCGGGTGATGGTGCCGCAGATGATCCGACTGGCGATCCCCGGCTTCACCAACAACTGGCTGGTCCTCACCAAGGCGACTGCACTGATTTCGGTGGTGGGCCTGCAAGACATGATGTTCAAGGCCAAGCAGGCGGCAGACGCCACCCGCGAGCCTTTTACCTTCTTCCTCGCAGTGGCGGCGATGTACCTGGTGATCACCAGCGTGTCGTTGCTGGCCCTGCGTCATCTTGAGAAGCGCTACTCGGTAGGCGTAAGGGCGGCTGATCTATGATCTTCGACTACAACGTCATCTGGGAGGCCATGCCGCTGTACCTTGGCGGCCTGCTGACCACCCTGAAACTGCTCGCCATCTCGCTGTTCTTCGGCCTGCTTGCCGCCTTGCCTTTGGGCTTGATGCGCGTGTCCAAGCAGCCGATCGTCAATGGCGCGGCCTGGCTCTACACCTACGTGATCCGTGGCACGCCGATGCTGGTGCAGCTGTTTTTGATCTACTACGGTTTGGCCCAGTTCGAAGCCGTGCGCGAAAGTTTTATGTGGCCACTGCTGTCCAGCGCCACGTTCTGTGCGTGCCTGGCGTTTGCAATCAACACCAGCGCCTACACCGCCGAGATCATTGCCGGTAGCCTCAAGGCCACGCCCAATGGCGAGATCGAAGCGGCCAAGGCCATGGGCATGTCGCGCTACAAGCTGTATCGCCGCATCCTGCTGCCATCGGCCTTGCGCCGGGCGCTGCCGCAGTACAGCAACGAAGTGATCATGATGCTGCAGACCACCAGTCTTGCGTCCATCGTCACCCTGATTGACATCACCGGTGCCGCACGTACGGTGAACGCCCAGTTCTACCTGCCGTTCGAAGCCTACATCACCGCCGGCGTGTTCTACCTGTGCCTGACCTTCATCCTGGTGCGCCTGTTCAAGTTGGCCGAGCGCCGCTGGCTGAGCTACCTGGCTCCACGGAAGCACTGATATGGAACGTATCGATCATCGGTTGCCTTGGGGGCACCTGGGCTGCGAGCGCCAACTGAGCGTATTCCGTTTCGGCCAGGGCGAGCGCAAGGCCTATATCCAGGCCAGCCTGCACGCTGATGAATTGCCCGGCATGCGCGCCGCGTGGGAGCTGAAAAAGCGCCTCACCGAACTGGAACAGCAAGGCGCGCTCAACGGTGTGATCGAGCTGGTGCCGGTGGCCAACCCGATGGGCTTGGGCCAACTGCTGCAAGGCAGTCACCAGGGACGTTTCGAGGTGGGCAGCGGCAAGAATTTCAATCGCGACTTCGTGGAGTTGAGCGAGCCGGTTGCCGAGTTGCTCAACGGCAAGCTGGGCGATGATCCTCACGCCAATGTGCGCATGATCCGTCAAGCAATGGCTGACGCGCTCAATGCGTTGCCCGAGCCAAGCAGCCAGCTGCAAGGCATGCAGCGTATATTGCTGAGCCATGCCTGCACCGCCGATGTGGTGCTCGACCTGCACTGCGACGCCGAAGCCGCCCTGCACATGTATGCACTGCCTCAGCATTGGCCGCAGTGGCGTTCGTTGTCGGCGCATTTGAATGTGAAGGTCGGCCTGCTGGCGGAAGACTCCGGTGGCAGTTCGTTCGATGAGGCCTGTTCGCTGCCATGGCTGCGTCTGTCCCAGATGTTTCCTGAGGCGCAAATCCCGTTGGCCTGCCTGGCGACTACGCTTGAGCTGGGCGGCCAGGCCGATACCGGGCGTGACGAGGCGATTTTCCACGCCGAAGGTATTCTCGCGTTCCTTGCTGAGCAGGGCCTGATCAAGGGCGAATGGCCTGCTCCGCAATTCGAACCTTGCGAAGGCGTGCCTTTCGAGGGCACCGAATTGTTGTTCGCGCCCCACGCCGGGGTGATCAGCTACCTGCGTAAAGCCGGTGAGTGGATCGAAAAAGGCGAGCCGATTTTTGAAGTGATTGACCCCCTGGAAGACCGCGTGAGTACTATTTGCGCAGGTACTTCGGGGGTGTTGTTTGCCGTTGAACGGCTACGTTATGCCCAAGCGGGTTTCTGGCTGGCCAAGGTGGCGGGGCGCGAAGCGCTGCGTCACGGGCGCTTGCTCAACGACTGACCACCTGTTTTTGTGAGAACCGACCGCATGTACAAACTTGAAGTCCAAGACCTGCATAAACGCTATGGCAGTCATGAAGTGCTCAAAGGCGTGTCCCTGGCCGCCGCAGCCGGTGATGTGATCAGCATCATCGGTTCCAGTGGTTCGGGCAAAAGTACTTTTTTGCGCTGCATCAACCTGCTGGAGCAGCCTCACGCCGGCAAGATCCTGCTCAACAACGAAGAGCTGAAGCTGGTCGCCAACAAGGACGGCGCCATGAAGGCTGCCGACCCTAAACAACTGCAGCGCATGCGTTCGCGCCTGTCCATGGTGTTCCAGCACTTCAACCTGTGGTCGCACATGACCGCGCTTGAAAACGTGATGGAAGCCCCGGTGCACGTGCTGGGCATGTCGAAGAAAGAAGCCCGTGAAAAGGCCGAGCATTACCTGGCCAAGGTCGGCGTGGGCCATCGTAAGGATGCGTTCCCTGGCCACATGTCTGGCGGCGAGCAGCAGCGGGTGGCTATCGCTCGCGCCCTGGCGATGGAACCGGAGGTGATGCTGTTCGACGAACCCACCTCGGCCCTCGACCCGGAACTGGTCGGTGAAGTACTCAAGGTGATGCAGGACCTGGCCCAGGAAGGCCGCACCATGGTGGTGGTGACCCACGAAATGGGTTTTGCCCGTGAAGTGTCGAACCAGCTGGTGTTCTTGCACAAAGGTATCGTCGAAGAGCGGGGCAACCCGCGTGAGGTGCTGGTGAACCCGCAGTCCGAGCGTTTGCAGCAGTTCTTGTCCGGTAGCTTGAAATAATCAAGGCTGCTTTTGTGCACTGAATTAGTGCATTATCGGAAATCTTGAGGTTAGCTCAAATCCCCTGTGGGAGCGGGCTTGCTCGCGAAAGCGGTACATCAGATATACATGTATCAACTGAAACACCGCTTTCGCGAGCAAGCCCGCTCCCACATTGGTTCTTCATCGTTTTTAAGATTTGTGTTGGTTTACCGGCTAGCATTAGCCCCTGTCTTCATTACTGTTACTCGCTTCGGATAGCCCTCCATGACCGCCCATCGCATTGGTTTCCTGATTTGGCCCAGCACAAAAGCACTCACGCTTGCGCTGGCTGAGGAGGCCTTGCGCGTTGCCCAGCGGGTGCATCCGGACGTGGTCTACGAGCTGTCGTTCCTGCAGGCCGAACCTGCGACCGAAGGCGCCTGGCAATTGCCGGGAGAGCCATGGGCCGGCAAGCTGGAAGGGTTCCAGAAGCTGTTCCTGTTGGCCGATGAGCCGCCTACGGTCATTGCTTCCCAACTGAGCACCGCCCTCAAACAGCTTGTTCGGGCGGGATGCGTGATCGGCGGCTTGTCGGCCGGTGTGTACCCACTGGCCCAACTCGGCCTGCTCGACGGCTACCGCGCCGCCGTGCACTGGCGCTGGCAGGACGATTTCGCCGAGCGTTTCCCCAAGGTCATCGCCACCAGCCATCTGTTCGACTGGGACCGCGATCGCCTCACCGCCTGCGGTGGCATGTCGGTGCTCGACCTGTTGCTGGCAGTATTGGCCCGTGATCATGGCGCCGAACTGGCCGGTGCGGTGTCCGAAGAACTGGTGGTGGAGCGCATCCGCGAAGGCGGCGAGCGCCAGCGCATTCCGTTGCAAAACCGCCTGGGCTCCAGCCACCCCAAGCTGACCCAGGCTGTGTTGCTGATGGAAGCGAATATCGAAGAACCGTTGACCACTGACGAAATCGCCCAGCACGTCTGTGTGTCGCGACGACAACTGGAACGCATCTTCAAGCAATACCTCAACCGCGTCCCCAGCCAGTACTACCTGGAACTGCGCCTGAACAAGGCGCGCCAGATGCTCATGCAAACCAGCAAGTCGATCATCCAGATCGGCCTGTCGTGCGGCTTCTCCTCGGGGCCGCATTTCTCCAGTGCCTACCGCAATTTCTTCGGCGCCACCCCCCGTGAAGACCGCAACCAGCGACGTAGCAGCAGCCCGTTCGAGCTGTCGTCGGTGCCGGCCGAGCGGGGCTAGCCGTTACTCCTCGTCCATGGGTTCCTCCAGCGGCTGTTGCACGGGGTTGCCCTGGGTATCCGTGGTTGCTTCGACGACCTCGAAGTCAATGCCAGTCCTTCGGTAGTACTCGCGCAGGTGTTCAATGCTTTGCGCCGACCAGGGGTTGTCGCTCAGGTCACAGTCCTCATGCAGGGTTTGCACCATAGCCAGTAAGTCAGGTGTGATCTCGCGGATTTGGTTCTGGCTCAGGTCCAGGTATACCAAGTCGGCTAGTTGGAATACTCCAGAGGGGAGCTCGGTTATCCGCGTGTTGCGCAAGTGCAGGGCGGTAAGCTGCTGCAAGTTGCTGACGTCCGGCGCGCGCCCCAAGGGGTTGTCACACAGGTTCAGGAGTTCCAGGGTTCGCAGGTCGCTCACGGAGCGTGCGGTGGTCTCGGTTAGCGTAATTGCGCACCTGGGCATTTCGAGTGTAGTCAGCTTTGGCAGCTCGAGGAGTACGCTGGGTAAGCCGCCTAGCGTGCACCGGCTCAAGTTCAGCGTTTGCAGGTTAGGGAAGCTGCGCAGGAAGTCATTGACCTGAACGGCGGTTGTCTCACCGGTAAATTTAATGCAGGTGACATGCTCAAGGCGTGTGCGCAGTTCAGGCAGGGCACCCATTATGGGTGTTTCGATTTCCAGTTTGTATGTACTGATGTCATCCAGGCTTTCGTCGTCCAGCTCGCTTTCCCGGCGCCAGGCTTCTTCCAACTGGCGTTTGAAGGTGAGGCGGTTGAGTTGTTCTTCGGCGCGGCTGGCGACGTCCAGCGGGACCCCCAGGTTCGGGTGTTGCGTGGGAACATCAATTGTCCATTCCTGCAGGTCTGCAGTCAGCTGCTCATAGTCCGTTTCGAGGCGGGTGAGTTCTGCGTCGACATCACTCATTGCACCGGGCAGCGTAAACACCAAGTTGTCCGCTGCGGTATCACTTAGCGTTGGGTACAGACGACGGGCCCGTGCTCGCTGTGCGGTGGACGCCTGAACCCTGAAGTGTTCCTGAGTGCGCTGACAGTAAAGCTTGATTTGATCCAGGGCCTGCGGCGACAGCGGGTTACCTGACAAGTCAAAGGCCTGGGTGATCTCCTCCGGCAGTGTGAAGAGTTCAGCAGGCAACTGCTCGATCGCGTTGGCGCTCAAGTTGATGAACTGGCGTGGCGGGCTGCTCAGCAGGCTCGACGGCACCGCATCCAGCCCGGTGTTTTGCAAGTGTATCGCGCTCAAGCCCGGCATCCGGGTGAAGTCCGGTAGTTCTCCCACCGGGTTTGCGTTCAGGTTCAGGTGCTGCAGGGCGGGCATGCGCTCCAGCGCGGCGCGGGAAGTGCTGGAGAGGGTGATCGAACAATCTCTTAATGCCAGCATCCATAGTTTGGACTGGTCGAGTATTGCCTGCGGTATATCCCCCAGTATGAGTTTTTCCATATTGAGGACGCGCAGTTCAGGGAAATTGCCGATAAACCCGGACAAGTTGATTGCCTTATTTGTGCCCACCAGCCCAATTACCTTGATGTGGCGGAAGTGAGCGGTTATCGATGGCAGCTCCCCGGACAGTGTGTGGGGGATCATCAACGCATGCTCAGGGTCTCCCGCAAGTGCGGGTTTACGTCGCCAACTACCCTCCAGCAAGCTGCGCAGGGCGGTTCTGCGGGCGAGCTCTTGCAGGGAAAGGTCGGGTGCGTTTTTCCAATGGGCGAGTTGCTGTTGCAGGGCTTGCAGTTCGCCAGCCAATTGGGCCAGCTCGATCCGGCCGGCTTCCAGCGAGCCGGGTAACCCGTAGATAAAACGATTGAGTCGGTCTTGGTCGAAGCTCGGATAGAGCGCATGGGCATCACGTGTATCGGCTGGCGGCGCGTCGACTTCCCAGTAGGTGTCGTAGTGTTGAAAAAAGGCCTTGACCCGCTTCATCGTTTCGCCCGACAGCGGGTTGTCGCTGAAGTCAAATTCTTCCGAGTGTTTGGGTGGGCGCTCGAAGAGCGCAGCAGGCAGCTCATGCAATTGATTGCCGTTGAACAGGGCGTTGCGCAAGTGGGGACGGCTGGCCAAACCGTCGGGTACCTGCGTGATGCCTGTCAGCGAGAAGTCGAGGCTGACCAGTGCAGGCATGGCTTCTACGCTCGGCACCCGCCCCAACGGGTTGTCGAACAACACCAGGGTGTGCAAGCGGCTCATGGACGCTATCTGCGCCTGGCTCGTGGGGGTGAGCACAATGTTGCAACTGCTCAAGTCCAGCGTGGTCAGGCGTGGCATGTCGTAGATCTGTGGCGGTGGTGCGCCTAACTCAAAACCGTCTATACGCAGTTGCTGCAGGTGGGGGAAGCGCACCAAAAACGCGTTTACGCCCGTGGTGTCGGTGCTTCCGGACAGGTTCAGCATTGATACGTGGTCGAAGTTCGCTGTCATTACCGGCAGCGGACCGAACGTGGGTAAATCCAGCTGCAGGCTGAACCCGTCGTTGGCCGCGTTGTTTGCGGGATGAACAATCGGGGTTTCGCGCCGCCAACAGCGTCTGATTCTCGATGCAATGCGGCGGCGGTTGCTACGCTCGATGCGTTGCTGCATGGCCGACAGAGGGTTGCCAGTACGCGGGTGATTGCTGGGAACCAGCTGTTCCCAGGTTCTCAGGTCCCGGGTCATTCGCGCATACTCCTGAGCGATTAGTTCAATTTCATTGGCTGCACCGTCTGGCAAGGTGTGCAGGTGGTTTAGCAGGCTCTGGATCTGCTCCGCACGCAGCTGTGGATAGAGGTTTTTTAAACGTCCCTCCAAGGTAAGTTGCGGTGCAGGTTGTGAGGGGAGCGTTGGGTATCCCGCGTCCATTCCGAGCAGGCGCTGGGTCTCCAGGTTGGGTTCGCGCGGTACATTGATGCCCAGCACCTGGCGCAACTCATCACGTGCCAGCGGGCGTTGGCGCAGCCGCTCTTTGAGCACCTCGCCCTGGTTGATGTGGATGCCCAAGGCGTCTCGCTGTGCGTCCGGCAGTGCGTTGAGGATGGCGGTGTAGAGGTCGGTTTCACCGAACAGCGGACCTTTCTCATCATGCGGCACATAGCGGCCTGTGGCGGTGCGCACCAGTGTGCGCGGCACTGGCGCGTCATCGGGGCCGACCTGCAGCCAGCGTTCGCCGGCGGGCGTGAGGTGCCTGGCCTCCAGCCGGATGTGATCCGACCAGCCCGGTAGCAGTTTTAGCGTGTTCAGTGCCAGGCGATCACTGTCGATAGTGCCGCCGACATGCAAATACTGCCCTTCATAGGCGCGATTCAGCCGCTGTTCGGCCAGCGCGTTGCGGGCCATTTCCGCCAGCCGTGGGGGCGTGCGCCGAGCGTCCAGTGCCTGCCATTCGCGGCCGTTGGCCTCGGCGAGCAGTTGTTGGGCGAGCGGTGCGGGCAAGCCGGGAGCGGCGTCCATCAGGTGCTGGGCGTGGGTGTTTTCGGCCATATGCCGTTGGGCGTAGCGTGAGTCAAATAAGGCCACGCGATTGTTCTCGGCAAGCCGCGCCAGTTTTTTGCGCAGTTGCTTCACGCGGTTGTCCAGGCTCAGTTCCGGGTCGGCGGCACGTTCGCCGAACTGCGCACGGATTTCCTCTGGGCTCAGGGCTTGCAGGACGGTCTTGAGCAGTTCGCCATTGGCCAGTTGCGCTTCGGGAATCTGCACCACAGGCAGGTGGCTGTCACCAAATTCCCAGGTCGAGTTGCCTTCGGCGTCCAGCATGCGCAGGGCGCGGGTCTTGGGCCAGTCGCCGTAGGTGGTGAGTAACTGGAGCATGTCTTGCGGGTCGACCTGTGCGTGCTGTGCCGGGTCGTCGCTGTCGAGCCGGTCGATCAAGGTTTGCAGGCTGCGGTCGATGCGCAGTCGTTCGAGCGTATCGTCCAATGGCGGTGGCACGGGCGCGCCGCGTACATGCATCTTGCGCAGGTTATTTTCGTGGATGCCGCTGATGTCCAGCGCCAGGTGCCGGTCGGCTTCGCTCAGCTCACTGACGCCGTGGCCCAGGCGACGGAGCAAGGTCGGCCGGTCCCACTGCAGCGGTGTGTCCAGCTCACTGTGCCACGCACCGGCGCCGTTATGTTTCAGGCGCGGGGCATAGGCGTCGGGACGCGTCGGGTGCTTGATCTCATAGCCTTCGTCATCCGCCAGTTTCTGTACGGCGTACAGCTTGCCTTCCAATGGCAGCAGCGACTCGCCGCGCACGCTGTGCAGGCCCAAGGAGTTGACGCCCAGGCGCGGCGGCAGCGCGAGGTTCTGTTGATAGGGCGTGAGGTCGGGTTTCCAGTAGCGTTGGCTGCCATTGGCGAGGGTGACCGGTTTGAAACGGTCGAAGAACTCCACGACTGGCGCGGGCAACACTTTGCGTAACTGCGCGATGCCGATAACACTGCCCGCCGCGAACGTTCCGACTTGCACCCACGTTTGCAGCACGTTCATCAGGTGGCCGAACGCTTCTTGGGGCAAGCCTTCAGCCCAGTCAATGATGCCTTCGAATTCATCGTCGAGTATTTGCCAGGCCATATAGCCCAGCATCAACTCCCCCAGCCCTGGAACAAACGGCGCGACGATCAGGAGTGCGGCGTTAAGGATCGTCGAAGCCACATTTACAATTGAATCCCACAACGCCCAGCGCGCGTTACGGTCAACCGTGGCCGTGGAGACTGCCTGGGTGCGCGCATCGTTGAGGATCTGGTTGAGTTTTTGTTGATACAGGTGCAGCCACGCATCGCCCTGGATCGGCGTGGCGACAAACTGCAGCTTGGGATCGTCGGTGGGCTCTTTACGCCATGACGGCAAACTGCTGCCACGCTGGGGTGGATGCCATTTGATTCGCGCCAGGCGTTGGCTCAGGTCGGCAAAAAATGTCCCACGGTATTCATGGGCAACGAAGCGGCTGAAAAACGTCTGGTAATCGGTGTCGCGCAATTGGCGGGTGAGTTCCTGCTTGAACGCCAGCGGAGAAACGTATTCCTTGAGCGGGTGCTGTGGGTCGTCCGGTACGTAGGCGACCAAGCGTGATACTGAACGGGTGGTTTCCAGGTTGGGGGAGAGCAGTAGGATGCCCGTGAGTGGAGCGCCCATCATCTGCAGGTCGTGGCAATTTAGGGCCCGTTTGTCGAGCACCAGATCGCTGTCGCCTTGCAGCAGCTTTTCGACCTGTTGCGCGAAGTCTTCCTGGATATCGCCGCGCAGCCGTGCCAGTTGCAGGGCTGCGCGCAGGGCGGCTTTTTGGCTGGCGTCAACCTTGATGCGCATCGCGGCAGCACTTACCGGTTCGTCCAGGCCCAGCTGTGTGCGCAGGTAGGTTTGGTAGTGCGCGCCGATATCCAGTTCGCGACACAGGCCGGTGAAGGCGGTCACACCTAGTTTTTTGCGGACGTCGGGCAGTGTCTCAAACTGCCCGCTGGCGTTGGGCTGGGTAATGAAGGTCGAGTCGGCCTCAAAGGCGCCTTTGACGGTTTCGTCGTGTTCAAAGTTGTGCAGGGCCGCGTCCAGCAATGACACGGTCCAGGTCCGCGCGGCGCCGGTGGGGATCGAAAACCAGGGTACGTCTTGGGGAATATAGAGGCGCACGTACACCGTTTCGCTATTGAGGTTCAGGTCATAGCGGGTGCGCAGCGCCTGCTCAAGCATTGTGCGGGCATACGCTCGCGGGTCTTGTACGTTTTTGAGCGCATCATCTACGGTATTTTGCGCGCGCCAATGTGCGGTATTCAGGCGCTTTAGCTCTGCGTTTGCCGGGTGCGGTCGCGGTTTGGCCCGGGAGAGAGCCTGTTGCTTGGTACTCGACGCGGCGCCCAACCAGGCGGGGAAGGCCTCTTTCAGAAGCTGATAGTGGCTGTCGGGCTGTTCGGTCGTTTGCGTTGCTGGGGGCGTACTCATGCTCAAACTCTGATAGTCAGTAAAGCCCATCAGTAGACCAGCGTGTTTCACGCCGCCTGCTCTAGATAGTTAGTTTAAACTGCGCCATTGCGACGCTATTTGTCGCATTGGCGTAAACCCGCCAAAATCGCGGGTTGGCGCTATAAGAAGTTGTCGCTTGGCGGCAAGGCCGCGCTGAAAACTGTCCTTACAATCCCTGCATCGCCCGCCAGTTCCAGGCAGGCGTTCCTCTTCAGGAGACTCCGATGTCCGTTGAGCAAGCCCCGGTGCAACGTGCCGATTTCGACCAGGTCATGGTGCCTAACTACGCACCGGCCGCATTCATTCCTGTACGTGGCGAAGGTTCGCGCGTGTGGGACCAGGCGGGTCGCGAGCTGATCGACTTTGCCGGCGGCATCGCGGTCAACGTGTTGGGCCACGCCCACCCGGCGCTGGTCGGTGCACTGACCGAACAGGCCAACAAGCTGTGGCACGTCTCCAACGTTTTCACCAATGAGCCGGCGCTGCGCCTGGCCCACAAGCTGATCGACGCCACCTTTGCCGAGCGCGTGTTCTTCTGCAACTCCGGCGCTGAGGCCAACGAGGCCGCGTTCAAGCTGGCCCGTCGCGTCGCGTTCGACCGTTTCGGTACTGAGAAGTACGAGATCATCGCGGCGCTGAACAGCTTCCACGGCCGTACCCTGTTCACCGTCAACGTCGGTGGCCAGTCCAAGTACTCCGATGGTTTCGGTCCTAAAATCACCGGTATCACGCACGTTCCTTATAACGACCTGGCTGCGCTGAAAGCCGCTGTGTCGGACAAGATCTGCGCCGTTGTACTGGAGCCGATCCAAGGCGAAGGCGGCGTACTGCCGGCCGAGCTGGCTTACCTGCAAGGCGCCCGCGACCTGTGCGACGCGAACAACGCGTTGCTGGTGTTCGACGAAGTGCAGACCGGCATGGGTCGCAGCGGCCACCTGTTCGCTTACCAGCATTACGGCGTGACCCCGGACATCCTCACCAGCGCCAAGAGCCTGGGCGGCGGTTTCCCGATTGCAGCCATGCTCACCACGGAAGCGCTGGCCAAGCACCTGGTCGTCGGCACCCACGGCACCACCTACGGCGGCAACCCGCTGGCGTGTGCGGTGGCCGAAGCGGTAATCGACGTGATCAACACCCCAGAAGTGCTGGCTGGCGTGAATGCCAGGCACGACCTGTTCAAGGCGCGCCTGGAGCAGATCGGCAAGCAGTACGGCATCTTCACCGAAGTGCGCGGCATGGGCCTGTTGCTCGGTTGCGTACTGAGCGATGCGTTCAAGGGCAAGGCCAAGGACGTGTTCAACGCGGCCGAGAAAGAAAACCTGATGATCCTGCAAGCCGGCCCGGACGTGGTGCGTTTTGCGCCGAGTTTGGTGGTGGAAGAGGCGGATATCAAGGAAGGCCTGGACCGTTTTGAGCGTGCTGTGAAGGCGCTGACCCAAGCCTGATAGCAACACATTTTGCTTGCCGGACCGTTTCCAAATGTGGGAGCGGGCTTGCTCGCGAAAGCGGTAGTTCAGTCGCCAGGTGTATTGACTGACAGATTGCATTCGCGAGCAAGCCCGCTCCCATATTTGGGCCTGAGTTGAATCAGGCACTGTCCGGCATTTTTCCCTCTATGAGTTTTTCGAGTTAAGGAGTGACACCATGCTGGTGATGCGCCCCGCGCAAATGGCTGATCTGGGCGAGGTACAGCGTCTGGCTGCGGACAGCCCGATTGGTGTCACCTCCTTGCCGGATGATGTGGAACGCCTCAGCGACAAGATCGCCGCCAGCGAAGCGTCCTTCGCGGCCGAGGTCAGTTTCAACGGCGAAGAGAGTTATTTCTTCGTGCTCGAAGACACCGAGACCGGCAAGCTCGCCGGTTGCTCGGCCATCGTCGCCTCGGCCGGCTACTCGGAACCCTTCTACAGTTTCCGTAACGAGACCTTCGTGCACGCCTCCCGCGAGCTGAAGATCCACAACAAGATCCACGTGCTTTCCCAGTGCCACGACCTTACCGGCAACAGCCTGCTCACCAGTTTCTACGTGGTGCCTGAGCTGGTCGGTTCGCCGTGGTCGGAACTCAATTCCCGTGGCCGCCTGCTGTTTGTCGCCAGCCACCCCGAGCGCTTTGCCGACTCGGTGGTGACCGAGATCGTCGGCTACAGCGACGAGAACGGTGACTCACCGTTCTGGGACGCCATCGGTCGCAACTTCTTCGACCTCAACTATGCCGCCGCCGAGCGCCTGTGTGGGCTGAAAAGCCGTACCTTCCTCGCCGAGCTGATGCCGCACTACCCGATCTACGTACCGCTGCTGCCGGACGAAGCCCAGGAAGCCATGGGCCAGGTGCACCCGCGTGCGCAGATCACCTTCGACATTCTCATGCGCGAAGGCTTCGAGACCGACCATTACATCGACATCTTCGACGGCGGCCCGACGCTGCATGCACGGGTGTCGGGCATTCGTTCGATTGCCCAGAGCCGCGTGGTACCGGTGAAGATCGGTGAGATGGTCAAGGGTGTCGGTCGCCAGTACCTGGTGAGCAACGCGCAGTTGCAGGATTACCGCGCGGTGATGCTGGAGCTGGACTACGCGCCGGGTAAACCGGTGACGTTGGACTTGGTTGCGGCCGAAGCCCTGGGTGTTGGCGAAGGCGCGAGTGTGCGCCTGGTAGCGGTTTAAAAAGAGAGTTTCGCGGGTGGCTGACAACAGCGGCCCGTTCGAGGAGATAGCATGATCGTTCGTCCCGTACGCAGCAGCGATTTACCGGCCCTGATTGATCTGGCGCGCAGCACCGGCACCGGCCTCACCACTTTGCCGGCCAACGAAGAGCGCCTGACCCACCGCGTGGGCTGGGCCGAGAAAACCTTTCGCGGCGACGCCGGGCGCGGCGATGCCGACTACCTGTTCGTGCTGGAAAACGACGAAGGCCGCGTGGTGGGGATTTCTGCCATTGCTGGCGCCGTTGGCCTGCGTGAGCCTTGGTACAACTTCCGGGTCGGCCTGACAGTCAGCGCCTCCCAGGAGCTGAACATCTACCGCGAGATCCCGACGCTGTTCCTGGCCAACGACCTCACCGGCAACTCCGAGCTGTGCTCGTTGTTCCTGCACGCCGATTACCGCACCGGCCTCAACGGCCGCATGCTGGCCAAGGCGCGCATGTTGTTTATCGCGGAGTTCCCGCAACTGTTCGGCAACAAGATCATTGCCGAGATGCGCGGCGTCTCCAACGAAGCGGGGCGTTCGCCGTTCTGGGAAAGCCTGGGCCGGCATTTCTTCAAGATGGAATTCAGCCAGGCCGATTACCTCACCGGCGTGGGCAACAAGGCGTTTATCGCCGAGCTGATGCCGAAGTTTCCGCTGTACAGCTGCTTCCTGTCCGAAGACGCACGCAACGTGATCGGCAAGGTCCACCCGGACACCGAGCCGGCGCTGAGCATGCTCAAGAGCGAAGGCTTCAGCTACCAGGGCTATGTCGACATCTTCGACGCGGGACCTGCGGTGGAATGTGAAACCACCAAGATCCGCGCCGTACGCGACAGCCAGTCACTGGTACTGGCCATCGGTACGCCGGGGGACGACGCCACGCCGTTCCTGATCCATAACCGCAAGCGCGAAGAGTGCCGCATTACCGCCGCACCGGCTCGCCTGGCGGCAGGTACGCTGGTGGTCGATCCACAGACTGCCAAGCGCCTGCAACTGGTGGTGGGTGATCAAGTGCGTGCTGTTCCGTTGTCTGCTGCTCGGGAGTCGAAATAATGAATTCGCTGTATATCGCAGGTAGCTGGCTGGCAGGCCAGGGTGAGCTGTTTGAATCGCGCAACCCGGTGACCCAGCAGGTGCTGTGGGCCGGCAATGGCGCCACGGCCGAGCAGGTTGAGTCCGCCGTGCAGGCCGCGCGACAGGCATTTCCGGCCTGGGCCAAGCGCCCGCTGGAAGAGCGCATCGCTATTCTGGAGACCTTCGCCGCCACCCTGAAAAACCGTGCCGACGAAATCGCCCGTTGCATCGGTGAGGAAACCGGCAAGCCGCTGTGGGAATCGGCCACTGAAGTCACCAGCATGGCCAACAAGATCGCGATCTCAGTGCAAAGCTACCGCGAGCGTACCGGCGAGAAGAGCGGCCCGCTGGGCGACGCCACCGCCGTGCTGCGCCACAAACCTCACGGCGTGGTGGCGGTGTTTGGCCCGTACAACTTCCCTGGCCATTTGCCCAACGGCCATATTGTCCCGGCGCTGCTGGCGGGCAACACCGTGCTGTTCAAGCCGAGCGAGCTGACCCCTAAAGTCGCCGAGCTGACCGTGCAATGCTGGATCGAAGCCGGCCTGCCGGCGGGTGTGTTGAACCTGCTGCAAGGCGCGCGGGAAACCGGTATTGCGCTGGCGGCCAACCCTGGTATCGACGGGTTGTTCTTCACGGGCTCCAGTCGCACCGGCAATCACTTGCACCAGCAGTTCTCCGGGCGCCCGGACAAGATCCTCGCGCTGGAAATGGGCGGCAATAACCCGTTGGTGGTGGACGAAGTCGCGGATGTGGATGCGGCGGTGTACACCATTATCCAGTCGGCGTTTATCTCGGCCGGCCAGCGTTGCACCTGTGCCCGACGCCTGCTGGTGCCGGAAGGCGCGTGGGGCGATGCGTTGCTGGCGCGCCTGGTGGCGGTCAGCGCGACGATCGAGGTGGGCGCTTTTGATCAGCAACCCTCGCCGTTCATGGGCTCGGTGATCTCCCTCGCGGCGGCCAAAGCCTTGATGGACGCCCAGGAACTGATGCTCGCCAATGGCGCCGTGGCGCTGCTGGAAATGACTCAGCCCCAGGATCAGGCAGCCTTGCTGACCCCTGGCATCATCGACGTGACTGGCGTGAGCGAGCGCGAAGACGAAGAACTGTTCGGCCCGCTGTTGCAGGTGATCCGCTACGCTGATTTCGAAGCGGCGATTGCCGAGGCCAACAACACCCAGTACGGCTTGGCTGCCGGCTTGTTGTCGGACTCCGAAGCGCGCTACCAGCAGTTCTGGCTGGAAAGCCGCGCGGGCATCGTCAACTGGAACAAACAACTGACCGGCGCCGCCAGTACCGCGCCGTTCGGTGGGGTAGGGGCGTCGGGCAACCATCGCGCCAGTGCCTATTACGCGGCGGATTATTGCGCGTACCCGGTGGCCTCGCTTGAGACCCCGAGCCTGGTGTTGCCAGCCGCGCTGACACCCGGCGTGCGATTGTCCTGATTGCTATTGATGCCTATAAAAACAGATGTTCGTGGAGCCTCGCCGATGAAATCCTATGAAGTCAATTTTGACGGTCTAGTGGGGCCGACCCATAACTACGGCGGTTTGTCCTTCGGCAACGTCGCGTCCCAGAGCAACAGCCAGCAGCATTCCAACCCCAAGGAAGCGGCGTTGCAGGGCCTGCAGAAGATGAAAGCCCTGATGGACATGGGTTTTGTGCAAGGTGTGTTGGCACCTCAAGAACGTCCTGATGTGGCCGCCTTGCGCAGCCTGGGTTTCAGCGGCACCGACGCGCAAGTGATCCAGCAAGCGGCCAAGGATGCGATGCCGTTGCTGGTCGCGAGTTGCTCCGCATCGAGCATGTGGGTGGCCAACGCCGCCACCGTCAGCCCAAGCGCCGATACCTTTGACGGCCGCGTGCATTTCACCGCCGCCAACCTCAACTGCAAATACCACCGCAGCATCGAACACCCGACCACCAGTCGTGTGTTGGGCGCGATGTTTGCCGATGATAAACACTTCGCCCACCACGCCGCGTTGCCGGCGGTGGCGCAGTTCGGTGATGAAGGCGCGGCCAACCACACGCGCTTCTGCCGTGACTATGGCGAAGCGGGCGTCGAATTTTTTGTGTTTGGTCGCAGCGCGTTCGACCCCCGTTACCCGGCGCCGCAGAAATATCCGGCGCGCCAGACCCTTGAAGCCTCTCAGGCGGTCGCACGCCTGCACGGCTTGAAGGATGACGGCGTGGTCTACGCCCAGCAGAACCCGGCAGTGATCGATGCGGGCGTGTTCCACAACGACGTGATTGCGGTCGGCAACGGCGAAGTACTGTTCTATCACGAGGACGCGTTTCTCAATACCGAGCAGATGCTCGCCGAACTGCAAGGGAAATTGGGCAAGTTGGGCGGCAACTTCCAGTCCGTCTGCGTGCCCCGCGCCCAGGTCAGTGTCGAAGACGCGGTACGTTCCTACCTGTTCAACAGCCAATTGTTGAGTCGCGCTGACGGCTCGATGCTGCTGATCGTGCCGGAAGAGTGCCGTGCCAATGAGCGCGTCTGGCAGTACCTGCAAGGACTGACCGCTGCCGGTGGCCTGATCCGCGAAGTGAAGGTGTTCGACCTCAAGCAAAGCATGCAGAACGGCGGCGGCCCGGCGTGCCTGCGTTTACGTGTGGCGTTGAACGAAACGGAGCTGGCGGCGGTGAATCCAGGCGTTATCATGACCGCGCCGCTGTACGAAACACTGACTCAGTGGGTAGGCAAGCACTACCGCGACAGCCTGCGCGAAAGCGACTTGGCTGACCCGCAATTGCTGCTTGAATGCCGGACGGCACTGGATGAACTGACGCAAATCCTTAAACTGGGCGCTGTTTATCCTTTCCAGATCAATTAAACGCCGCCTTCTTTTACGACCTATGGCTGAGAGCTATTTATGACCGACACCCTGAAACTGATTCTTGAAGACACCGACGGCACCCAGCTGGAAACTTCCTGCACCCGCGTCGCCGTGGTCTGGCAGGGCAAGGAGATCTGGATCCAGCACGACGGCCGTGGCCAACTGCTGATCGGCGTGGACGTGGAAGAAGGTGACGCCGAGTACGCCAACCTGCTGATGCGCCCACTGGCCACCAACCTGATGAGCCTGCAACTGGAAATGGAACCGGCCGACGTTGAAGGTGATGACGACGATCACGTCCACGGCCCAGGCTGCAACCACTAAGGAAGCTGCGTATGCTCGCCCTCGGCAAACTGCTTGAACTGACCCTCGCCGGTCGTGAACCGGCGCAAAAAATTCAACTGACTGTCGACGGCGTGCAAATGCGCTGGCTCAGCGAAGGCGCGCTTGAAGTGCGCCCACCTGAAGCGAAGGACAATGGCGGCGACCTGTTGCTGTCGTCCGGCATCCATGGCAACGAAACCGCGCCGATCGAACTGCTCGACCGCCTGTTGCATGGTATAGCCCGTGGGGAAATCAAACCCCGTACCCGTATTCTGTTCCTGTTCGGCAACCCCGAGGCCATGCGCCGCGGCGAACGTTACCTGGAACTTGACGTCAACCGGCTGTTCAACGGCCGTCACGAAAAAAACATCGGCCCCGAGGCCATGCGTGCCGCCGAGCTTGAGCAACTGGCTCGTAGCTTCTTCTGCCAGCCTGGCCGTTCACGCCTGCATTACGATCTGCACACGGCCATTCGCGGTTCGAAGATCGAGCAGTTCGCGTTGTACCCGTGGAAGGACGGCCGTCAGCATTCGCGCCATGAACTGGCCCGCCTGCGTGCTGCCGGCATGGAAGCGGTGCTGTTGCAGAACAAGACCTCGATCACCTTCACCGCGTTTACCTACGAGCAATTGGAGGCTGAGGCTTTCACCTTGGAACTGGGCAAGGCGCGGCCGTTCGGGCAGAACGAGGGCGTGGACGTGTCCCGCCTGGAAACCCGCCTTAAGCAGATCATTGAAGGCAACGAGCCGGAAACCGAGAGCCTGGATGGTCTGCAACTGTTTGCCGTGTCCCGTGAAATCATCAAGCACAGCGATTCGTTCCTGATGCACCTGCCGGCGGATGTGGAGAACTTCTCGCCGTTGGCGCAGGGCTATTTGTTGGCTGAGGACGTGGCCAAGACCCGCTGGGTGATCGAGGAGGAGGGTGCGCGCATCATTTTCCCCAACCCGAAGGTGAAGAATGGTTTGCGAGCGGGGATATTGATTGTGCCGACGACGGACGCTGGCCTGGCCTGAAAAAGAAAAAACCCGGTTTTTACACCGGGTTTTTTGTGTCTCTTAGACGGCTACAGCCCGTGGCTCGCTGCGACGAATCGCACGCACCTTGTGCAGGGTATCGGCGCAGGTGCGTGCAGCTTCCTGGCCTTTGTGCACGAAGTGCTCGTAGAAGAAGGTCTGGTGTTCGCTGCCCGCGTGGAAGTGATGCGGGGTCAGGGATACGGAGAACACCGGCACTTCAGTTTCCAACTGCACCTGCATCAGGCCGCTGACCACCGATTGAGCGACGAACTCGTGGCGGTAGATGCCACCGTCCACCACCAGCGCGGCAGCAACGATACCGGCATAACGGCCGGTCTTGGCCAGCAGCTTGGCGTGCAGGGGCATTTCAAAGGCGCCGCCGACTTCGAAGAAATCGATGTCCGATTCCTGGTAGCCCTGGGCGATCATTTCCGCGAGGAAGCCTTTGCGCGATTGGTCGACAATATCCTTGTGCCAGCAGGCCTGGATAAATGCGACGCGCTCGACGTGGTGGTTTTTGCTTTTGCTGTCGATTGCGGTGGGTTGCATGTTCTGACTCCTGTTTAAGAAAAAAACAGGGCGTTATGAATCGAATGGGATTTAAGGGTACGCAAGACGAGCGGCCCTTAGGTGCCAATCCCGTTCTCTCTTCATCCGGACTATGACCGTCGGCCCCGGGATCACACCGGGTCTGCTGACCTTGTCGCCGTCCTGCGTGAGCAGTTGGAGGCGCCAAGCGCTCGCGGGCTATACACATTGCGTGTAATTACCGCCGGTGGGGAATTGCACCCCGCCCTGAGAACGTTGCCACCAGAACCCTGGCGGCGGAGAGTTTTTAACATGGTTTTTCGAAAACTGCACGATTGCCGTATCGATAACCTATATCGGTTTGTTTGGTTGGTATTCGATTGAATGCGTGGGGGGCTTGATATTCCGTGGCGTTGCCCGCAGTAATCACACTCGAAAGGAACTTACTCAACCCTTCAGAGGCTTGTTTCATGTCTGTGATCGACCTGCGCAGCGACACCGTGACCCAACCCACCCCCGGCATGCGGGACGCGATGGCTGCTGCCGTCAGCGGCGATGACGTGTATGGCGAAGACCCCAGCGTCAATCACCTCGAAGCCGAGCTGGCCAAGCGCCTGGGCTTTGCCGCTGCGTTGTTCGTCCCGACCGGCACCATGAGCAACCTGCTGGCGTTGATGGCCCACTGTGAGCGCGGCGAGGAATACATCGTCGGCCAGCAGGCCCATACCTACAAATACGAAGGCGGTGGCGCGGCGGTGCTCGGTTCGATCCAGCCGCAACCCCTGGACGTGCAGGCCGATGGCTCACTGGACCTGGACCAGGTACTGGCAGCGATCAAGCCCGACGACTTCCACTTCGCCCGCACCCGCTTGCTGGCGCTGGAAAACACCATGCAAGGCAAGGTATTGCCACTGGATTACCTGGCAAAGGCACGGGCGTTCACCCGTGAGCATGACCTGGCCCTGCATCTGGATGGCGCACGGCTCTACAACGCAGCGGTCAAGCTCGGCGTGGATGCGCGCGAGATTGCCCAGCATTTCGATTCGGTGTCGGTGTGCCTGTCCAAAGGCCTCGGCGCACCGATTGGCTCGGTGCTGTGCGGTTCCACGGCGTTGATCGCCAAGGCCCGGCGCCTGCGCAAGATGGTCGGCGGCGGCATGCGCCAGGCCGGCTCGTTGGCGGCAGCGGGGTTGTATGCCCTGGATCATCAGGTTCAGCGCCTGGCCGACGACCACGCCAACGCCCAATGGCTGGGCGATGCGTTGCGCCAAGCCGGTTATGAGGTGGAGCCGGTGCAGACCAATATGGTCTACGTGCAGATCGGTGACCAGGCACAGGCCTTGAAGGCGTTTGCCGCCGAACGCGGGATCACGTTGAGCGCCGCCCCGCGCCTGCGCATGGTCACGCATTTGGATGTCAGCCGGGCGCAGATCGAGCAGGTAGCGCAGACATTCGTCGAATTTTCGCGGAAATGACAGTGCAGGCCGTCTAATTGAACGTTTCAATCGTATAAACACGCTGTACCACCGGCAAAGGGCCGATATAATGCGGCCCTTTGCCGTCGCTCCGTCTGATGATGTTGCGCACTGGCCTTTGGCCGCAGCCTCCGTGGAAGAACCTAATGAAAAGCGCAGAAATCCGTGAAGCCTTCCTTCGCTTCTTCGAAGAGCAAGGCCACACCCGTGTAGCCTCCAGCTCCTTGATCCCAGGCAATGACCCAACCCTGCTGTTCACCAACGCGGGGATGAACCAGTTCAAGGACTGCTTCCTGGGCCAGGAAAAGCGCGCGTACACCCGCGCTACCAGCAGCCAGAAGTGCGTACGCGCCGGCGGCAAGAACAGTGACCTGGAAAACGTCGGTTACACCGCGCGTCACCACACGTTCTTCGAAATGCTGGGCAACTTCAGCTTTGGCGACTATTTCAAGAAAGATGCGATCACCTTCGCCTGGACCTTCCTGACCGGCGTGCTGAAGCTGCCGAAGGAAAAACTCTGGGTCACCGTCTACGCGACGGACGACGAAGCGTATGACATCTGGACCCAACAAATCGGCGTGCCTGAAGAGCGCATGATCCGTATCGGCGACAACAAAGGCGCGCCGTACGCTTCCGATAACTTCTGGACCATGGGCGATACCGGCCCGTGCGGCCCTTGCACCGAGATCTTCTACGACCACGGCGCCGACATCTGGGGTGGCCCGCCGGGCTCGCCGGAAGAAGACGGCGACCGTTACATCGAGATCTGGAACAACGTGTTCATGCAGTTCAACCGTACCGCCGATGGCGTGTTGCATCCGTTGCCAGCGCCGTCGGTGGACACCGGCATGGGCTTGGAGCGGATCAGTGCGGTGATGCAGCACGTGCACTCCAACTATGAAATCGACCTGTTCACCAATCTGCTGAGCGCCTCGGCGGCAGCCATTGGCTGCGCCAACGAAAGCCAGTCTTCGCTCAAGGTGGTGTCGGACCACATCCGTTCCTGCGGTTTCCTGATCGCCGATGGCGTGCTGCCGTCGAACGAGGGCCGTGGCTACGTGCTGCGCCGCATCATCCGTCGCGCCTGCCGCCACGGTAACAAGCTGGGCGCCACCGGCAGCTTCTTCTACAAGATCGTTGCGGCACTGGTTGCCGAGATGGGCGAAGCCTTCCCGGAACTCAAGCAGCAGCAAGGCAATATCGAGCGCGTGCTCAAGGCGGAGGAGGAGCAGTTCTCCAAGACCCTGGACCACGGCCTGAAAATTCTCGAGCAGGATCTGGCTGGTCTCAAGGGCACCGTGGTGCCGGGCGACGTGGTGTTCAAGCTGTACGACACCTACGGATTCCCGATGGACCTGACTGCCGACATCGCCCGTGAGCGCGAGCTGACTATCGACGAAGCCGGCTTTGAGCGCGAGATGGAAGCCCAGCGCGTGCGTGCACGTTCCGCCAGTTCGTTCGGCCTGGACTACAACACCTTGGTCAAGGTTGATGTGCCAACTGAGTTCACCGGCTACAACGCTACCGTGGGCTCGGCCAAGATCGTTGCCATCTATAAAGACGGCAAGTCGGTCGATGTATTGAACGAAGGCGAAGAAGCGGTGGTGGTCCTGGACCAGACGCCGTTCTACGCCGAATCCGGTGGCCAGGTGGGCGACTGTGGTTTCCTGAGTTCGACGTCCGGTCGTTTTGACGTGCGCGACACCACCAAGACTGGCGGTGCGTTCCTGCATCACGGTGTGATGGTGCTGGGCAACCTGACGGTCGGTGCGCCGGTCGACACCCAGGTCGACGCCGACGTGCGCCACGCCACCGCGCTGAACCACTCGGCCACGCACTTGCTGCACGCTGCGCTGCGTCAGGTACTGGGCGATCACGTGCAACAAAAGGGTTCGTTGGTCGACAGCCAGCGCCTGCGCTTCGACTTCAGCCACTTTGAAGCGATCAAGCCGGAGCAGATCAAGGCCCTGGAAGACATCGTCAACGCCGAGATTCGCAAGAACACTGCAGTAGAAACCGAAGAAACCGATATCGAGACTGCAAAAGCCAAGGGCGCCATGGCGCTGTTCGGCGAGAAGTACGGCGACAGCGTGCGCGTACTGAGCATGGGCGGCGACTTCTCGGTAGAACTGTGTGGCGGTATCCACGCCAACCGTACCGGTGACATCGCCCTGCTGAAAATCATCAGCGAAGGTGGCGTGGCGTCCGGTGTGCGTCGTATCGAGGCGGTCACCGGCGCTGCGGCCCTGGCCTACCTGAATGCGGCAGAAGAACAACTCAAGGAAGCGGCCAGCCTGGTCAAGGGCAGCCGCGACAACCTGATCGACAAACTGTCCGCTGTGCTGGAGCGCAACCGCGCCCTGGAGAAGCAGCTGGAGCAGTTGCAAGCCAAGGCAGCCAGCGCGGCGGGCGACGATCTGTCGGCTTCGGCGGTGGACGTCAAGGATGTGAAGGTTTTGGCCGCACGCCTGGACGGTCAGGACGGCAAGGCGCTGTTGGCCTTGGTCGATCAGTTGAAGAACAAGCTCGGCCGCGCAGTGATCCTGCTCGGCGGTGTCCATGAGGATAAGGTCGTTCTGGTTGCCGGTGTAACCAAGGACCTGACTGGCCAACTCAAGGCCGGTGATTTGATGAAGCAAGCCGCCGCGACAGTGGGCGGGAAGGGCGGTGGTCGTCCGGACATGGCGCAAGGCGGTGGTGTAGACGCCGCCAGCCTGGACGCAGCCCTGGCCCTGACCGTGCCGTTTGTCGAGGCAGGTATTTAAGGCACTGTTAACCGGCCCGTGGTCTAGTCACGGGCCTGTTCGGTGCTGGTTAATTGGATATTAGGCGCCCCTTTACGGGCTGAGGCGGCTTAGAAATGGCTTTGATCGTACAGAAATTTGGAGGCACCTCGGTCGGTTCTGTCGAAAGAATCGAGCAGGTGGCCGACAAGGTTAAGAAATTCCGCGATGCCGGCGACGACCTGGTGGTGGTGCTGTCGGCCATGAGCGGCGAGACCAATCGCCTGATCGATCTGGCCAAGGCAATCAGTGGTGATCAACAGCCGCTCCCGCGTGAGCTGGATGTGATCGTGTCTACCGGCGAGCAGGTGACCATCGCCTTGCTGGCCATGGCGCTGAACAAGCGCGGTGTGCCGGCGGTGTCCTACACTGGCAGCCAGGTGCGTATCCTGACCGACAGCGCGCACACCAAGGCGCGCATCCTGCAGATCGACGATCAGAAAATCCGTACGGATCTGAAAGCCGGTCGCGTGGTAGTTGTAGCGGGCTTCCAGGGCGTGGACGAGCAGGGCAACATCACCACCCTCGGGCGTGGCGGTTCGGACACCACCGGCGTGGCGCTGGCAGCGGCGCTCAAGGCCGATGAATGCCAGATCTATACCGATGTGGACGGCGTCTACACCACTGACCCGCGTGTGGTGTCCGTGGCCCAGCGCCTGGACAAGATCACCTTTGAAGAGATGCTGGAAATGGCCAGCCTCGGTTCCAAGGTGTTGCAGATCCGTGCGGTGGAATTCGCCGGCAAGTACAACGTTCCGCTGCGCGTATTGCACAGCTTCAAAGAGGGTCCGGGCACCCTCATTACTATTGATGAAGAGGAATCCATGGAACAGCCGATCATTTCCGGTATCGCTTTCAACCGTGATGAAGCCAAGCTGACTATCCGTGGCGTGCCAGACACCCCGGGCGTGGCCTTCAAGATCCTGGGCCCGATCAGCGGCGCGAACATTGAAGTCGACATGATCGTGCAGAACGTTTCGCACGATAACACCACCGATTTCACCTTCACCGTGCACCGCAACGAGTACGATGCGGCGGAGCGGATCCTGCAGAACACTGCGAAGGAAATCGGCGCCCGTGAAGTGGTCGGCGATACCAAGATCGCCAAGGTGTCGATCGTGGGTGTGGGCATGCGCTCTCACGCGGGCGTTGCCAGCCGCATGTTCGAGGCCCTGGCCAAGGAAAGCATCAACATCCAGATGATCTCCACGTCGGAAATCAAGGTCTCGGTGGTGATCGAAGAGAAGTACCTGGAACTGGCTGTACGCGCGCTGCATACCGCTTTTGAGCTGGACGCTCCGGCCCGACAGGGCGAGTGACGAAGTGCCAGGAAGGCGCGGTTTACCGCGCCTTTCCTTTTTTTGTAGGGCGCATGTTCTTTTGCGTGCGCTCGACAATACTTAGGCGGGTAGGGCTATGGCCTTTGGGTTGTAGGTCGAAGGCCTTTTTTTGCAGACTGTTGTTCCTGAACTGAAATGCGTGAGGAGAAAGGTATGCTGATTCTGACTCGTCGTTGCGCAGAAAGCCTGATTATCGGTGATGGCGAAATCACCGTGACCGTGCTCGGCGTCAAAGGCAATCAAGTGCGTATCGGGGTTAACGCTCCGAAAGAGGTAGCGGTACACCGCGAGGAAATCTACCTGCGGATCAAGAAAGAGAAGGACGAAGAACCAAGCCTTTAATTTTTATCGTTTTTTATGTTTGCAAACGGGGATGAACGTGGTTAATATACGCCCCGTGTTGCGGAGAGCTGGCCGAGTGGCCGAAGGCGCTCCCCTGCTAAGGGAGTACACCTCAAAAGGGTGTCGGGGGTTCGAATCCCCCGTTCTCCGCCATTATTTGCTTAGTACGTTGCAATCTGGTTTTTTCGCTAAGTTGTTGAAAATTAACGAAAAAATAGCTTTACATAGAGATTGAACGGCCTATAATGCGCGGCAACAAATGCACTCGTAGCTCAGCTGGATAGAGTACTCGGCTACGAACCGAGCGGTCACAGGTTCGAATCCTGTCGAGTGCACCATTTAAGAGTCAGTTGCAGTCATGCAGGTGATTCGGTTACAACCAGTTGTGATCTGGTCTAAAAACACAATCTGCACTCGTAGCTCAGCTGGATAGAGTACTCGGCTACGAACCGAGCGGTCACAGGTTCGAATCCTGTCGAGTGCACCATACAAACAAAAAGCCCGCCTAGTGCGGGCTTTTTGCCGTCTGGGGTTTGTGTAGGATTTTTTCTTTTTCTCTCGCCTTCATGTGTTCTCCTCCTCCACTGCGTCGTCGCAGTTCATAGATACAGCCAATGCTCAGCTTTGGCTCGCAAGCGCTTGTTCTTTCCAGTTTTTTGACGTTTAAAGTGGCCGGGCGGTGTATCATTGCGCCCGTCAGCCCCGCCGGGGCTTGTGGAATACCTCCATGGACTTACCCAGTAGTTGCTCAGTACCCCGCTTTACCAATCATGAATTGACTGATTGATCCTTCCGGCGTGCCCCGCTGCTGGGAGTGGAGTTCGCCTATGACCGAAGTAGAAGTAAAGAAAACACAAGAAAGCCTGCAGGATCGCCTGGCTCAAGTCATCGAGCTGCTGCAGCGCCAACGCGTGGTCGAAGACCTTACGCATCGCCAGGACGGCCCGAACAACAACCTGGTCGAAAACCTGGTTCACCGGCAAAACCTCGTCGAGTTGCAACGCAAGCTCGACGACCTGCACTCCGCCGACGTCGCCTACATTCTCGAAGCGTTGCCACTGGATGATCGACTGACCCTCTGGCAGTTGGTCAAGGCTGACCGCGACGGCGACATCCTGCTCGAAGTATCCGACTCGGTCCGTGAAACCCTGATCGCCGACATGGACGATCACGAGCTCTTGGCTGCGGCCAAGGAAATGGACGCCGACGAACTGGCCGACCTGGCCCCCGAGCTGCCCCGTGATGTTGTCCATGAGCTGATGGAGGCTCTCGACGGCCAGCAGCGTGAGCGTGTGCGCTCCGCGCTGTCCTACGACGAGGATCAGGTCGGCGCGCTGATGGACTTCGAGATGGTCACCATCCGCGAAGACGTCAGTTTGGAAGTGGTCTTGCGTTACCTGCGTCGTCTCAAAGAGTTGCCGGGCCATACCGACAAGCTGTTTGTGGTCGATTACGAAGGCATTCTCAAGGGCGTGTTGCCGATCAAGCGTCTGCTGGTCAACGACCCTGAGAAGAAAGTAGCCGACGTCATGGCCAGTGATCCGGTAAGTTTTCACCCGGATGAAGACGCCTACGAGGCTGCCCAGGCGTTTGAGCGTTATGACTTGATCTCGGCGCCGGTGGTCGACAAGAACGGCAAGCTGATCGGCCGTTTGACCATCGATGAAATGGTCGACCTGATTCGTGAAGAGAGTGAGACCGAAGTCCTCAACATGGCGGGTCTGCGTGAAGAGGAAGACATCTTTGCCTCGGTCTGGCGCTCGCTGCATAACCGTTGGGCATGGCTGGCCGTTAACCTGATCACCGCTTTTATCGCGTCGCGGGTTATTGGCTTGTTCGAAGGTTCGATCGAGAAGCTGGTGGCGCTCGCTGCGCTGATGCCGATTGTGGCCGGGATCGGCGGCAACTCGGGTAACCAGACGATTACCATGATTGTGCGCGCCATGGCGCTGGACCAGGTCAGTACAGCGAACTCGTCGCGCTTGCTGCGCAAAGAGTTGGCGGTTGGCCTGATCAACGGCCTGGTCTGGGGTGGGGTGATCGGTGTGGTGGCCTACTTGCTGTATGGCAGCTGGTCGCTCGGTGTGGTGATGACCGCCGCCATGACCCTCAACCTGCTGCTGGCGGCGCTCATGGGGGTGTTGATCCCCATGACCCTGGCCCGCCTTGGGCGCGACCCGGCAATGGGTGCCAGCGTGATGATCACGGCCATGACCGACAGTGGTGGCTTCTTCATCTTCCTGGGCCTGGCAACGATCTTCCTGCTCTGATTCCACCCCGCGGGGGCAAATCTGCCCCCGCCTCAAATCTTCTTTCCGAATCCCACGCAAAAAAAAGCCAGCACATGGCTGGCTTCGGCTTTCAGGTGCAGATCAATTGGCTTCTGCGGCCGCCTCAACGTCGTGCGCGATAAGCGAGACGAGAGCATTTTGCTGGCGGTGGGAGAGCTGACGAAAACGCTGCAGCAGTTCGCGTTCGTGCAGCGACAGCTCGGGGCTGTCCAGGCGCATGCTCAACTCTTCGCCCAACGCACCTTCCTGAATGAGGCTTTGTTCCAGGCGCGCGATGATTTCGGAGTTCATGCTGCGGTGATGATTGCGAGCCACCTCGGCAATGCGTTCCCGCATTCCGTCTGGCAGACGTACGACGAACTTGTCAGCCGTACGGCTGGAATAAATTGCCTGTTTCAATGGGCGCATATATTTAACCGGTTAGTTCAGGGGAGCGGTTTCTGGAATTGGCCGCAAGATGAGTGTTAAGACAAGGCTCACGACCAAAGTTCAACCCGAATTGCAAAGAGGCCGCATCATGCCTCAGATTTGACATTTCCTTGGCGTCAATTCTGTGACAAATATTGAACTGCCTAAAGGCTTTATGCCAGCACTCATTTGCGTTTTTGCGGACTGGTTGGAAAACTTTTCCACGCGTGAATCCGCGAGGGAACTTCCTGCAAGTCCAGGCCACCACAGGGTTTCAGGCCGCTCATCCTATAACAAAGTGGCCTTTTGCCCTTAATTTTAAGACTAGTGGCAATTTGCCGATTAGCGAGGGGGAGGCGACATAAGGTAGGGAGGGGGAGTTAGCGCAGGACGGGGTCGAATTTGATGCGGCGACCCACGATCAAGGTGAGCAACAATAGGCAGGCAAACACGCCGCTGGCGACAAATGCAGTCGTTTGGCTGTCCTGGGAGTCAGCCCCCAGGCCCAGAATCCCTGTTAATGCAGTCAGGCACAAAAACAGCCAGGCAAATTTATTCATCAGAGGCTTCCTCAGAAAACCCAGTGTTCAGAAGCGGGTGCGGACTGAGTGTCTTGGGTCAGGCGTGCGGGCGATTGCGCGTTGGGTGTCATCACGGCCAGTTGCGGGCGTTGTTGCAGATGATGTGGCACAGCCTGGCTTAGCTGCGCAGGGTCATTGGTGCCAGTCGATTGAAAGTGAAACATCAGCAATGTCGCCAGGGCTATGGTGTTGAGGGCTAACAGAAGGGCACTGTTCATGGTCATGTTCTCCGCTTAACGCCGTGGCTTATTGGGTTTGTAGGAGAAGTATTGCAGGTGTCGTGCCAATCTATTACTTCAATAAAATCAAGTGCTTAAGTCTACTTTAAGCGGCTGGAATGTTGCAATTTGCAATGATGGCGTTTTGGGGGAGTGCATTTTGCACGATGGCCTCGCAGGCCCCGTGTTTGCGGGGTCAGGGCAGGATAAATAAGGCTGGCATCGACCTACACTCAAAAAGCCCACGGACGACATGACAAAACCTACCTCGGCCGTTAACATGCACGCCGTCCGTCGCCGCGCCTTTAGCGCAACGGCTGTCATTTGTCCCAGTAGCTCAATTGGATAGAGCATCCCCCTCCTAAGGGGAAGGTTGGCCGTTCGAACCGGCCCTGGGACACCAGATTCAAAGCCTCGCACAGATCCGTCTGGCGGGGCTTTTTTGTGGGCGTTTTCCGAAGATGGGTCGAACCTTGCCGGGGTTCTGGGTTCACAGCCCTGGCATCGTGTATTTATAGCAATCTGTGTATCCAGCGAGCAGCCAGGCAGCGTCTGAGCCTTGAAGCAAAATAATCCCCGGAAACAGCGCATACCGCCTGTCCGGACCCGGCCACCCCGGACTATCATGCCGATAGCCCTGTCTCTCACCGCAAGGAGCCGCTCGGAACGCCGATGCGCCAGATCTGGAAATCTTTTCGAGCCCTTTATTTTGCCTCCTTGATGATGCTGATCGGCTCCGGCCTGCTCAGTACTTACCTGGCCCTGCGCCTGGCGGCCGATCATGTCGACAGCCTGTGGGTCGGTGCGTTGATGGCGGCCAACTATTTTGGCCTGGTGCTGGGTGGCAAGATCGGGCACCGCCTGATTGCCCGGGTCGGGCATATCCGCGCCTACGCCACCTGCGCCGGGATCGTCGGTGCGGCGGTGTTGGGGCATGGTCTGATCGACTGGTTGCCGGCCTGGATCGTGCTGCGGATGATCGTGGGCCTGGGCATGATGTGCCAGTACATGGTCATCGAAAGCTGGCTCAATGAGCAGGCCGACGCCAAGCAGCGCGGCGTGGTGTTCAGCGGCTATATGATCGCGTCCTACTTGGGCCTGGTGCTCGGCCAGCTGATTCTGGTCATGCACCCGCAGTTGGGCCTTGAACTGCTGATGCTGGTCGCGCTGTGCTTTGCCCTGTGCCTGGTGCCAGTGGCCATGACGCGCCGGATTCACCCGGCGCCTCTGCACCCCGCGCCGATGGAGCCGCGCTTCTTTATCAAGCGGGTGCCGCAGTCGCTGAGTACGGTGCTTGGGGCGGGGTTGATTGTCGGCTCGTTCTACGGTCTGGCGCCGCTGTATGCCTCTCAGCAAGGCTTGACCACCGAGCAAGTGGGGCTGTTCATGGGTAGCTGTATTTTTGCCGGGCTGGTGGTGCAGTGGCCGTTGGGCTGGTTGTCTGACCGTTATGATCGCGCGCTGCTGATCCGTTGCTTTGCGCTGTGCCTGGCAGTGGCGGCGTTGCCGTTGGCGATACTGACCAAGGTGCCGCTGGAAGTGTTGTTCGTGGCAGGCTTCGTCTGCTCCCTGGTGCAGTTTTGTCTTTATCCCTTGGCGGTGGCGTTCTCCAACGACCATGTCGAGGGTGATCGCCGCGTATCGCTGACAGCCATGCTGCTGGTGACGTACGGTGTTGGCGCCAGTGTCGGGCCTTTGCTGGCCGGTGTGGTGATGAAGCTGTTCGGCAGTCACATGCTGTATGCGTTTTTCAGTCTGTGCGCATTGATCCTGGTGTGGCGCATCCGGCCAAAAGCGGTCACCAACCTGCATCAGGTGGACGATGCGCCGTTGCACCACGTGGCGATGCCCGACAGCATGTCCAGCTCGCCACTGGTGGCCTGCCTTGATCCGCGGGTGGATGAGGCGGTGGTGCAGGAACAAATGCAAACCACTGTCCCGGAGCCTGAACCGCAAACGGAGCCAAGTCCGGAGGCAGAGGAACCGCCTTTCGTGGGGCCTCCTGAACCTGTGGGGCCAGACGAGCATCCTCACGACTTGAGCAGGGCGCGACCCTGAATGCAAAACGGGCAGATCCCATCAGGATCTGCCCGTTTTTTTGCCGCGATCTTTAAGCTTTAAAAATCGTCGTCTTTGTCAAAGCGTCGTGCTTCGCGTTGCAACTGGTACACAAAGCGCTCGACCTGGCGCTGCACCAAGCCACTCATGTTGTGGAAGCGCACGCCGGCGAAGGTGGTGTTGATCTTCTCTTCGAAGTGCAGGTAACGCAGTTCGACCGAAGTGGTCATGCTGCCAAAGGGCAGGGCGGCGATAAAACGGTCGTAGACCTGGCCCAGTTGCAGGCGCTCGGAGATATCCCCTTCAAAGCGCAGTTTGCAGCCGGTGGCGGAAATATCCAGCAGTTTGCCGCTGACGGGGGCTTTGAGCTTCTCGCCACCCAATTCAATATTGACCAGTTGGGCCAGCTTCAAGGCGGCGCGGAACGCATTGCGGCGCTGGTGGTAGACCACTTCGTCGGGCATGGCGCCGGTGTAGATGCGGTGACCGTCTTTTTCGCTGATGGTGTAGGTGCCGTTGCTTTCCCAGGCGACGCGCACGCCTTCATGAAAACCTTCGATACGAAACGGTTCGCCGCTTTCCAGGAAGCGTTCACCGTCACGCGGGATCATTTCGTCCAGCGCCAGGGTCTTGCTGTCCCGGTCAACGTCCACCAGGTAGCTCTGGAAGCGCTGGCTGCGTTCGTGGAAGGTGATGATCAGCGGGTCATGGCTGTCTTGCAGCATCCGTAGGGTGCTGGCGATTTCCAGAGGCGTGGTGAGGACCTTGGGTGGCTGCGGGGCATCTTCCGCATTAAGGGCGTTGAACACGGTTCTTCCATCTCCAGACAAAATACGACTACACGCAAGAGCAGGCATTCTGCCAGTATGTGGCGCGCCTTGGATAGGCCGCGCTGTAAAGCGGCGTCAGGCTTGGCTGCGGGTGCTTGGCTTGACCAGGCGCGAGGTGGAACCCTGAGCGTTGTAAAGCGCCGGAGGCTCTCCGCCGTGAAGTATACGCAACTGGTTGGCGGTCGTGGCTTGCTGGAGCTGGATCGACTGACCGTTGAGCAGGTTGGCTTCCTGGCACTGGGTGAGCAATTGATTGAGTTCTTTGCTCTGGGCCAGTAATTGATCGCCGACCGTGGAGTGGCTGGCCAACTGCGCCAAGCCATCATGGTCTGCCGGCAGGCCCAGGCTGGCGAGGATCTGGCTGCGTTTCTTGCCGTGCTGTTCCAGCAGGACAATCAGCGACTGCTTGCGTGCCAGGATTTCTTCCAGCAGCGGCATGTCCCGGCCGTAGAGGGCCAGGGATTCTTCCCTGAGCAGCTCGAGCAGCTGTTGCGTCGGCGCTAGATCATCAATGATCAGTTGAAGCAGATTTTCGTCGTGATGCATGGCTGGCCTTGGGGTTTAAGCGTCCAAAAGCCCGGCGCAGGCCTTTGCCTAGCGCTCGGCTTCGAAATTAAGCAGCTTGCTGGCTACACGGTTGCTGTCGACTTTATAGCTGCCATCGGCGATTGCCTGTTTCAATTCGGCCACACGGGCTTTATTGACCACCGGTTGATCGCGCAGCGAGTCAGTGACCTTCTGCAACTGTTGAGCCTCATTGCTCAGGTGTACGGATTCCCCGCTCTGGCTGGCGCTGGCCTGTTCTGCCTTGGCGGGCAGTGGCTGGGCCTTGGCTTCTACGCTGTCTTTGGTGCCAGTAGCTCGCGTAGGGGCCGACGTAGTCGGGGTGTTATTTAAACGACTGAAATCGATGACCATGATCAAAAAACCTCTGGGTATTTGGACGCTTGCCATGTTTTCGGCCATACCCGGACAAACTTTAGGCTCGATTGACAATAAAACCTGCAGGCCGGCATCCAACCGACAGTGTAGGAAAAGCGCGCGTCCGATACCAGTAATCTATAAAGCCACCTCCACCTGACCCGGTGCGGTGACCCGCGCCTTGATCACTCGGTTGGAGTTCAGGTTCTTCACGCGAATCTGTTCGCTCATGCCGCCATTGGACAGGGCTTCCCCCGGCATCTTTACCTGCAGCGCACCGCTGCTGGCGGAAATCACCACTTGGTCGCCCTTGCGGATCACCTCCGCCTGCTCCAGATGCACCAGGGTGATGACCTGGTCGGTGACCACTGGTCGGGTCAACTTCTGCCCGACCGCCTGGTCGAGGGAGGTCAGGTAGCCCTGGCTGATCATACTGATGTCGCGCTCGCGCAACGCCACATCCTCGAAACCAATGATCCCGGAGCGTTTGAGTGGACGAGCCACCACGACCACATCGCGGAACAGCTTGACTTGAGCGGGCACAAACACCGTCCAGGGCGAGGCGCCATCGCAGCGGACTTTGACCGTCACGCGGCCGATGGGCTGGGCGGGACTTTCCAGGGTGGCTGTCAATTCCTTGTCGCACATGGGCATGCGCAGGCGGGGGTCCAACTGGTTTACCTGGATTTCATAACGCCCTGGCGTCTGGGTAGTCGCCAGATAATCTTCTACAGTGAACTCAAGAAAGCCTTGAGTGACGCCGATAAGTAGATCAGGCAAGGTGACGTTGTCTGCGCGGGCCGTGGCGCCCAGGCCCAAGGCAAGCAACGCCAGCGGTACGCAGAGCAATCTGCAGAACCGGGTCAGGTGAAGGCGTCGGGAAACTGTCGTTTTAATATCCATGACCTGTAAATAGCAAAGGCCGTGCCGTTTAGTGTTGGGTGCGCGTCGCACCTTTAAAGGTTTTAGCGTAGGAGTCTGGGCATGGCAGGAGTAATGGATTCAGTAAACCAGCGCACACAGCTGGTAGGGCAGAATCGCCTGGAGTTGTTGCTTTTTCGCCTGGATGGCAAGCAGCTGTATGGCATCAACGTGTTCAAGGTGCGGGAAGTGCTGCAATGCCCCAAGCTGACGATCATGCCCAAGTCCAGCCCGGTGGTGTGCGGCGTTGCCAGCATCCGTGGCGCGACGATCCCGATTCTTGACCTGGCCCTGGCAACCGGTTCGGCGGGTTTGCAGGACCGCGAGAACCCCTTCGTGATCATTACCGAGTACAACACCAAGACCCAGGGCTTCCTGGTGCGCTCGGTGGAGCGCATCGTCAACATGAACTGGGAAGAGATCCATCCGCCGCCCAAGGGCACCGGTCGTGATCATTACCTCACGGCAGTGACGCGAGTGGATAACCAGTTGGTGGAAATCATCGACGTGGAGAAGATCCTCGCCGAGGTCGCACCCACGTCGGAATCGATTTCCGTGGGGGTGGTGGACGCTGAAACCGCGCACAAGGCAATCTCCCTGCGCGTGTTGACGGTGGACGACTCCTCGGTGGCGCGTAAACAGGTGACCCGTTGCCTGCAAACGGTCGGCGTGGAAGTGGTGGCCCTCAATGACGGTCGCCAGGCCCTGGATTACCTGCGCAAGCTGGTGGATGACGGCAAGAAGCCGGAAGAAGAATTCTTGATGATGATCTCCGACATCGAGATGCCGGAAATGGACGGCTACACCCTCACGGCCGAGATACGCAACGATCCACGCATGCAAAAATTGCATATCATCCTGCATACTTCGTTGTCGGGTGTATTCAACCAGGCGATGGTCAAGAAGGTCGGTGCCGATGACTTCCTGGCCAAATTCCGTCCTGATGACCTGGCATCCCGGGTAGTCGACCGGATCAAGGCAGCAGATCACGGCTAGGGGCTTTCCCCTGGCGGTCACACGATTTAAGAGGCGGTATCATTGTCTACGGGTAATTTGGATTTCGAACAGTTCCGGGTCTTCCTGGAAAAAGCCTGTGGCATATTGCTCGGTGAAAACAAGCAGTACCTGGTATCCAGCCGTCTCAACAAACTGATGGAGCAGCAGGGCATCAAGTCGTTGGGTGAGCTGGTCCAGCGCATCCAGGGGCAGCCGCGCAGCGGGCTCAAGGAGATGGTGGTCGATGCCATGACCACCAACGAAACCCTGTGGTTTCGTGACACCTACCCGTTTGAAGTGCTCAAGAGCAGAGTGCTGCCGGAAGCCATCAAGGCCAGCCCCGGCCAGCGCCTGCGCATTTGGTCGGCTGCCTGCTCTTCGGGGCAGGAGCCGTACTCGATTTCGATGTCCATCGATGAGTTCGAGCGGACCAATCTGGGCCAGTTGAAGGCTGGGGCGCAAATCGTCGCCACTGACCTGTCCGGCACCATGCTCACCAACTGCAAGACCGGCGAGTACGACAGCCTGGCCCTGGGCCGTGGTTTGTCCCAGGAACGCCTGCAGCGTTACTTCGACCCGAAAGGGGCAGGGCGTTGGGCGGTCAAGGCGCCGATCAAGAGCCGCGTGGAATTCCGCTCGTTCAACCTGCTCGACAGCTACGCCAGCCTGGGCAAGTTCGACATGGTGTTCTGCCGCAACGTGCTGATCTACTTCTCGGCCGAAGTGAAGAAAGACATCCTGCTGCGCATCCATGGCACGCTCAAGCGTGGCGGTTATCTGTTCCTCGGTGCTTCCGAAGCGCTGAACGGTCTGCCGGATCATTACCAGATGGTGCAATGCAGTCCGGGGATCATCTACCAGGCCAAGTGACGCACGCTTGAACAAACAATGGGAGGCCCCACAAAGGCCTCCCATTTTTTTGGCCGCAAAGCGGCAAACGCCATTGCCGCTTTACTGGCGCCACGCGGAAACCGCTTGCCGCTTTTCTGGCATTGCCGCCGGCAACCGCCCCCCAAACCCTTGATATACGGGCCTTCGTAAGATTGGCATGCACCTTGCTATAACCCAGTTAACGAAAAGCAGGTCAGCCCTTAAAGGTTTCCGCCATGAGCATCAGCTTCGATAAAGCGCTCGGTATCCACGAACAAGCCCTGGGCTTCCGCGCCCAGCGTGCCGAAGTCCTGGCCAACAACATTGCCAACGCCGATACCCCGAACTACAAGGCTCGGGACCTGGACTTCTCCGCCGTGCTCGCCGCACAGCAGGACAAGACCAAGAACGGCACCTTCGCCTTGAACATGACCAACAGCCGTCATATCGAAGCGCAAGGCCTGAGCAATGGTGACGAGTCGTTGCTGTATCGCACGCCGATGCAGCCGTCGATCGACCAGAACACCGTCGACGCGCAGCTGGAGCAGTCGGCCTACGCCGAGAACTCGGTGAACTTTCAAGCCAGCTTCACCCTGCTTAACAGCAAATTCAAAGGGCTGATGTCAGCCCTGCGTGGAGAGTAAGCCATGTCCCTGTCCAGTGTTTTCAATATTGCCGGCAGTGGCATGAGCGCGCAGACTACGCGTTTGAACACCGTCGCCAGTAACATCGCCAACGCCGAGACCGTGTCTTCGAGCATTGACCAGACCTACCGCGCCCGTCACCCGGTGTTCGCCACCATGTTCCAGGGCGGCCAGGCGGGCGGCAGCGATTCGTTGTTCCAGGACCAAGGTGCAGCAGGCTCCGGTGTGCAAGTGCTCGGCGTGGTCGAAGACCAAAGCAACCTTGAAGCTCGCTACGAACCCAACCATCCCGCCGCGAACGAAAAGGGTTATGTCTACTACCCGAACGTCAACGTGGTCGAGGAAATGGCCGACATGATTTCCGCCAGCCGTTCGTTTCAGACCAACGCGGAAATGATGAACACCGCCAAAACCATGATGCAGAAGGTCCTGACCCTGGGTCAGTGATAAGGGGCGCCAAATAATGGCCATTGTTGATACGAGTAACAACACGCCAGTCCAGGACCTTTTCAACTCCAAGGTCAAGACCGCGACAGACAACGCCAGCAGCCTGGGTGACGCTTCCAAGGCCGCGACCGGCAAACAGTCGCTGGGCAAGGATGCGTTCCTGCAACTGCTGGTTACCCAGTTGAAAAACCAGAACCCGCTGTCGCCGCAAGACAACGGCGCGTTCGTGGCCCAGCTGGCGCAGTTCAGCAGCCTGGAAGGCATCAACACCCTGAATGACTCGGTGAATGCGATCTCCAGCAACTTCAGCTCGTCGCAAGCGCTGCAGGCGTCGTCGCTGGTAGGCCGCTCGATCATCATCCAGACCGACAAGGCCATGGTGGATACCAGCAAGAGCATGACCGGTTCGGTGGATGTGACAACGGCGACGGGCAACGTCACCGTCAAGGTCACCGACAAAGACGGCAACCTGGTGCGCACCATCGAAATGGGCGCCCAGAGTGCCGGCAGCCAGAGCTTTATCTGGGATGGCAAAAACGACAAGGGCGAGGTCGCTCCTGCAGGCACCTACACCTTCAATGCCACCACCAAGAATGACAAGGGCGACGCCGTTGCCCTGACCACTTCGCTGCCAGCAACGGTAACGAGCGTGACCCTGAGCAAGACCGGCGGCGAAATGCTGCTGAACCTGGCTGGCGGCATGGGCAGCGTCAAGCTGTCGCAAATTCAGACTATCGGTACATAGAGCCGGCTAAATACGGCAGAGGGAGAGAAACATGTCTTTTAACATCGGCCTTAGCGGCCTCTATGCGGCCAACAAACAACTGGACGTGACCGGCAACAACATCGCCAACGTCGCGACTACTGGCTTCAAGTCGTCCCGTGCGGAATTCGCGGACATCTACGCCGCCTCCAAACTGGGTACAGGCCAGAACAGTATCGGCAACGGTGTGAACCTGGCGGCCGTGTCCCAGCAGTTCACCCAAGGTGACGTGAACGGCAGCGGTGGCATCCTGGACATGGCGATCCAGGGCGGCGGTTTCTTCGTGCAGAAGGGCAGCGACGGTTCGCTGGAGTACACCCGTAGTGGTGCCTTCCGTGCCGACAAAGATGGCTACATCACCAACAACACCGGCACCTCGCGCTTGCAAGGTTATGCGGCGGACGCGGACGGCAAGATCATCAAGGGCGGCCTGACCGACCTGCAATTGAACCTGTCGAACCTGCCGCCGAAGGCGTCCACCAAAGTGGACTCCACCAGTAACCTGAACTCCTCGGAGCCGGTGATCGACCAGGTGGCGAAGCCGTTCAACCCGAACGACACCAGCACCTTTACCACTCAATACAGCACCACCTTGTACGACTCCCAGGGCAACGCACACCCGATGGTGCAGTACCTGGTGAAAACCGACGGCAATAAGTGGAATGCCTATACCCTGATCGATGGTCGCAACCCTAACGGTTCTGCGCCAACCGGTACGCCATCGACTCCGCCAGTGCCGTCGGCATTGACCTTTGATGGCAATGGCAAGCTGACTAGCGTCGTGACCGGCGGTGTGTCCGACAAGACTCTGACTATTACCGGTTGGGTCCCTGGCACTGTGACTGATGGTGTGTGGAAGGCCAATGGTGCGAATGCCAACCCGACCGGCATCGCCGTCAACATGGCCAACATTACCCAGTACAACTCGGCCACGTACCGCAACCCACCGGTCACCGATGGCTACGCCACCGGCCAGATCACCGGCCTGAAAATCGACGGCAGCGGTGTACTGTTCGCAACGTTCAGCAACCAGCAGAGCAAGGCCATTGGCCAGATCTCTCTGGCCAGCTTCAACAACGAACAAGGCCTGCAGCCCAACGGCGGTACTACCTGGAAAGAGACCTTCGCTTCGGGCCAGCCAGGTTATGACACCCCGCAAGCCGGCACCCTGGGCTCGATCGTGGCCAACTCCCTGGAGAACTCCAACGTCAACCTGACCAACGAGCTGGTGGACCTGATCAAGGCCCAGAGCAACTATCAGGCGAACGCCAAGACCATCTCCACCCAGAGCACCATCATGCAGACCATCATTCAGATGACGTAATGTCATTGGTCTGACGCTGGTAAAAGAAAACCCCTCAACGAGGGGTTTTTTTTGCGCGTTCATTTTGTAGGCGCGACTTTTCGTACTGCCTGCGTCCCTACGAGACCACTCGTTTTTACTGGAACGGCCGACGCACTTTTCCCTACCAAGTACACCAACGGTGGCTTACGGGCGGGGGAAATTTATGCAATGGGCTCAACAGATATCAGGCCAAACGGCTCGGGTTTATTTTAGCGACAGAACCGCTGCTTTTGGTGCTGAAAACACCCAGGACAAAACCGATGGTGTTCACAGCCTGGATGCCGATAAGGCGGTGGTATCCACTCTTCTGAAGGCATTGGAGGAGGCGCAGAAAACCTCCAAGAGCCAAACCGTCCAGGACTTGCGTGACAAGCTCAATGAGGTGCGCAAGAAACTCGGAGAGGAGAAGTTCAAGGCGATTATCGAGGCGTTAAAAAAAGACGCATCTGACAGTTGGCTCGCATTTTTGAAGGCGCTTTTTCCAGAGCTGTTTGCAGATGATGAATCGCCTTCTCCACCGGCCCCCCCAGACATTGGTGGCGGTGGAGGAGGTGGCGGAGGTGGCGGTGGCGGCCGTGTGAACCCGGAGAATTTTGGCCCTTCCGAATCCATGAGCAACAAGCCCATCACTGAGGGGGCGAAACACCATGATTACCAGCCTGATAAAAGTGTGCGTGGGAAAAAGCCGGATAACATTTGGAGTGGTTTCTCTCAAGGCTTCGAAGGCAATTGCACGACAGTATCCTCAATAAAAGCCGCCATGCAGCACTTCGGCCAGGACCCCAAAGACGTTTTCAAGAATGTCGAGTTGAAGGGCAATACCTATGAGGTGGAGATGCGTGATGGGTTCAAACTCAAGCTGACCAAGGATGAGCTGCGCATGGCTGCGCGAGAGGCGCGCTTCAAGGGCGATGACCCTACCTTAATGACCAATGCCAACTTTATGTATGCGGCGAGTGCCAAGCGAGCGCAGATGGAAGGGAATAGTGGCTCTCCTGGCGAAAACGACAGAAATGCCACGAGAAGCTTCAAGGATGCGCTGATCAGCTTGAATGATGGCGAGCATTCCCGCGAGGGCTTGCATAGGCTTGGGCTGAAAGATCACTACAGGCCGGGCTTTCAAAGTGATTTTGCGCGGGGGATGGTGGGGACTTATGAAACGAATGCACATTCCATGGCGGTGATTGGCAATCGTAAGGAGCTATGGGGAGGGCGAGGCGGTGCTCCAGGGCCGGGCATCTACACGGTGCTTTTTTAAACGGCCAAAAAAAACGCCGACAAACCAATCATGCTCAGGTTTGTCGGCGTTTTTTCAGTTCCGGATCGTTGCGATCCGGAACCGACTCAGCTTACTGGCAAGCTTCGCAATCCGGCTCATCGATCGCGCAGGCCTTTGGCACAGGGGCCGGGCCGGCTGGCGCTGCAAGCACCGAATCATCACCGTGGTTACCGCCGCTGGAAACCGCGTTCAGCTTGCCGGTGTTGATGGTCGACTTCTCGGTGCTGGTCGCGGCCAGGGCGCGGAGGTAGTAAGTGGTTTTCAGGCCACGGTACCACGCCATGCGGTAGGTCACGTCCAGCTTCTTGCCCGAAGCGCCAGCGATGTAGAGGTTCAGCGACTGGGCCTGGTCGATCCACTTCTGACGACGGCTGGCGGCGTCAACGATCCACTTGGTGTCCACTTCGAATGCGGTCGCGTAGAGCTCTTTGAGTTCTTGCGGGATACGCTCGATCTGCTGCACGGAACCGTCGTAGTACTTCAGGTCGTTGATCATGACCGAGTCCCACAGGCCGCGGGCTTTCAGGTCGCGAACCAGGTACGGGTTGATCACGGTGAATTCGCCCGACAGGTTCGATTTCACATACAGGTTCTGGTAAGTCGGTTCGATCGACTGCGACACGCCAGTGATGTTGGCGATGGTTGCGGTCGGCGCGATGGCCATGATGTTGGAGTTACGAATACCTTTCTGCACACGGGCACGTACTGGCGCCCAGTCCAGGGATTCTTCCAGGTCAACGTCGATGTACTTCTGGCCACGTTGCTCAATCAGGATCTGTTGCGAATCCAGCGGCAGGATGCCTTTGGACCACAGCGAACCCTGGAACGTCTCGTAGGCGCCGCGCTCGTCGGCCAGGTCGCAGGAAGCCTGGATCGCGTAGTAGCTGACCGCTTCCATGGACTTGTCGGCGAACTCGACCGCAGCGTCCGAACCGTAAGGAATGTGCTGCAGGTACAGCGCGTCCTGGAAGCCCATGATGCCCAAGCCGACCGGACGGTGCTTGAAGTTGGAGTTCTGCGCCTGTGGCACCGAGTAGTAGTTGATGTCGATCACGTTATCGAGCATGCGCACGGCGGTGTTGACGGTACGTTCCAGCTTGGCGGTGTCCAGCTTGCCGTTGACGATGTGGTTCGGCAGGTTGATCGAGCCCAGGTTGCAAACGGCGATCTCGTCCTTGTTGGTGTTCAAGGTGATCTCGGTGCACAGGTTCGAGCTGTGGACCACGCCCACGTGCTGCTGCGGGCTGCGCAGGTTGCACGGGTCTTTGAAGGTCAGCCATGGGTGGCCGGTTTCAAACAGCATGGACAGCATTTTGCGCCACAGGTCTTTGGCCTGGATGGTCTTGAACAGCTTGATCTTGCCAGGGTACTGGGACAGGGCTTCGTAGTACTCGTAGCGCTCTTCGAAAGCCTTGCCGGTCAGGTCGTGCAGGTCCGGCACTTCGGAAGGCGAGAACAGGGTCCACTGGCCGTCGTCGAAGACACGCTTCATGAACAGGTCAGGGATCCAGTTGGCGGTGTTCATGTCGTGGGTACGACGACGGTCATCACCGGTGTTCTTGCGCAGCTCGATGAACTCTTCGATGTCCATGTGCCAGGTTTCCAGGTAGGCACACACAGCGCCTTTGCGCTTGCCACCCTGGTTCACGGCGACGGCGGTGTCGTTCACCACTTTCAGGAACGGTACAACGCCCTGGGACTTGCCGTTGGTGCCCTTGATGTACGAACCCAGTGCACGCACCGGGGTCCAGTCGTTGCCCAGGCCGCCAGCGAATTTGGACAACATGGCGTTGTCGTGGATCGCGTGGTAGATGCCCGACAGGTCATCCGGCACGGTGGTCAGGTAGCAGCTGGACAGCTGTGGACGCAGGGTACCGGCGTTGAACAGGGTCGGGGTCGACGACATGTAGTCAAAGGACGACAACAGGTTGTAGAACTCGATGGCACGGTCTTCTTTCTGCTTCTCTTCGATTGCCAGGCCCATGGCCACGCGCATGAAGAACACTTGCGGCAGTTCGAAGCGGATACCGTCCTTGTGGATGAAGTAACGGTCGTACAGGGTTTGCAGGCCCAAGTAGGTGAACTGCTGGTCACGCTCGTGGTTGATCGCCTTGCCGAGTTTTTCCAGGTCGAAGGTGGCCAGGATCGGGTTCAGCAATTCGAATTCGATACCCTTGGCGATGTAGGCAGGCAGCGCCTTGGCGTACAGGTCGGCCATTTCGTGGTGGGTGGCGCTGTCGGCGACTTTCAGGAAGCCCAGGCCTTCGGCACGCAGGGTGTCCATCAGCAGGCGCGCGGTCACGAACGAGTAGTTCGGCTCGCGTTCAACCAGGGTACGGGCGGTCATCACCAGGGCGGTGTTGACGTCGGTCAGGGCCACGCCGTCGTACAGGTTCTTCAGGGTTTCGCGCTGGATCAGGTCACCGTCGACTTCTTCCAGGCCTTCACAGGCCTCGGTGACGATGGTGTTCAGGCGACCCAGGTCCAGCGGTGCAAACGTGCCGTCGGCCAGGGTGATGCGGATCGATGGGTGAGCTTGTACCGCAGCTTCTTCAGCTGGGGTGCGTACAGCGCGTTCCTTGGAACGTGCGTCACGGTAGATCACGTAGTCGCGGGCAACTTTCTGTTCGCCGGCACGCATCAGGGCCAGTTCGACCTGGTCCTGGATTTCTTCGATGTGGATGGTGCCGCCCGAAGGCATGCGACGCTTGAAGGTCGCGGTGACTTGTTCGGTCAGGCGGGCAACGGTGTCGTGGATGCGCGACGAGGCGGCAGCGGTGCCGCCTTCAACTGCAAGAAACGCTTTGGTGATGGCGACGGTGATTTTGTCATCGGTGTAAGGAACGACAGTGCCGTTACGCTTGATCACACGCAATTGGCCGGGTGCAGTGGCGGACAGATCCAGGTTCGAATCGGCGGCCTGCGGCACGGAGCCTTGCGGGTTCTCGCGAGTTGTGTCGGTTTGCATGGGGGGTTGTCTCCACGTTCTATATTTGATTGCGAGTGCCAGGCTCTTCCTGCAACACCCGTACCGTTTTCCATATCGGGGATGGGAAACAGCTGCCATCCGCGTGAGCGGTTTGGTCTACTGAAAATCGGTTGGTTCCATGCTGCGCTAGCAATAAAACGCTTGAATTTCTTGCCACTTGTGTGGTTGGGCGCTTTCTTCGAAAACCCCACATGTAGGGTCTTCTACAGTGCCGAGGTACAAGATAATGCGTTTTCGAGGGGTTAGCAACGCAGTAACCTGTGGATAACGCTGTGGGTAAAATGTGTAAGAAAGGTTGAATGGGTGTGTAGGCCGCACTGCTGCTGGATTACGCCGTTTGTCATTAAATGTTTCGGGCTTAAAACAACCTGCCCATTTTCGAAGGGCGCGAACCCTATCACAAAAAAACGCGATCACCGAATGGATTTCCCGGCTTGTGTTTGAGGGCTGGCCCATGGCTACAATCGGCCGCATCGGGCTGTGCAGTTACCCAGATCATGCCCGCCTTTTATGACAGACATTGAGGTCACCCGTGGAGCAAGAAGCCTGGCAGGTATTGATAGTCGAAGACGACCAGCGATTGGCCGAATTGACCCGTGAGTATCTGGAGAGCAACGGCCTGCGAGTGTCCGTGGAAGGCGATGGCGCCCTGGCCGCGGCGCGCATCATCGACGAACAGCCGGACCTGGTGATCCTCGACCTGATGTTGCCCGGCGAAGACGGCTTGAGCATCTGCCGTAAGGTGCGCGAGCGCTATGACGGCGTGATCCTGATGCTCACCGCGCGCACCGATGACATGGACCAGGTACTGGGCCTGGACATGGGCGCCGACGATTACGTGTGCAAACCCGTGCGCCCGCGCCTGTTGCTGGCCCGCATTCAGGCCCTGCTACGGCGCAGCGAACCGGCGGAACCGGCGGCCGTGGAGAACCAGCGTCGCCTGCAATTCGGCCCCTTGGTGGTGGACAATGCCCTGCGCGAAGCCTGGCTGAATAATGCCGGTATCGAGCTGACAAGTGCCGAGTTCGACCTACTGTGGCTGCTGGTGGCCAATGCCGGGCGCATTTTGTCCCGCGAAGAAATCTTCATCGCCCTGCGCGGTATCGGTTACGACGGCCAGGACCGCTCCATCGACGTGCGTATCTCGCGCATCCGCCCCAAGATAGGTGACGACCCGATCCATCCGCGCCTGATCAAGACCATTCGCAGCAAGGGCTACCTGTTCGTCGCTGAAGCTGCTGCCGACATGCCGCTGTGAACTCGATCTTCCTGCGCATCTACGGCGGCATGTGCGCGGCGCTGATCCTGGTGGCGCTGCTCGGCGTGCTGGCCCTGCACCTGCTCAATGAAGTGCGCAGCGGCCAATACCGCGAGCGCCTGGCCCACGGCACCTTCGCCTTGATGGGCGACAACCTGCAACCCATGAGCCCCATCGAACGCCAGCGCGCCTTGGCCGTGTGGGAGCGCTTGCTCGGCATTCCCCTGGAACTGCGCCCCCTGGCCGATGCGCAACTGGACTTGAGCCAGCGCAATCGCCTGCAACGCGGCCAGGTGCTGGTGGAGCAGACCGGGCCTCACGCCGCGCGGGTGCTGCGCCTGGTCAGTGATCAGTCGCAACTGGTACTCACGGGCGAAGTGCAGCAGATCAGCGAACAGCTGGCGCGCGCAACTATCTACCTGCTCGCCGACGAACTGGTGCGTTTTCCTGTGGCTGAACAGCCGCAACGCCTGGCGGATATAAAAGACGCCAAAGGGTTTGGCTTCGACATGCACCTGATGACGCTCGACCAGGCCGACATGGACGAAGACCAGCGCCGCCGCGTCTCGGAAGGCGACACCGTGATGGCCCTGGGCAAGGGCGGCGATTCGATCCGCGTGTTCGCTGGCATGGTCGGCACGCCATGGGTGCTGGAACTGGGGCCTTTGTATCAGATGAACCCTTACCCGCCGCAATGGCTGATCCTGATCGCGTTGATCGGCCTGACCCTGATCGGTTTGATCGTCTATCTATTGGTGCGTCAGCTTGAACGGCGGCTGCGCGGCCTGGAAGCCGCCGCCACCCGTATCGCCAAGGGCAACCTGGAAGTTCGCGTGCCGGCCCGTGGCGCTGACTCGGTGGGGCGCCTGGCCGCGGCGTTCAATGGCATGGCCGAGCACTTGCAGCAGTTGCTGGCGATCCAGCGTGAACTGGTACGCGCGGTGTCCCACGAACTGCGCACACCGGTGGCGCGCTTGCGGTTCGGCCTGGAGATGGTCGGTGATGCCACCACGGCCGAGGCGCGGCGTAAATACTTGGAAGGCATGGACAGCGATATCCAGGACCTTGATGGCCTGGTCGATGAAATGCTCACGTATGCGCGGCTGGAACAAGGCTCGCCGGAGCTGAATTTCCAGCGGGTCGACCTCGATGCGCTGCTTGATCAGGTGATAGGCGAATTATCGCCACTGCGTCCGCAGGTCAAAGTGAGCAGGGGCATTTGCCTGTCTTCGGCGCATTGGGAGGATGCGTGGGTGGATGCCGAGCCACGTTACCTGCACCGTGCGCTGCAGAATCTGGTGAGCAATGCCATGCGTCATGCCCAGGGCCAGGTGTTGATCAGTTATCAGGTGGGCCAGGTGCGTTGCCGCATCGACGTGGAGGATGATGGCCCCGGTGTGCCTGAGAGTGCCTGGGAGCGCATCTTCACGCCATTCCTGCGCCTGGACGACAGCCGCACTCGTGCGTCTGGCGGGCACGGGTTGGGGTTGTCGATCGTGCGGCGGATCATCTATTGGCACGGCGGGCGGGCGTTGATTGGCAAGAGCAACAATCTGGGTGGGGCGTGCTTCAGTCTGAGTTGGCCGAGGGATCAGGAGAAAACCTGATACTGCTTTCGCGAGCAAGCCCGCTCCCACATTCGACCGAGTTCCAGCGTTGGAATACGGTCAACTGTGGGAGCGGGCTTGCCCGCGAAAGCGATGGATCAGGCGCCGATAGCCACCAGGCTCAACAACTGCCCGTCATCCACCGCAAACTGTCCCGCCAACTCCTTGCCGTGGCACCATTCCTCGGACAAATCCGTCAGCAACCGCAGCCTTATATACCCGGCCTCAGTCCACTCCATTACCTCGGCATGCTCAAAATAGAAACGCTTCTGCACAATCGGATAGAGCGCCTTGAACAGGCTCTCCTTGGCCGAAAACGTCAATGTCACCAATTGTGCGATCTGCTCTCGCGGTAGCGTTGCCATACGTTGCAGTTCATCGGGCGTGAGGATTTCCCCAGCCAGCCGCTCCGCCCGTTCTAGGCTCAGCACATTCTCCAAGTCCATCCCCAGCCCACGCCATTGTGCCTTGTGCGCGACAATCGCCGCCGCATGCCCGGTGCTGTGGGTGATGGAGCCACAGATATGCGCAGGCCAAACCGGCGCACGGTCTTCACCGATGGCGGGGATGTAGTTGAGGCGGTCGAGTTGTTGCAGGGCCGCGCGGGCACACACTCGACCAGCCAGGAATTCGGCCTGGCGCTTGGCCACCGAGCGCTGGATGCTGGCCGGTGGCGGCACGGCGCTACGCTGGAAATCGCCGGCCGTTAATAAGGCGGGGTCAAAGCGCGTGCTGAGAAACACCGTGCCCGGCAAGGGTTCGGGCAGCGGCCAATGGGCGTCGAGTGGGGTGCAGCAAGCGGGTAGGGAATTCATGGGCGGTATTTTGCCGAGTTGATGGGCAACAGGATAGCCCGCTGCGGTTCAGGTGAGGTTCAGAGCCTGTTCAGGGGGAGTTCAGGGGCGCCTGCGTAGTCTGGAACTCACACAAGGGCAGCAGCCAAACGCGTAGAGGTAACACCATGACCGTGATCAAACAGCTGATGTTGGCGTTAACCATGCTCAGTGCCACTGCCGGAGCCCAGGCAGGCGATCGTGCCTTTGCCGCGTTCGGCGGTGAGAAAACCAAGAAATCCAGCACCTTGATCCAGCGTGTCAGTTTCGAAGAATCTGCCAGCCAACCCACGCCCTGGGGCCAGTCCCTGGGCCTGGCAACCCCGCAGCCGGCCTATCGCGCCGGCTATGAACACCTGACCGGCCAGTTCAATGGCATTAAACTGCGCCCGCAAGACTTGCAGGGCCGCTATGATATCCCTCTGTCGGACAGTTGATTTGCTTTGGAGAGCCTTATGAAATTGCTGGTGGTGGAAGATGAGGCGCTGCTGCGTCATCACCTGTTGACCCGCCTGACCGACAGCGGGCATGTGGTCGAGGCCGTGGCCAATGCCGAAGAGGCCCTGTACCAGACCGGCCAGTTCAACCATGACCTGGCGATCATCGACCTGGGCCTGCCCGGCATGGGCGGCCTGGACCTGATCCGCCAACTGCGCACCCAGGCCAAGACCTTCCCGATCCTGATCCTCACTGCCCGTGGCAACTGGCAGGACAAGGTCGAAGGCCTGGCGGCCGGTGCCGACGACTACGTGGTCAAGCCGTTCCAGTTCGAAGAGCTGGAGGCGCGGATGAACGCTTTGTTGCGCCGTTCCAGCGGGTTTACCCAGTCGACGATTGTCGCGGGCCCGTTGCTGTTGGACCTCAACCGCAAGCAGGCGTCGCTCGACGAACAGCCCCTGGCGCTGACGGCCTACGAATACCGAATCCTTGAGTACCTGATGCGTCACCACCAGCAAGTGGTGGCCAAGGATCGCTTGATGGAACAGCTCTACCCCGATGACGACGAGCGTGATCCGAATGTCATCGAAGTGCTGGTCGGCCGCCTGCGTCGCAAGCTGGAAGGCCCGGCCGGGTTCAAGCCAATCGACACGGTGCGTGGCCTGGGCTACCTGTTCAATGAGCGCTGCCGTTGATTCGCTCGCTACGCGTGCGCTTGATGCTGGCGGCCGCGACCCTGGCCGTGCTGTTCATGCTGGGTTTGTTGCCGGCGATGCAAGGGGCGTTCAGCCTGGCGTTGCAGGATTCCATCGAGCAGCGCCTGGCCTCGGACGTCACCACGCTCATCTCTGCCGCGCGGGTCGAAAATAACCGCCTGCTGATGCCAGCGCAGTTGCCGGACGAACGCTTCAATCTCACCGACAGCCGCTTGCTCGGCTATATCTACGACCGTGAAGGCCACTTGGTGTGGCGTTCGCGGGCGACCAAGGAAGAAAATATCAACTACAAACCGCGCTACGACGGGCGCGGCAATGAATTTGCACGGATTCGCGAGGCCAATGGCCAGGAGTTCTTCGTCTATGACGTGGAGGTCAGGCTGCTCGGCGGTAAAAGTGCGGCGTTCAGCATCGTTGCCCTGCAACCGGTGCGCGAATACCAACTGACCCTCGAAGGCCTGCGCGAAAACCTCTACCTGGGCTTTGGCGCCGCGTTGCTGGTGCTGCTGACGTTGCTGTGGCTGGGGCTGACCTGGGGTTTGCAGGCGCTGCGACGGCTGAGCCAGGAGCTTGACCAGATCGAAGGCGGCACCCGCGAGAGCCTGTCCGAACAACATCCCCGCGAACTGTTGCGCCTCACCGGCTCCCTCAACCGCTTGCTGCACAGTGAGCGTGAACAACGGGCGCGTTACCGCGATTCGCTCGACGACCTTGCTCACAGCCTGAAAACCCCGCTCGCCGTCCTGCAAGGCGTGAGCGAAGACATGGCCCAGCGCCCGGAAGATCGCGACCAGGCCTGGGTGCTGCAATCGCAGATCGAGCGCATGAGCCAGCAGATCAGCTACCAGTTGCAACGTGCCAGCCTGCGTAAAAGTGGCTTGGTGCGGCACCAGGTGCGCTTGGAGCCGGTGCTGCAAAGCCTGTGCGATACGCTGGACAAGGTTTACCGCGACAAGCGTGTCACCGTGTCCTTTGAACTGCCGGAAGAGTGCGACGTGCCGATCGAGAAGGGCGCCTTGCTGGAGCTGCTCGGCAACCTGCTGGAAAACGCCTACCGCCTGTGTTTGGGCGAAGTGCGCATCAGCTTCGTGGAAAACCTCGAAGGCAGTGAGCTGTGTATTGAAGATGATGGCCCCGGTGTGCCGCCGGATCAGCGGGCAAGGATTCTGCAGCGGGGCGAGCGGCTTGATCGCCAGCATCCGGGGCAGGGGATCGGCTTGGCGGTGGTCAAGGACATCATTGAAAGCTATGGCGCGCGGTTGACCTTGGGTGATTCGCCGTTGGGCGGGGCGGCGTTCAAGATTCACTTTCCGGCCGTTTGATCGTTTTTTGTGGTGAGCGGGCTTGCCCCGCGCTGGGGCGCGAAGCGGCCCTAATAGCGATGTCTGATATGGGGCTGCTTCGCAGCCCAGCGCGGGGCAAGCCCGCTCACCACAAAGATAACTTTTTCCTCTAACTCTCCTGCGCGCGATACGCCCCCGGTGTCAGCCCCGTCCACTTCTTGAACGCCCGATGAAATGCCGACGGTTCGGAAAACCCGAGCTGCTCGGCAATCTCCTGCAACGACAAATCCGCCCGGCCCAGATGAAAGATGGCGATGTCCCGCCGCAGCTCATCCTTGAGTGCCTGAAAGCTGGTGCCTTCTTCGCGCAAATGCCTGCGCAGGGTCTGCGGGCTGATGTGCAGGTGCTGGGCCACGGCTTCCAGGTCCGGCCAGGGCGTGCGGTCGCGGCTGAGCAGGCGGCGTAGTTGGCTGCTCAAGCTGTCGCCTTCGTCCGGCCGCGACAGCAGATCGGCGGGGGAGCGTTCCAGGAAGTGCTTGAGGGTGCGTTCATCCTGCAACAACGGCAGGTTCAGGTAGCGCGCGGGAAATACCAGGCTGCTGTTCGGTGCACCGAATACCTGGGCACAGGGAAACAACAGGTCATATTCGCTGGCGTGCGCCGGCATTGGGTAGCTGAAAGTGGCCTGATGCAACCGGATACGCTGGCCGATCAGCCAACTGCCGAGGCGATGCCAGATCACCAACAGGCACTCACTCAAGAAATGATCCGGGTCCCACAACTGCGAGTCGTCCAGGCTCAAGCGGGCCATTTCGCCTTCGCGTGTCAGCTGCCAGCGCGGGCCTTGTGGGAATAGGCTATAAAATAATAAACCGCGTTCCAGAGCCTTCTCCAGGGTGCGGCAGTGGATCAGCGCGTGGCACATCATGGCGAAAGTGCCGCGTTTACTCGGGCCGTCGGCGAATCCCAGGTATTCGTCGTCCAGTGCCAGCCAGAGCATTTGCAGCAGGCGGGTGAACTGTTCCGGCGCGATGCGGGCGCGGGGTTCGGTCAGCAGCTCCGGAGTGATGCCCACCTGTTGCAGCAGGCCCGAGTAGTCATAGCCGGCCCGACGCGCCCCGCCGAGGGCGGCCCGGGCGTAATGACTGGCGATGGTACGTTCACGCATGCGAAGGCCTCGTCCATGGAGGGGCCGATGGTAGCCAGGCGAGGATGCGGTCACAAGGCGGATATCCGCCAAATTGTAGGACGGGATGGGTCGAGTGGGCGGAAATCCGCCACCTGTTTTGGCGCGGGGGAGGGCGCCCAGGAACCCCCAGCCCTGATGTCTAAAGGCCTTCAGGGTTTTTAAGCAAAGTGGCACGGCGTTTGCGATAAGGATTACAGCGCAGGCTTGTTCCTACAGGGCTCGCAAACAACAAATCCCTCCAGTGCAGGAGGGTTCGCAATTCAAGTGTCGTGGGCAATGGCGGATCTTTGCCACACGGGACGATTGAGGAACTTTGCAATGACGACTCGTCAGCCAATCTACAAATCCCTGTACTTCCAGGTGATCGTCGCAATCGTTATCGGTATTTTGCTCGGTCACTTCTACCCGCAGACCGGTGTGGCCCTCAAGCCGCTGGGTGACGGTTTCATCAAACTGATCAAAATGGTCATCGCCCCGATCATCTTCTGCACCGTTGTCAGCGGCATCGCTGGCATGCAAAGCATGAAATCGGTCGGCAAAACCGGCGGCTACGCGCTGCTGTACTTCGAAATCGTTTCGACTATCGCACTGCTGATCGGCCTGATCGTGGTCAACGTTGTGCAACCGGGCGCCGGCATGCACATCGACGTAGCGACCCTGGACGCTTCCAAAGTGGCGGCCTACGTCACTGCCGGTAAAGACCAGAGCATCGTCGGCTTTATCCTCAATGTGATCCCTAACACCATCGTCGGCGCCTTCGCCAACGGCGACATCCTGCAAGTGCTGATGTTCTCGGTGATCTTCGGTTTCGCCCTGCACCGCCTGGGTGCCTACGGCAAGCCGGTGCTGGACTTCATCGATCGCTTCGCCCACGTGATGTTCAACATCATCAACATGATCATGAAGCTCGCGCCAATCGGTGCCCTGGGCGCCATGGCGTTCACCATCGGTGCCTACGGCGTAGGTTCGCTGGTGCAGCTGGGCCAGTTGATGATCTGCTTCTACATCACTTGCATCCTGTTCGTACTGATAGTGCTGGGCGGTATCTGCCGCGCTCACGGTTTCAGCGTGATCAAGCTGATCCGCTACATCCGTGAAGAGCTGTTGATCGTACTGGGTACTTCTTCCTCGGAATCCGCACTGCCACGCATGCTGATCAAGATGGAGCGTCTGGGCGCGAAGAAATCCGTTGTAGGCCTGGTGATCCCGACCGGCTACTCGTTCAACCTCGACGGTACTTCGATCTACCTGACCATGGCCGCCGTGTTCATCGCCCAGGCGACTGACACCCACATGGACATCACCCACCAGATCACCCTGCTGCTGGTGTTGCTGCTGTCCTCCAAAGGCGCTGCTGGCGTGACCGGTTCTGGCTTCATCGTACTGGCTGCGACCTTGTCGGCCGTAGGCCACCTGCCGGTTGCCGGCCTGGCGCTGATCCTGGGTATCGACCGCTTCATGTCCGAAGCCCGCGCGCTGACCAACCTGGTAGGTAACGCCGTTGCCACCATCGTTGTGGCCAAGTGGGTCAAGGAACTGGACACCGACAAGCTGCAAAGCGAGCTGGCGTCCGGCGGTACCGGTATCTCGGAAACCCGCGAAATCGATGACCTGGGCGTGGCCGAAGGCCCTGCACCTGTCGTCAAGTAAGCCGCTGCTGGCGTGAGCTGACGCCACGGCAACCCACAAACGCCCCGACTGGTTCGGGGCGTTTGCGTTTCTGGCTCATTACTTTGGCGGCTTTTGTTTTACAGTAAGTGAATCGGTTTTAACGCTTGCAGGAGGTTATGTGGACAGTGTTGATTTGAATGTCCTGCGCAGCGTGCTCGAATGGCGCCGCGCCGGGCAGCGAGTGGTGTTGTACAGCGTGGTCCAGACCTGGGGCAGCGCACCACGGCCGCCGGGGGCGATGCTGGCATTGCGTGGCGATGGCGTGGTGATCGGTTCGGTGTCGGGCGGTTGCATCGAGGATGACCTGATTGCACGCCTGCAGGATGGTCGCTTGCCTGAAGACGGGCCACCGGTGCAGTTGGTGACCTATGGGGTTACCCGCGATGAAGCCGCGCGTTTTGGCCTGCCATGTGGTGGCACCCTGCGCCTGACCGAGGAGCGGGTGGATGAGTGGGCGTGGGTAGCCGACTTGCTGGCGCGATGTGAAGATCATCAGATCGTCGCACGTGAGCTGGAACTGACCAGTGGCAAAGTCACCCTGAGCGACGCAAGCAAGACCGATGTGGTGACCTTCGACGGCGAACGTTTGCGCGCCATCTACGGCCCGCGCTGGCGCCTGCTGCTGATCGGCGCCGGCCAACTGTCACGTTATGTGGCGGAAATGGCGCGTTTGCTGGATTTCGAAGTGTTGATCTGCGACCCCCGCGACGAGTTCGTCTACGGGTGGGAAGAACAGCACGGTCGCTTTGTGCCGGGCATGCCCGATGAAGCGGTGCTGAACATCCAGACCGATGAGCGCACGGCCATCGTCTGCCTCACCCATGACCCGCGTCTGGATGATATGGCGTTGCTCACGGCACTGAATTCCTCGGCGTTCTACATTGGCGCCCTGGGTTCGCGGGTCAATACCCAGAAACGCCGGGAAAACCTGGCGGCGCTTGGCTTATCGACCGAGGCGATTGCGCGCCTGCACGGGCCGATCGGCTTGCATATCGGCAGCCACACGCCGGCCGAAATCGCGTTGTCGTTGATGGCGGAAATTGTCGCGATCAAGAACGGCGTAGCGCCGATGCAGAAGAAGCCGTTGCCGGTGGTCGCAGAGTGAAAGTCACGGCGATTGTGCTGGCGGCAGGGCAGGGCAGTCGTTTCCGCGCTGAAGCCGGGGCGGGCCAGGATAAGTTGTTGGCGGATTGCGTTGGCCTGGACGGCGTGGTGCGGCCGGTGATCGAGCAAGTGCTGGTGAACCTGCCTGAGCGCGTCGTGAGGCGTTGGGTGGTGACGTCACTTGATCGTGCGGATGTCATTCGGTTGGCCGAAGCCTATGGTTGTGACGTCCTGCTGCTGCGTTCGGCTGGTATGGGCGACAGTATTGCAGCGGCGGTTGCGGCCAGTGGTGCGGCAGACGGCTGGTTAGTGGTGCTGGGGGATATGCCGTTTATCCGCGCCGCAAGCATTGAACGGGTGATCGAGGGGCTGGAGGCGGGCGGTATCAGCGTGCCGGTGCAGGATGGGCGCTACGGGCATCCCGTGGCGTTTGGCCAGGCATTGGGGCCTGGGCTGATGGCCTTGACGGGGGATCGTGGCGCCAAGCCGTTGTTTGCTCAGGCGACGGTGTGGGAGGTGCCAGTAGATGACCCCGGCGTGTTATGGGATGTGGATGTGCCTGCGTTGCTGCGCTACTCCTGACCGAGCAAACATAAAAAAGCCCCGCCTGATCACTCAGGCGGGGCTTTTTAGTGGCTGCTGGAATCAGGCGAGAGGTTTGCTCTCGTGTTCTGCTTCCTGTGCCGCGGCAGCAGCTGCTGCGGCTTCAGCTTCCTTGCGACGACGACGCACTTCACGTGGGTCGTTCGGTGCACGGCCGTTTTCAGTCAGGGCGCTGGCCGGTGCGGCTTCAACCACTGGCGCTGCCACTTCGGCAACCACCGGTGCTTCAACTGCGGGTGCAGGTTCTGCGACCGGAGCAGGCTCAACCACTGGGGCTGGCTCGGCAACCACGACTTCGGCAACCGGTGCCGGCGCTTCTTCTACCACTGGGGCAGGTTCTGGCGCTTCAACCGAAGCGGCTGGCTCGGCAGTCCATTGGAAGGCGGTCTGTTCTTCACGAACTTCACGAACTTCTGGAGCGGCGTCGACAACCGGTGCTTCAACAATCGCTTCAACCACTGGCTCGGGCTCAACCACAGGTGCCGGTTCAACGACCGCCACTTCAACTTCTGGTTGGGCTTCAGGTGCCTGGGCAACTTCCACTTCCGGAACAGCCGGCGCTTCGATTGGGGTAGTGGCTTCGACAACCGGTGCCTCTACAACTGGCGCTTCAACTGCTGGTGCTTCAACAACCGGCGCTTCAACCACTGGGGCCTCGGCAGCAGGTGCTTCAACCACTACGGTTTCTTCGACAGCAGCAGTGGCGCGTTCAGCCTGCTCGTGAGCCTGGGCTTCAGCAGGAGCGCTGATGACCGAGCTGGCAACAGCAGCGGTAACGGCCAGGCCGGCAGCCAGTTCAGCGCCAGTCGGTTCGCTGGTCGCGGCTTCTGCGTTTTCGCCGGTCTCTTCCGAGCCTTCGATCACGTTGCCGTTGGCATCACGTTGACGCTCACGACGGTTGCTGCGACGACGCTGGCCACGGGAGCGGCGGCGTGGACGATCGCCTTCGGCGCCTTCCTGACCGTCTTCCTGCAGTTGCTCTTCGCCGGTCAGCACTTCTTCTTCGCTGGCGGCTGCGGCTTGTTCGGCACGCGGTTGACGCTCTTCACGCGGGGCGCGAGGTTGGCGCTCTTCACGTGGCGCACGCTCTTCACGCGGCTGGCGAGCTGGGCGCTCTTCGGTAGCTGCGGCGGCACCAGCTACGGCAGCAGGGGCTGCGTCCAGCGGCTCACGCAGTTCACGCACACGCTCTTCACGCTCGCCACGTGGCTTGCGGTCTTCGCGTGGGGCGCGCGGAGTACGTGGGGCGCGCTCTTCGCGGGGTGCACGTTCTACGGTCGGGGTTTCTTCACGGGCTTCGCGAGGGGCACGCTCTTCACGTGGAGCGCGTTCTTCACGCGGTGCACGTTCTTCGCGCGGCTTGCGCTCTTCATCACGGCGACCGTTACGGTTACGGCTCTGTTGGCGACCGTTGCGACGCTCTTCGTTGCGCGCAGGGCGCTCGGAGGCAGGTTTCTCAACCACAACCGGAGCAACTGGTTCTTCCTTGGTGGCGAACAGGCTGACCAGCGATTTCACCAGGCCTTTGAACAGGCTTGGCTCAGGCAGGGCGGCCGGCGCTGCAACTGGCGCTGCAACTTCAGCTGGAACCGGTGCATTGGCACGAGCTGGAGCGGTCTTGACTGCGGCTTCCTGGCGAACCAGGGTGCGGGTCGCGGCGGCTGGCTGGACTTCTTCCACTTCGGCGGCAGCAGCGGCGATTTCGTAGCTGGACTGGCCGCTGTGGGCTTCCGGGCTGTCGTCACGCAGGCGTTGCACTTCGAAGTGCGGGGTTTCGAGGTGATCGTTCGGCAGGATGACGATACGGGCACGGGTGCGCAGTTCGATCTTGGTGATCGAGTTGCGTTTTTCGTTGAGCAGGAAGGCTGCAACCGGGATTGGCACTTGCGCGCGGACTTCGGCGGTGCGGTCTTTCAGGGCTTCTTCTTCGATCAGGCGCAGGATCGCCAGGGACAGCGATTCAACGTCACGGATGATGCCGGTGCCGTTGCAACGCGGGCAGACGATGCCGCTGCTCTCGCCCAGGGATGGACGCAGGCGCTGACGGGACATTTCCAGCAGGCCGAAGCGCGAGATGCGACCGACCTGTACGCGGGCACGGTCAGCTTCCAGGCATTCGCGGACTTTTTCTTCCACGGCGCGCTGGTTCTTGGCAGGGGTCATGTCGATGAAGTCGATCACGATCAGGCCGCCGATATCACGCAGGCGCAGCTGGCGGGCGATTTCTTCAGCCGCTTCCAGGTTGGTCTGCAGGGCGGTTTCTTCGATGTCGCTGCCTTTGGTCGCACGCGCCGAGTTGATGTCGATGGACACCAGGGCTTCGGTCGGGTCGATCACGATGGAGCCACCGGAAGGCAGTTCGACCACGCGCTGGAAGGCGGTCTCGATCTGGCTTTCGATCTGGAAACGGTTGAACAGCGGAACGCTGTCTTCGTACAGCTTGATCTTGCTGGCGTACTGCGGCATCACCTGGCGGATGAAGGTCAGGGCTTCGTCCTGGGCTTCAACGCTGTCGATCAGCACTTCGCCGATGTCCTGGCGCAGGTAATCGCGGATGGCGCGGATGATCACGTTGCTTTCCTGGTAGATCAGGAATGGCGCGGAACGATCCAGGGACGCTTCTTTGATAGCGGTCCACAGTTGCAGCAGGTAGTCGAGGTCCCACTGCATTTCTTCGCTGCTGCGGCCCAGGCCTGCAGTGCGAACGATCAAGCCCATGTCGGCCGGTGCGATCAGGCCGTTCAGCGCTTCACGCAGTTCGTTGCGCTCTTCGCCTTCGATGCGGCGGGAAATGCCGCCAGCACGTGGGTTGTTTGGCATCAGGACCAGGTAACGGCCGGCCAGGCTGATGAAGGTGGTCAGGGCTGCGCCCTTGTTGCCACGTTCTTCTTTTTCTACCTGGACGATGACTTCCTGGCCTTCGCTCAGGACGTCCTTGATGTTCACGCGGCCTTCAGGGGCTTTCTTGAAGTATTCGCGGGAGATTTCCTTGAGGGGCAGGAAGCCGTGGCGCTCGGAGCCGAAATCGACAAAGGCAGCCTCAAGGCTTGGTTCGATGCGAGTAATACGGCCTTTATAGATGTTGGCCTTCTTTTGCTCGCGCGCACCGGATTCGATGTCCAGGTCGTAGAGGCGTTGGCCATCTACCAGTGCAACACGCAACTCTTCGGGTTGAGTTGCGTTAATCAGCATTCTTTTCATGTTGTACCGTCGGTTTCCGGGCTGCCGGAAACGGCGTTCGGCACACACGACTTCTCACGGTCGGTGTCAGGTGCGTCAAGAGTGGTTGGCCACTCCAGTGTCCAGCAAAAACCAGCCAATTGGGCCGGTATCGCGACGGACGCGTCCTGCTTGTTAGCGGTGGTGACAAAGGCACCACTTCAACAAAAGCTAAGGTCAGGAGGAGGAATCAACCGGCGACTGTGGACGAGATGAAGCGTCTAAATATAAGCCTAGTGCTACACGGTCCGACGGTTGTGCATCTCCACCCTACACGTATCCCTGATAATTCGGGTGCTGCCGCGCGCAGAATCCGCAGCGGGTTGGCATTTACCGTGTTCTCCAATGGGGAGTCCACGCTCATGGCTAAACAAGACTAGGTGTGGGCGGTTGCGCTCTCACTCAGCTCTTAACAGGCGTTGTTTCCGAAGCATTCGCCGTGGTCTGGTCCAAGACTGACTGCACTTTGTGAACTGGCCGTAAATATCGGCGCAGAACGCGAGTATTCACTCTGCTTTCTGCACTCGCTTCAGGCCTCATGTCACCTGCGCTTGTTACAATCTTGAGCCTTCCAGGGTGGCGAAAGCCCCGTAGGACGGCCTCGCGTCCTGATGAATTGCGATGGTCAGGGCCGGCAGTTTGCCGCAAGTCCTCTGTCCAGGCCGCTTTTGGCGGCGTTCGCGACTATAGCAGCAATGATTAAGTGCTTCAATTCCATAAAAAATTGTTATCATCGCCGCCATGACGACTACCGCCCCCCAGACCCCCAGCGTCCAGCTGCTCGAGGTCTCGCCGGAATATGCCGGCCAACGCATCGACAATTTTCTCCTGGCCAGGCTCAAAGGCGTGCCCAAGACCTTGATTTACCGCATCTTGCGTAAAGGTGAAGTGCGGGTGAACAAGGGTCGGATCAAGCCCGAGTACAAGTTGCAGGCGGGCGATATCGTCCGTGTGCCGCCGGTTCGCGTGCCGGAGCGTGACGAGCCTGTGCCATTGGCGCAGGGGTTGCTGCAACGCCTGGAAGCCTCGATTGTCTTCGAAGACAACAAGCTGATCGTGATCAACAAGCCTTGCGGTATTGCGGTTCACGGCGGCAGTGGGCTGAATTTCGGTGTGATCGAAGCCTTTCGTCAGTTGCGCCCGGACGCCAAGGAGCTGGAGTTGGTCCATCGCCTGGACCGTGACACCTCTGGCCTGCTGATGATCGCCAAGAAACGCAGCATGTTGCGCCACCTGCACACCGCCCTGCGTGGCGATGGCGTGGACAAGCGCTACATGGCGCTGGTGCGCGGCAACTGGGCCAGTTCCATCAAGAGCGTCCGCGCGCCGTTGCAGAAGAGCAACCTGCGCTCCGGCGAGCGCATGGTCGAAGTGGACGAGGAGGGCAAAGAAGCCCTGACCCTGTTCAAGGTGCTGCGTCGCTTCGGTGACTTCGCCACTATGGTCGAGGCAAAGCCGGTGACCGGGCGTACCCATCAGATTCGCGTGCACACCTTGCACGCCGGCCATTGCATTGCTGGTGACACCAAGTACGGCGACGAGGATTTCTCCAAGGAAATCCGCGACCTGGGCGGCAAGCGCCTGTTCCTGCACGCCTACATGCTCACAGTGCCACTGCCTGATGGTGGCGAGTTGAAGCTGCAGGCGCCGGTCGATGAGATGTGGGCCAAGACCGTGGAGCGTTTGAGTGTCGCACCTTGATTACAAACTGCTGATTTTCGATTGGGACGGCACCCTGGCCAACTCCATTGGCCGGATTGTCGAGTCGATGCACGCGGCGTCGACCCGCTCGGGCTATGCGCTGTGCACCGATCACGCGGTCAAGGGCATCATCGGCCTGGGCCTGCCTGAGGCGATTCGCACCTTGTATCCCGAGATCAGCGACGCTGAGCTGGTCACCTTTCGTGATCACTACGCCGATCACTACATCGCCCTGGAAGCCACGCCTTCGCCGTTGTTCGACGGCGTGGTGCAGTCTCTGGAGGCGTTCCGCGCCGAGGGTTATCACCTTGCGGTCGCCACCGGCAAGGCGCGTCGCGGGCTGGATCGGGTGCTCAAGGCCCACGGTTGGGAAGATTATTTCGATATCACCCGCGCCGCCGATGAAACTGCCAGCAAGCCTCACCCTCTGATGCTGGAGCAGATCCTGGCCCATTGCGGCGTGTCGCCACGCCAGGCCTTGATGGTGGGTGATGCTTCCTTCGACCTGATGATGGCACGCAATGCGGGCATGGACAGTGTGGCGGTCAGCTATGGCGCCCAGGCTGCCGAGGCCTTGCAGCAATACGAGCCGCGTCTGACGATCGATCATTTTTCCGAATTGCAGGCCTGGCTCAGCCGGGCCCAATAAGTCTTTGCTGGGGTTGATGGCATGAGTGACGAGTGGAAAGCGCCCGAAAAGGCTGAAAACAGCGACGACAAAAGCTGGAAACTGCTGGAGAAAACCCTCCTGGCCAGCGTCCAGGAGCAACGCCGTGCACGGCGCTGGGGGATTTTCTTCAAGCTGCTGACGTTCGTCTGGCTTCTCGCCATGCTCGCATTGTTCAGCCCGCTGATGGACATGGAAAAAAGTGCAACCCGTGGAGCCAACTACACCGCCCTGATCGAAGTGCGCGGGGTGATTGCCGACAAGGAGTCCGCCAGCGCCGACAACATCGTCAGCAGCCTGCGTGCCGCATTTGAAGACCCCAAGGTCAAGGGTGTGATCCTGCGCATCAACAGCCCAGGCGGCAGCCCGGTGCAGTCCGGTTACGTGTATGACGAGATTCGCCGCCTGCGTGGCCTGCACCCGGATACCAAGCTGTATGCGGTAATTTCCGACCTAGGGGCTTCGGGTGCCTATTACATCGCCAGTGCTGCCGACCAGATCTACGCCGACAAGGCCAGCCTGGTGGGTTCCATTGGTGTAACGGCGGCCGGGTACGGCTTTGTCGGCACCATGGAGAAGCTCGGTGTAGAGCGTCGCACCTACACGTCGGGCGAGCACAAGTCGTTCCTGGATCCGTTCCAGCCGCAGAAGGCTGACGAAACCCAGTTCTGGCAGGGCGTGCTCGACACCACGCATCGTCAGTTTATCGCCAGCGTGAAGCAGGGGCGCGGCGATCGTCTGAAGGACAAAGACCATCCGGAGTTGTTCTCCGGCCTGGTGTGGTCGGGTGAACAAGCGTTGCCGCTGGGCCTGATCGACGGCCTGGGCAGTGCCAGTTCGGTGGCGCGGGATGTGATTGGCGAGAAAGAGTTGGTGGACTTTACGGTTGAGGAATCTCCGTTTGATCGATTCTCCAAGAAACTGGGTGCCAGCGTCGCCGAGAAGCTGGCCTTTTACATGGGCTTCCAAGGCCCATCCCTGCGCTGATCCAGCAGGCGCATCGATTCAAATGTGGGAGCGGGCTTGCCCGCGATAGCGGTGGGCCCGTCGACATCAATATCGGCTGATCCACCGCTATCGCAGGCAAGCCAGCTCCCACAGTGGTTTTGGGGTGGGCTTCAAGGGATCTGTACGCCTTCGGCCAGCAGCATATCCACCAGTCGGATCAGTGGCAGGCCTACCAGGCTCGTCGCATCCGGCCCCTCTGTGCTCTGGAACAGGCTCACGCCCAACCCTTCGGCCTTGAAACTGCCCGCACAGTCGTACGGCTGCTCAATCCGCAGGTAACGCTCGATGCGTGCCGCGTCCAGTTCGCGCATGTGCACGGTAAAAGGTACGCAGTCGACCTGGCATTGACCGGTTTTGCTGTTAAGCAGCGCCAAGCCGGTCAGGAAGCTCACACGCTTGCCACTGGCGGCGAGTAGTTGTTCGCGAGCGTTTTCGAAAGTGTGCGGTTTGCCGATGATCCGGCCATCGAGCGCCGCGACCTGGTCGGAGCCTATAATCAGATGCCCTGGGTGGTTGGTGGCGAGGGCGCGGGCTTTCTGTTCGGCCAGACGCTTGACCAGTTCCACGGCGGACTCATTTGCACGGTGGCTTTCGTCGATATCCGGTGAGCTGCAGATGAATGGCAGGTGCAGGCGGCTCAGCAATTCCCGGCGATAAACCGAGCTGGATGCGAGTAATAAAGGCAGCATGGGCGTCTCCTCAGGGCAGCCGGGGATTCTAGCGGGGCGACCGGCTGACGCACAGGGCTGAATTTCCTTTGACATGGCTGGGTGCATCCCTATAATGCTGCGCCTATGTTGAATGACCCGATTCCACCTCACGTTGACCCGCGCAAATTGGCTGATCGTGGCACTTCCCTTCAAGGTGAATTGCTGCTGGCCGATTTGGAGAGACTCTGCGACCCGCTTTCCGACACTGTCGGTACGGTGCAGGCCAAATTCGTTTTTGAACGAGATGAACGTAAGTCTGTGGTAATCCACAGCTTTATCGACACCGAAGTCAAAATGGTTTGCCAGCGTTGTCTTGAGCTGGTCACCCTGCCGATCCACAGTGAGTGCAGTTATGCTGTGGTGAAGGAGGGTGCGAATACCCAGTCGTTGCCGAAAGGTTATGACGTGCTGGAACTGGGCGAAGATCCATTGGATCTGCATGCACTGATCGAGGAGGAGCTTCTGCTCGCCTTGCCCATTGTGCCTGCTCATCATCCGGAAGAATGCCAGCAGCCGGAGGGGCTCGATGACGAGCCCGAACCGAGCGAGGACGAGGTAACGCGGTCCAACCCGTTCAGTGTATTGGCGCAGTTAAAGCGTGACCCAAACGTTTAGGAGTTAATCAATTATGGCTGTTCAGCAGAACAAAAAATCCCGCTCTGCCCGTGACATGCGTCGTTCGCACGATGCCCTGACGGCGAGCACTCTGTCTGTAGAAAAAACCACCGGTGAAATTCACCTGCGTCACCACGTATCGCCAGAAGGCGTATACCGTGGTCGTAAAGTGATCGACAAGGGCGCTGACGAGTAATCACTTGTCTGCTCTAGTCATCGCGATAGACGCAATGGGCGGGGACTTCGGTCCCCGCAACATTGTTCAGGCCTGCATTGCCAGCCTGTCCGCTACACCCTCGCTGCACCTGACCCTCGTCGGTCAACCCTCCCTACTTGAAGAACTGATTGCCAGCCATCCGGCGGTGGATCGCGCGCGCCTGACGATTACGCCAGCCAGCGAAACCATCACCATGGATGAAAAGCCAGCGGCGGCCCTGCGTGGTAAGCACGACTCGTCGATGCGGGTGGCGCTGGAGCTGCTGCGTGACGGCAAGGTGCAAGCCTGTGTCAGTGCTGGCAATACCGGGGCCCTGATGGCGTTGTCGCGGTTTGTGCTCAAGACGTTGCCTGGCATTGACCGGCCGGCGATGGTGGCGGCGATTCCGACGCAGAAAGGCTATTGCCAACTGCTGGACCTGGGCGCGAACGTTGATTGCAGTGCCGAGCACTTGTTCCAGTTTGCCGTGATGGGCTCGGTGGCCGCCGAAGCGCTGGGTGTTGCCCGGCCACGGGTGGCCTTGCTGAATATCGGCACCGAAGACATCAAGGGCAACCAGCAGGTCAAGCTGGCCGCCACTTTGCTGCAAGGCGCGCGTGGCTTGAACTACATCGGTTTTGTCGAGGGTGACGGTTTGTACCGTGGCGAGGCCGATGTAGTGGTGTGCGACGGGTTTGTCGGAAATATCCTGCTTAAATCCAGCGAAGGCTTGGCGACCATGATCGCCACGCGTATCGAGGCGTTGTTCAAGCAGAGCCTGGCGTCGCGCCTGGTTGGCGCCCTGGCGTTGCCGTTGATGCGTCGCCTGCAAGCCGACCTTGCCCCGGCACGGCATAATGGTGCGAGTTTCCTGGGTTTGCAGGGCATTGTGGTGAAAAGCCATGGCTCGGCGGGTGTGGAAGGCTTTCAAAGTGCGATTGCGCGGGCCCTGATCGAGATCCAGGAAAACCTGCCGCAACGCCTGCACGGCCGTCTTGAGGACCTGTTGCCTTAGGCGAATCGGCCCGAGAGTGCTTAAATGTGACCGGCCAGTTCAATTGACCATCCAATCTGTCAGTTTCGTGCGCTCCCTCCGTAGGAGTGCGCATTTTTGACGACCAGATCATTAGGGGCTTGTTACATGTCTACATCCCTCGCATTCGTCTTTCCAGGGCAGGGTTCGCAGTCCCTCGGCATGTTGGCCGAGCTGGGCGCTCAATACCCGCTGGTCCTGGACACCTTTAAAGAGGCTTCCGACGCCCTCGGTTACGACCTGTGGGCACTGACCCAGCAAGGGCCGGAAGAGCAGCTCAATCAAACCGATAAAACCCAGCCGGCCATCCTGACCGCTTCGATCGCCCTGTGGCGCTTGTGGCTGGCGGAAGGCGGCGCGCGTCCGGCATTCGTCGCCGGTCACAGCCTGGGCGAATACAGCGCCCTGGTTGCCGCGGGCAGCCTGACCCTCGGTGAGGCGGTCAAGCTGGTCGAGCGCCGTGGCCAACTGATGCAAGAAGCCGTTCCGGCCGGGCAGGGCGGCATGGCCGCTATCCTGGGCCTGGATGACGCCGTGGTGATCGAAGCCTGCGCCGAAGCGGCCCAGGGCGAAGTGGTCAGCGCCGTGAACTTCAACTCGCCTGGCCAGGTGGTGATCGCCGGTGCCAAGGCTGCGGTCGAGCGTGCCATCGAAGGCTGCAAAGCCCGTGGCGCCAAGCGTGCGCTGCCATTGCCGGTGAGCGTGCCGTCGCACTGCGAGCTGATGCGTCCGGCGGCCGAGCGTTTTGCCGAGTCCATCGCTGCCATCAACTGGCAGGCGCCGCAGATTCCGCTGGTACAGAACGTCAGCGCAGCCGTGGCTGCCGACCTCGACACCCTCAAGCGCGACCTGCTGGAACAACTCTACAAGCCCGTACGCTGGGTTGAATCGGTCCAGACCCTGGCGGCCAACGGTGCCACCGAGCTGGTCGAGTGCGGTCCGGGCAAAGTCCTGGCCGGCCTGAACAAGCGCTGCGCCGACGGCGTGTCGACTGCCAACCTCAATACCCCGGATGCCTTCGCTGCCGCTCGCGCGGCACTGGCCTAATCCCCGAACTAAGGAGAAGCCTGCATGAGTCTGCAAGGTAAAGTTGCACTGGTTACCGGCGCAAGCCGTGGCATTGGCCAGGCGATCGCCCTGGAACTGGGCCGTCAGGGCGCCGTTGTGATCGGCACCGCCACTTCCGCTTCGGGCGCCGAGCGTATCGCCGCGACCCTGAAGGAAAACGGCGTGCAAGGTACTGGCCTTGAGCTGAACGTGACCAGTGATGAATCCGTGGCTGCCGTACTGGCCGAGATCACCGCACAGTTCGGTGCGCCGGCGATTCTGGTGAACAACGCCGGTATCACCCGCGACAACCTGATGATGCGCATGAAAGACGACGAGTGGTACGACGTGGTCGACACCAACTTGAACAGTCTGTTTCGCCTGTCCAAGGGCGTTTTGCGCGGCATGACCAAGGCGCGTTGGGGCCGAATTATCAATATTGGCTCCGTAGTGGGTGCCATGGGCAACGCAGGCCAAGTAAACTACGCCTCCGCTAAAGCCGGTCTGGAAGGTTTCAGCCGTGCATTGGCACGTGAAGTCGGCTCGCGGTCGATTACGGTCAACTCGGTGGCCCCAGGGTTCATCGACACCGATATGACCCGCGAGTTGCCGGAAGCACAGCGTGAAGCCTTGCTGACGCAGATTCCGCTGGGCCGTCTGGGCCAGGCCCAAGAGATCGCGAATGTGGTCACTTTCCTGGCATCCGACGGTGCGGCATACGTGACTGGGGCTACAATCCCGGTGAACGGCGGGATGTACATGAGTTAAATTGTGACGGATCGCTTCAAAAAAATGTCATACGAGCTGTCTAAAATCCGTTATAAAGCTGCAACTTAATTTATAGGCAGGTGGCCGACCGGGTACAGGGTGAAGCTTTCAGTTGAAAAGCTGAAAAGGCTTTCTATACACTTACCCACCGGCCAGCTGCCTGAATTTGTCCATTAGGAGTTAAACAAGGTATGAGCACCATCGAAGAGCGCGTCAAGAAAATCGTCGCCGAGCAACTGGGCGTTAAAGAAGAAGAAGTGGTCAACACTGCTTCCTTCGTAGAAGACCTGGGTGCCGATTCCCTTGACACCGTTGAGCTGGTGATGGCTCTGGAAGAGGAATTCGAGACCGAAATCCCGGACGAAGAAGCTGAAAAAATCACTACTGTTCAAGCTGCTATCGACTACGTTACTAGCCACCAGGCGTAATAGTTTGTAGTCGTCGCTTGCTGTCAGGGAAAAACCGCACTGCTGTAACGGCGTGCGGTTTTTTCTTTAGCCCTGATGAAAAACAAGCGCTGAAGCAAAAGTGTCGTCATTAGAAAAAGGAGAGTGCTGTGTCGCGTAGACGCGTCGTAGTCACCGGTATGGGTATGTTGTCGCCACTGGGCACGGATGTGCCGAGCAGTTGGCAGGGCATTCTGGCTGGCCACAGTGGTATTGGTCTGATCGAACACACGGACCTTTCTGCCTATTCCACCCGTTTTGGCGGCTCGGTAAAGGGTTTCAATGTCGAGGAATATCTCTCGGTCAAAGAATCCCGCAAACTCGACCTGTTCATTCAATACGGCCTGGCAGCCGGTTTTCAGGCAGTGCGTAACGCCGGCCTGGAAGTCACCGACGCCAACCGTGACCGCATCGGCGTGGCCATGGGTTCGGGTATTGGCGGTTTGACCAATATCGAAGAAACCAGCCGCACGTTGCACGATTCAGGCCCCCGTCGAATTTCACCGTTCTTCGTTCCGGGCTCGATCATCAACATGATTTCCGGTTTCCTGTCGATCCACTTGGGCGCACAGGGGCCTAACTACGCCATTGCCACGGCGTGCACCACCGGCACGCACTGCATCGGCATGGCGGCGCGCAACATCGCCTATGACGAAGCCGACGTGATGATCGCCGGCGGCGCTGAAATGGCGGCCTGCGGCCTCGGCATGGGCGGCTTCGGCGCGTCCCGTGCGCTGTCGACGCGCAACGACGAACCCACCCGCGCCAGCCGTCCATGGGACAAAGGCCGTGACGGTTTCGTACTGTCCGACGGTGCTGGTGCCCTGGTGCTGGAAGAGTTGGAACACGCCAAGGCGCGTGGCGCCACCATCTACGCCGAGCTGATCGGTTTCGGCATGAGCGGCGATGCGTACCACATGACATCGCCACCGTCCGACGGTGCCGGTGCTGCGCGCTGCATCACCAATGCCCTGCGCGATGCTAAGGTCAATGCGGACCAGGTGCAGTACATCAACGCCCACGGCACGTCGACCCCGACCGGCGACTTGGCGGAAGCCGAAGCCATCAAGTCGGTGTTCGGCGCACACGCCTACAACCTGGCGGTCAGCTCCACCAAGTCCATGACCGGCCACTTGTTGGGTGCGGCGGGCGCGGTCGAAGCGATCTTCAGCGTCATGGCCATCAAGGACCAGGTCGCTCCGCCGACCATCAACCTGGATGAGCCGGACGAAGGCTGCGACCTGAACTTCGTGCCTCACGAAGCACAACCGATGCCGATCGACGTGGTGATCTCCAACTCGTTCGGTTTTGGTGGCACCAACGGATCCCTGGTGTTCCGCCGGTTCGCCGAGTGATGCACAGCTGGGTCGACGGTCAGCCAGCGGACAGCGTGCCCCTGAAAGATCGCGGCCTGGCGTATGGCGATGGGCTGTTCGAGACCATCGCCGTCAGGGCCGGGCAGCCGGTGCTGCTCGACCGTCACTTGCAGCGCCTCGATGAGGGTTGCAGGCGCCTCGCCTTGATTGCGGACCCCGTGGTGATCCGCAGCGAAGTGCTGGCCTATGCCGCCGCCCTCGGCGACGGTGTCCTCAAGTTGATCCTCACCCGTGGCGACAGCCTGCGCGGTTATGGCATCAACCCTGGCGCGCCGGTGCGCCGTATCTTGCAGGGCAACCCGCCCGCTACCTATCCCCACGCCCATGCAGTCGACGGTATTCGTCTGTTTGCGTGTGCGACCCGCTTGGCCGAACAGCCGTTGCTGGCTGGTCTCAAGCACCTCAATCGCCTGGAGCAGGTGATCGCCCGCGCCGAATGGCAAGACGCCGAGCACGCTGAAGGCTTGATGTTGGATGTGTCCGGCCGTGTCATTGAAGGCGTATTCAGCAACCTGTTCCTGGTGCGCAACGGCTTGTTACTAACCGCTGATCTGACCCGTTGCGGCGTTGCCGGCGTGATGCGTGCCGAGATTCTGGCCCAGGCACATACCCTCGGAATCCCGGTGGCCGTGGCCGACATCGATCTTGAGCAGTTGCAGCAGGCCGACGAAGTCTTCGTGTGCAACAGCGTTTATGGCATTTGGCCGGTGCGCGGTTGCGCTGGGATGAGCTGGCCGGTTGGGCCGCTCACCCGTAAACTGCAGGGCATTGTTCGCGCGCTATTGGAAATTTGAGTTGATACGAAAACTGGTTGTACTGCTGCTGATCGGTCTGTTCTCGGCGGCGTTGCTGTTGGGCTATGGCGCGTGGAAATACGACGCGGCCCTGAAGCAGCCCTTGAACCTGACCCAGGAGCAATTGCTCGACGTACCGGCTGGGGCGACCCCCACCGGTACCTTCAATCGCCTGGAAGCCGACGGCGTGCTGGATGGCGCCTTCTGGTTGCGCCTGTACTGGCGTTTCAACCTCGACGGCCAGCCGCTGCACAGCGGCGAATACCGCATGACCCCTGGCATGACGGCGCAAAGCCTGATCGGCCTGTGGCAGCGGGGTGAAGTGGTGCAATACAGCCTGACGCTGGTGGAAGGCTGGAACTTCCGCCAGGTGCGCTCGGCGCTGGCCAAGCATGAAAAGATCGTGCAGACCCTCGCAGGCCTGAGCGACACGGAGCTGATGGACAAGCTCGGTCACCCCGGCGTGTTTCCCGAAGGGCGGTTCTTCCCCGATACCTATCGCTTTGTGCGTGGGATGACCGACGTCGAATTCCTGAAAAAAGCCTACAACCGTCTGGACGATGTCCTCGCCCAGGAGTGGAGCAAGCGTGCGGCCGATGCGCCGTACACCGACCCTTATCAAGCGTTGATCATGGCCTCCCTGGTGGAGAAAGAGACGGGCGTGCCTGAAGAGCGTGGGCAGATTGCCGGTGTCTTTGTGCGTCGCCTGAAGGTCGGCATGCTGTTGCAGACCGACCCGACGGTGATCTACGGCCTGGGCGAGCGCTACAACGGCAAGTTGACCCGTGCGCACCTCAAGGAAGCCAACCCTTACAACACCTATATGGTCGCCGGCCTGCCGCCGACGCCCATCGCCATGGTCGGCCGGGAGGCGATCCATGCCGCGCTGAACCCGGTGCCGGGCAGCAGCCTGTATTTCGTCGCACGGGGTGATGGCAGCCATATTTTCTCTGATGACCTGGATGCGCATAATGCCGCCGTGCGCGAGTTCCAGCTCAAGCGCCGCGCCGACTACCGCTCCAGCCCGGCGCCAGTGGTGAAGCCTGCGGAAGATGCAACGCCGCCGGCCGATGTGCCCGTTGAAAAGCCGGCCGAGTCCGCGCCAGATGTTGAAGCGCCGCAAAACCCGCAATAATTCTGACTAAGGACTGCCTGTGACTGGCTTGTTTATAACCCTGGAAGGCCCTGAAGGCGCCGGCAAAAGCACCAACCGCGATTACCTGGCTGAGCGCTTGCGCAGCGAAGGGATCGAAGTGGTGCTGACCCGCGAGCCCGGTGGCACGCCGCTGGCCGAGCGTATCCGCGAGGTGCTGCTGGCGCCGGGTGAAGAGCAGATGAACCCGGACACCGAGCTGCTGCTGGTGTTCGCCGCCCGTGCCCAGCACCTGGCCGAAGTGATTCGTCCGGCCCTGGCACGCGGTGCCGTGGTGATCTGCGACCGGTTCACCGATTCCACCTATGCCTACCAGGGCGGTGGTCGGGGCCTGTCCCTGGAGCGCATCGCCACGCTCGAAACCTTCGTTCAAGGCGACTTGCGTCCTGACCTGACCCTGGTCTTTGACCTGCCGGTGGAAGTGGGCCTGGCCCGCGCCAGCGCCCGTGGTCGCCTGGATCGTTTCGAGCTGGAAGGCCAGGCCTTCTTTGACGCCGTACGCACCGCGTTCCTCAAGCGCGCTGCGGCCGAGCCTGCGCGCTACTACCTGCTGGACGCCGCCCAACCGCTGGCCCAGGTGCAACACGCCATCGACGCGCTGTTGCCGACACTGCTGGAGCGCGCCCGTGGCTGAAGCCTACCCGTGGCAGGACAGCCTGTGGCAACAACTGGCTGGCCGTGCCCAGCACGCCCACGCCTACCTGTTGCATGGTCCGGTTGGGATCGGCAAGCGAGACCTGGCCGAGCGCCTCATGGCCAGCCTGCTGTGCCAGCGCCCGGTCAACCTGGAAGCCTGCGGCGAGTGTAAGTCCTGCCTGTTGCTCAAGGCTGGCAGCCACCCGGACAACTACGTGCTGGAGCCCGAGGAAGCCGACAAGGCGATCAAGGTCGACCAGGTGCGCGACCTCGTCAGCTTCGTGGTGCAGACCGCGCAGATGGGCGGGCGCAAGGTTGTGTTGATCGAGCCGGTGGAGGCGATGAACATCAACGCCGCCAACGCCTTGCTCAAGAGCCTGGAAGAGCCGTCCGGCGATACCGTGTTGTTGCTGGTCAGCCACCAGTCCAGCCGTTTGTTGCCGACCATCCGCAGCCGTTGCGTACAGCAGGCGTGCCCACTGCCGAGCGAGGCCATGAGCCTCGAATGGCTCGCGCAGGCGTTGCCGGAGTGCAGCGCGGATGAACGGGTCGAACTGCTGACCCTGGCGGCCGGCTCACCCTTGGCGGCGGTGAAGCTGCACGCCCAGGGCGTGCGTGAGCAACGCGCGCTGGTGGTGGAGGGCGTGAAGAAACTCATCAAGCAGGAAGTCTCCGCCACCCAGCTGGCCGAAACTGCCTGGAAGGACATTCCCCTGCTGCTGCTGTTCGATTGGTTCTGCGACTGGTCGAGCCTGATCCTGCGCTACCAGCTGACCCAGGATGAAAACGGCCTGGGCCTGCCGGACATGCGCAAAGTGGTGCAGTACCTGGCGCAGAAAAGTGCCCAGGACAAAGTGCTGACGATCCAGGACTGGATCCTCGCCCAGCGCCAGAAGGTGCTCGGCAAGGCCAACCTTAACCGCGTGCTGTTGCTTGAGGCGCTGCTGGTGCAATGGGTCGGCTTGCTTGGCCGCCGTTAATTTCCGTGGCCGACGGGTGTATCGTCGGCCAGACATTTTTCGTGATTTAAGTTGTAGATCCCTATGCTCGTAGATTCCCATTGCCATCTTGATCGCCTCGACCTGGCCCAACACGGCGGCTCCCTGGATGCTGCCCTCGAAGCCGCGCGCCAGCGCGGGGTAGGGCACTTCCTGTGCATCGGCGTCAGCGCGGAAAACGCAGCCGACGTCAAAGCCCTGGCTGATCGCTACGCCGATGTGGATTGCTCGGTGGGCATTCACCCGCTGGACCTCAAGCCCGGTGAAGCCCCAGCGCTTGATTGGCTGCTGACTGAACTCAATCATCCTCGTGTAGTGGCCATCGGCGAAACCGGCCTGGATTACCACTACGAGCCCGAAGCGGCGCAGTTGCAGCAGGCGTCGTTCCGCCTGCACCTGCAAGCCGCCCAGCAGACCGGCAAACCGGTGATCGTCCACACCCGTGGCGCGCGTGCCGACACCCTGACCCTGCTGCGCGAAGCCGCGCTGCCTCAGGCCGGCGTGTTGCATTGCTTCACCGAAGACTGGGACATGGCCAAGGCGGCCCTGGACCTGGGGTTCTACATCTCCCTGTCGGGCATCGTCACCTTCCGCAACGCCGACGCCCTGCGTGACGTCGCACGCCAGGTGCCGGCCGACCGTCTGCTGGTGGAAACCGACTCGCCGTACCTGGCGCCCATCCCCCATCGCGGCAAGCCGAACCTGCCCGAGTATGTGCGCGATGTGGCGGATTACCTGGCGATGTTGCGCGGCGAGTCCTACGAGCGGTTTGCCGAACAGACTACCGAGAACTTCAAGCGCCTGTTCCCGCTTGCTCACGTCGCTGGCTGACGCGGCCAAATCCCAGGCAAAAAAAACCCGGGTTCTGGGGGGTGAATCCGGGCTAAGACCATTAGGAGTAAAACAAGGGTACGCGGTCCGTTGGTACCCAGGTCGGCGCGTCACTTGGGGGAGATGTCACGCAGACAGTTCAAGTATTGATCAGTATCCGATTCAGTCCAGTCGCGACTGGTCGTTTTTTAAACAGATTTGGAATACGCGCGCTTCGCTTGAGTTCTCATTGGGTAGGCGCACGGCGGCAGTTGTTGCGTATTATTTCTGACTGAGATCCATGAAAACGTTGGCGCACTGAAAGTAAAGTGCGTTTCGGGTTCACATAGGCATTGCCCAGCGACCGTTCAGTCGGGATAATCCCTCGCACCGGGTAAATCGTATCGCCGCGTATCCGTGGCCCTGCGTCACCCTCCCTATTTTGACCTTTGCAGACCTCTTCCTCATGCACAAAGAACCCCGTAAGGTCCGTGAGTTTCGCCGCCGTGAGCAGGAAATTCTCGACACCGCACTCAAACTGTTCCTCGAACAGGGTGAAGACAGCGTCACCGTCGAGATGATCGCGGATGCCGTGGGTATCGGCAAAGGCACGATCTACAAGCACTTCAAGTCCAAGGCCGAGATCTACCTGCGCCTGATGCTCGACTACGAGCGTGACCTGAACGAACTGCTGCATTCGGCCGATGTGGACAAGGACAAGGAAGCCCTGTCCCGCGCCTACTTCGAGTTCCGCATGCGCGACCCGCAGCGCTATCGCCTGTTCGACCGCCTGGAAGAGAAGGTGGTCAAGGGCCATCAGGTGCCGGAGATGGTCGAGGAACTGCACAAGATCCGTGCGTCGAACTTCGAACGCCTGACCCTGTTGATCAAGGGTCGCATCAGCGAAGGCAAGCTCGAAGACGTGCCGCCGTATTTCCACTACTGCGCCGCCTGGGCGTTGGTGCACGGCGCCGTGGCGCTGTATCACTCGCCATTCTGGAGCAATGTGCTGGAAGATCAGGAAGGGTTCTTCCAATTCCTGATGGACATCGGCGTGCGCATGGGCAACAAGCGCAAGCACAGCACCGAGCAGCCGCCGCTGGAATCGCCTTCCACGTAATGATTTGCTGCCACGCGTAGTACCCCAGGAATATACTCAGGCAAGGACTCTTGCTAAAAGCTGATTTATCAGTCAGCTTTTAGCGCGCCCGAATCATCCTCTGCCGGAGTGATCCATGATCGTTGATCGTCAAGGCAGGCGTTTTCGCAATTTGCGGATCAGCCTGACCTCAGCCTGCAATTACGCGTGTACCTACTGCGTGCCCAACGGCAAGCGGCTGGTGGCTGCCCAGGACGAACTCTCGGCCGAGGCCATGGCCCGTGGCGTGGCTTACCTGATCGAGGCAGCCGGCATCGACCGCCTGCGCATCACCGGCGGTGAACCGCTGGTCAGTCCCAAGCTGGAAGCCTTCATGGGTGCCGTCGGGCAAATGGGCTTGAGTGACATCAGCCTGACCACCAATGGTCAACTGCTCGCGCGCAAACTGCCGCTGTTGGTGGACGCCGGGATCAAACGCATCAACGTCTCCCTCGATACCCTGGATGCGGACGCCTTCCGCAGCATCGCCCGTGGCGGCGACCTGGCCACCGTGCTCGACGGCATGGACCAGGCCCGCACCGCCGGAATCAAGATCAAGGTCAACATGGTGCCGTTGCGCGGCCAGAACCTCGACCAGGTGATGCCGCTGCTCGAGTACTGCCTGGAGCGGGGTTATGAACTGCGCTTTATCGAGCTGATGCGCATGGGCCACCTGGCCAAGGACTCCAACGCATTCCTGCAGCAATTTGTAAGCCTGCAACAACTGCTCGGCCTGATCGGCGAACAGCATGAATACCTGCAAGCCAGTGCGCCCATTGACGCGACGGCGGTGCGTTATGAAATACCCGGCAAGGGCTATTTCGGCGTCATCGCCAACGAAAGTGTGCCGTTCTGCCGGACCTGCTCGCGGTTGCGGTTGTCGTCCACGGGTTGGTTACATGGTTGCCTGTCGTCGAGTAACCGCCACTATGTCGGCGACCTGCTCGACAAGCCTCGCCATCAAGCATTGCCGGCGCTGCAGGGCCTGTTGATGAAGGCGTTGGGCGACAAACAGGAAGTCGCCTTCTCCGGCGGCGCGACCATCATGAAGATCATCGGCGGCTAGTGTTCCAAGCTGGCGCAGAACCTGCATCTCACGCCCATTCGCCGGTTTTCCGTCACCGGCTTCTGGAGGATTAGGATGCGTAGTCTGGTTTTGTTGCTGGCGTCGTTGACGCTGAGTGGTTGCATGACCGTCAGCGATATGGCCGAAGGCACCCGCTATCAGATGAGCGATGCCGGTTTGCTGGATCACAGCGATACCCGTCGCACCGCCTCGGTTCGCATACAGCCGGATTCTTTCGTATTTATCGCCCAAGGCGCCTTTGTGCCGCCGGGCAGCGCTTATCCGCGTCCAAACGTGGTGGCCGAGGAAGCCTTCAACGGCTTTATCGAGTATTTCCCCATGGTGCGTCGCGCCCGTCAGCCGGAAGGCCTGGAGCAGGCAATGTCCGAAGCGCGTGCGGCCGGTGCTCACTACCTGCTGTACTGCCGTTTCGCCAAGGCGGATGACCGTATCGGCAACGCCGATGAGTGGGCCGACCAGGAAGCCCTCGACCGTGTCGGGTTGGACAGCGGCGTCATCCAGATCATGTTGATCGAGACCAGCACCCAGTATTTGATTGATACTGCACGTATTCGCAGTCGTGGCGGTTTACTGACGTTCCACGACAACAAGCCAGAAGATCTGATTGCCCGCCCGCTGCGCCAGTACGCTCGCAGTCTGCTGGGCATGAGTGATCAATAAGCACCAGGAGAACCCCATGACCGATTCCGCCAAGGCCAACGATCTGTTGGCCCAACTGCCCAAAGGCAAGGGGCCGGCGCCGGTACATCTGTGGAACCCGGACTTCTGCGGCAACATCGACATGCGCATCGCCCGCGACGGTACCTGGTTCTACCAGGGCACGCCGATCGGGCGTAAGCCGATGGTCAAGCTGTTCTCAAACATCATCCGTCGCGATGGCAATGATTACTTCCTGGTCACTCCCGTGGAAAAGGTCGGCATCAGCGTCGATGATGCGCCGTTCGTGGCCGTAACGCTGGAGGTCGAAGGGCAGGGCGAGGGCCAGGTTCTGCGCTTTACCACCAACGTGGACGATCAAGTCGAAGCGGGCCTTGAACACCCCTTGCGGGTGGTGATCGACCCAGTCACCCAGGAACCTGCGCCCTATCTGCGGGTGCGCAACAACCTCGAAGCCCTGGTGCATCGCAATGCGTTCTACCAATTGGTGGAGCTGGCGGTGAGCCGTCCGATCAACGGTCAGAACTGGCTGGGCGTCTGGAGCGGCGGCGAGTTTTTCCGTATCGGCCTGGAGCCCTGAGGCCGGTTTTTTCATCTCCCTGAAATAATTCGCTTGCTGCAAACGACCGCTTTCGGTTATCAATTTGTACATGATTAGACATGTTCGATTTGATAAGAAAAAACGCGTCGTCGACGAGCTCATCCGCCGTATCGAGGGTGGGGTGATGGCCGACGGTTTCCTGTTGCCGGGCGAGCACCAACTGGCCGAAGAGTTTGCGGTCAGCCGTGGCACCCTGCGCGAAGCCCTCGCCGAGCTCAAGCGACGTAACTACATCGCGACCCAGAGCGGCGTCGGCTCCATCGTCACCTTTGACGGCATGGTGCTCGATCAACGCAGCGGTTGGGCGCAGGCCCTGGCCGACACAGGCGCGCGAGTGAACACCGACATCCTGCGCCTGGAAGCGGTGACCCGTCCCGACCTGTTCAGCCGTTTCGGCAGCGACCAATTCATTGCCCTTGATCGCCGTCGCCGCACCACCGACGGCACGGCAGTCTCGCTGGAACGCTCGTTGATGCCCGCATCTGGCGGCCTGGAAAGTTTGCCTAAAGTCGGCCTGATCGATAATTCCCTGACCATCACCCTGGCCGCCTACGGTTACGTCGGCGCCGAAGGTGACCAATGGATCGGCGCCGAACCCCTCAGCGACGAAGACGCCGAATTGCTCGGCCGCCCTGCGGGCACGGTGTTTCTCAAGGCCTCACGGACCACCTACGACCGCCGTGAGCGTTTCATGGAGCATGTCGAAAGCTTGCTCGACCCGCTGCACTTTCGCCTGCACCTTCAGTTTGGAAACCCGAAATGACCCCGCACACTCGCGCCCTCGGCGCTTTCTACGGCTTGGCGTTGGGCGATGCCCTGGGCATGCCGACCCAGTCCTTGAGCCGCGAGCAGGTCCGCGCGCGTTTCGGTGCCATCACTGGCCTGGAAGACGCCGACGCCGACCAGCCGATTGCGCCGAACATGCCCGCCGGTTCCATCACCGATGACACCGAGCAGGCGATTCTGGTGGGCGAGTTGCTGGTGGAAGGGCAGGGCGTGATCGAGCCGACGGTGCTCGCCCAGCGTTTGATCGACTGGGAAGCGGTGATGCGCGCCAAGGGCTCGCAGGATCTGCTCGGCCCGTCCACCAAGCGTGCGATCGACATGATTCTCGCCGGTCACACCCCTGAAGAGTCCGGTCGGTATGGCACCACCAACGGCGCTGCGATGCGCATCACCCCGGTGGGAATCGCCGCCGACGTCAGCGACCCGGCGCGGTTTATTCAGGCGGTGATCCAGGCCTGCCAGGTTACCCATAACACCACCCTGGGGATTTCCAGCGCGGCGGCGGTGGCGGCGGTGGTCTCGGCCGGCATCAACGGCGTGGACCTGGGCGAAGCACTGAACATCGGCACCCAGATTGCCCAGCAAGCGGAAGGCCACGGTCACTGGATTGCCGGCGGGCGTATTTCCACGCGCATCAGTTGGGCGCGCACCTTGAGCGTCGGCAGCGGCGACAAAGCTCTGTTCGCCGACTTGCTGTACGAATTGATCGGCACCTCCGTCGCGTCCCAGGAGTCGGTGGTGGTCTCGTTCGCCCTGGCCCAGCAAGTGGCGGTGGGCGAGTTGAACGCCTTCGAAGCGCTGTGTCTGGCCGCCAGCCTTGGCGGCGACACTGACACCATTGCCGCCATTCTCGGCGCCATGCTGGGCGCGTGCCTAGGACTGCAGTGCTGGCCTGAGGCGATGATCGAACAGGTCAAGCAGGTCAATGGCCTGGAGTTGCAGCCGCTGGTTCAAGAGCTGTTGAAAATGCGCTGACTCAGGACGACCGGAAACACGATTCGCTTTGTACCCCTGCCACAACCACAACAATACAGGCACCAGGAGCACCCCCTCATGAGCAGCACCTCTTCCGGCCAAAGTGCCGGGCAATTGGAAACACGCGGCATCGAACCGGTCCCTGAAGGCGAGTGCAACGGGCACCCGCTGCAACTGTTCTGGGTGTGGTTCGCCGCCAACATCAGCATCCTCGGCTTGCCGCTCGGCGCCACGTTAGTGGCGTTTCGCGGCCTGGCGATCTGGCAGGCGATTATCGTGGCGATCCTCGGCGCTGCCGGCTCGTTCGCGGTGGTGGGCATCATCTCCATTGCCGGTCGTCGTGGACGTGCGCCGAGCCTGACGCTGTCCCGCGCCATCTTCGGTGTGCGTGGCAATATCGGGCCGACGCTGGTGTCGCTGATGTCGCGCCTGGGCTGGGAAACCGTCAACACCACCACGGCCGCGTTTGTGCTGCTGTCGTTGTGCTCGATCCTGTTTGGTTCGCCGGTCGAGGCGAAAAGCGCACCGGTGCTGACCCTGATCTTTATCGCGATCTTCGTGCTGCTGACCCTGTCGGTTTCCGGTCTGGGCCACGCCACGTTGCTGGTGATTCAGAAGTGGGCCACCTACGTCTTCGGCGCCTTGAACATCCTGGTGGGCGGCTTCCTCTGCGCCACCATCGATTGGAGCGCGGTGTTCAACGCGACCCCGGCGCCGTTGAGCGCGATGATCATCGGCGTCGGTACCATGGCCGCCGGTACGGGTATCGGTTGGGCGAATGCTGGCGCCGACATGTCGCGCTACCAACACCGCAGCGTCACGGCTGTGCGCCTGGTGGCCTCGGCCGCGTTTGGCGCGGGCATTCCGCTGGTGTTGCTGATCACCCTCGGCGGCCTGCTGTCGGTGGGCAACAACGACCTGGCCTCGGCCACCGACCCGATCGTCGCGATCCGCGACATGCTGCCGACCTGGATGGCGGTGCCGTACCTGATCACCGCGTTTGGTGGCCTGCTGTTGTCCAACAACCTGTCGGTGTACTCGGCGGGCCTGACCACGCTGACGCTGGGGCTGAAGGTCAAGCGCGTGCATGCGGTGATCGTCGACATCGTGGCGATCTTCGCCGGCTCGATCTACTTCATGCTGATCGCCGACAGTTTCTACGGCCCGTTCATCACCTTCATCTCGTTGCTGGCCGTGCCGATTACGGCGTGGGTCGGCATCTTCGTGGTTGACCTGATCCACCGTCACTACTACAGCCCCAAGGACCTGCTGGACGTGAGCCCAAGCAGCGTCTACTGGTATCGCGGCGGTGTGGAATGGCGTGCGTTCGGCGCCTGGGCGGTGGCGATCGTGCTGGGCTTCAGCTTCACCACCATCGGCACCACCGCCGAAAATATCTGGTTCGCCGGGCCTTTGTCCGACTCCTGGCTGGGCCACAACGGCCTGGGCTGGATTGTCACCTTCGTGGTGGCCGGCGGGATTTATGCAGTACTGGGTGGCGCCGCTGACCGTCGCCCGGCTTTGGTAGAGCGTCCTAATGTCTAGATTGCTGCACACAGGCCAAGTCATCGTCGACCTGGTCATGGCCCTCGATACTTTGCCCGCCACCGGCGGCGATGTGCTGGCGCAATCGGCCAGCTTTGAGGCCGGAGGGGGCTTCAATGTGATGGCGGCCGCGCGGCGCAATGGGTTGCCGGTGGTTTACCTCGGCCGTCATGGCAATGGGCGCTTTGGTGACCTGGCCCGTGCGGCGATGCAGGCCGAAGGGGTCGAAATGGCTCAGACGGCCAGCACCGATAAAGACACCGGTTTGTGTGTCTCGCTGACCGAGGCCACCACCGAGCGCACCTTCATTTCCCATCTCGGCGCTGAAGGTGACTTGAGTGCCGAGGACCTGGCGCGCGTGGTCCCGCAACCGGACGATTACGTGTATGTCAGCGGCTACAGCCTGTTGCTGGAAGGTAAGGCGCAGGCATTGCTCGACTGGCTGCTGGCGCTGCCGCGAGCGATCACCGTGGTGTTCGATCCGGGCCCGTTGGTCAAGGCGCCTGACTCCACGCTGATGGTGGCGTTGCTGCCGCGTATCGATATCTGGACCAGTAATGGCCCGGAAGCCCTGGCCTTTACCGGGGCGGGTACGGTGGCGGATGCGCTGGTCGATCTCAATCGTCACCTGCCCGTGGAGGCCTTGCTGGTGGTGCGGGATGGACCGAATGGTTGCTGGGTCAGCCGCAATGGCCAGGCGCAGCATGTGCCGGGGTTCAAGGTGAAGGCGGTGGACAGCAATGGCGCGGGGGATGCCCATGCGGGGGTGTTTATGGCAGGGTTGGCGAATGGCCTGGCACCCGCTCAAGCGGCACGTCGTGCCAATGCGGCAGCGGCGTTGGCGGTGACACGCTGGGGGCCAGCAACCTCACCCGGCACTGCGGAGGTCGATGCTCTACTAGCTGGCTGAATGCGGACAAAACTGTGGGAGCGGGCTTGCTCGCGAAGGCGGAGTGTCAGGCAAAGATTTGCCACTGATACTCCGCCTTCGCGAGCAAGCCCGCTCCCACATTTTGTTTTGTATGAGGGCTGTTAGAGCGTTTCAGACTCCAACTTACGCGCCTCATCCACCCCGGACGCCGTCAGCTTGATCGGCAGATTCAACGCGTACTCACCGGCCGCGTCAGTGGTCACATGCCCATCCTTGATCAACCCACGGTCCTGCAGGAATGCCAAGACACTGGCCACCTCTTTTTCGCCGCGGTAGTTATCCAGCACCTCCTTGCCCAGCCCTTGCGGATGAGCGTGCAGCAGGCGGGTGAGGACTTCTTTCTCAAGGTTTCTATCGACGTTCATGCGTACCTCTTCACTGGGAAATGATCGGGTGTTCGTCTTGCGTTCGATGGATCAAGGCGCAGGTTGTTTCGGCGCACCTGGGACGTTGGAGTCATCGCCCTTGTTGATATTGGGCTGATTGACCGCCGGGCCCATTTTGCCGTTACCGACGGCGGCAGGCGCTTGGCGCTGGTTATCGTTGCCTTGGGTGCGCGGGTCAGCGCCGGGCTCAATGACCGCGCCACCATTGGTGTCCATGCCGGTACCCATGGATTTCTGCGACTCGGTGGTGGCATTCGGTGTTGGATCGGTTGGCCCGGTGGTCGAGCTGGCGGCAAAGGCGCTCAGCGACGCAGCAGACAACAGGCCCGTGAGGGCGAGGGCAGCAAACTTGGAATTTTTCATGAGGGTGTCTCCATATGATTAATGTCCTTACCCTCTATTGGTCAGCCCGGCCTTGGTGTTCGTGCCTGGGTGGCGACGAACGGTCTTAGCTCACCTGTAAGATTTTGTGTGCCGAGGCCCGCCGCCAGACCAGCCTGGCGACGCTGATCAACCAATTGATCAACGCCACTGCCGTCACACTCAGCAGCAGCGATTGCAGGCCATATTCGACGATGATCCGCCCGGCCAGCAGCGGGAAACCGAATACCCCGACGAAGTACCCAAGGCTGAACAGCAGCAACGCCTGGGGCGTGGTGCCGAAGGGCGCTTCATTGGCCACCAGTCCGTTGATCACCGAGTACGTCAGCCCATAACCCACGCCCAGGGTGATGGCGGCGAGCAGGTAGCTGAAGGTCCCCGATACCGTGAAGCCGAACATCAACACCGACACCAGCATCAGCCCCGACAACACGCACGCCGAGCGATAGGCATCCCGCTTGACGACAAGCCCTGCAATCAACAAACGGCTGGTAATTGCCGCGCTCAGGAAACCCAGGAAGAACAGCGAATAGTCCAACGAATGCGCCGCTGCATAGCTGGTCTGGAACGAGGACAACCCACCGAACACACAACCGCCCAGGCCGACCATGATGATCGCGAACACAGCCTTCGATGACAGCACCTGGCGCGTGGCACGCCAGGAGATTTTTGCCACTGCTGCGTCTTGCTTGAGATGAGCGCCCAGTCGCCAGAACATCACCACACCGACAAGGCTGGCGCAGGCCGCGATGTAGAACGCGCTGGTCAGCGGCAGCCCCAACGCGCTCGCCGCGCGGCCGAGCAAGGGGCCGGCCCCTATTCCGCTCATCATGCTGCCGGACAACAAAGCAAAATACTTCGCCCGCTGTTGCGGTTCTACCAGCAGGGCCACGATGATCGGCCCCAAGGTATAGAACACTCCCCAACCGAGCCCCAGCGCCAGGCCAAACCCCATCAAGCCCTGGCCGAACCCAGGCATCAGTGCAAAACCCAGGCACGCCACCACCAACAGCAGGCCCATTCCCGCAATCGCCCGCGCCGCGCCCAGCGCATCGGCCAAATGCCCGGAGACCACCACGGCCACAAAGGTGCTGAGCATTGCCATGGAGATCACACTGCCGGCATCGTGCTCGTTGCCGCCGCGCGTATGAATCAGCAACGACAACAGAAAGGTCGAGCCGTAAGACAGCGACAATAGAAAACTGGCAAGGCAAAACAGGGCGAACAACGGCGTGCTCACTGCAGATTTGGAATGCATGGGATGGCCTGGAAGTCATTGGAGTTATGCCGGACGTTTTACCATGCACCGCTTGGCCGATTGTTGTGGGGTTGCTGGTGCCAGCGTTACCTGTGGGCGGAGTAAGGGCACGTGGTGAAATTGCACTGCAATCCGTCACGAAAGCGCCTTAGTATGTGTGCTTTGAAATTGCCAAGGCTCGCCCATGACCATCGAGATTCGCCCCGCCGTGCCCAGCGATGCTGCGCAAATCCTGACCTTCATCACGGAGCTGGCCGAGTACGAAAAAGCCCGGCACGAAGTGATCGCCAGTGTGGTGGACATCGAGCGCAGCCTGTTCAGCGAGGGCGCCACCGCCCATGGACTGATCTGCTTGCGCGACGGCTTGCCGATTGGTTTTGCGGTGTTCTTCTTCAGCTATTCCACCTGGTTGGGCAGCAACTGCCTGTACCTGGAAGACCTCTACATCAACCCGGAACAGCGCGGCGGCGGGGCGGGCAAGAAGCTGCTGCGTCACTTGGCGAAGATCGCCTTCGATAACGGTTGCGGGCGCTTCGAGTGGAGCGTGCTGGACTGGAATGAACCGGCGATTGCCTTCTACAAATCCATCGGCGCCCAGCCCCAGGAAGAGTGGGTGCGCTACCGCATGGAAGGCGACGCACTGCGCGACTTCGCCCTCGGCTGACGGAGAAGGCCCTACAAATAACCGGCGACGATTCGCCGGTTTTTTTGTTTCTGTGCTCACTATGTGGGATGCAAATTTATATATTGAGATATTTCAAATGATGGGTTTATAGTCGGCTGCATCAGCACTCACTACCAAAAATAAAACAGGTGAAGCGATGCAGGCACAACCCTTGTCACTCCCCGCCGTGCCCGAGCCCACCTACGGCGAGCGGCTCAAAGGCAAAGTGGTGATCATCACCGGCGCCGCCCAAGGCATTGGCGAGGCGATCGTCGCGTGTTTCCAGGCGCAGCAGGCGCAATTGATCATCGCCGATATCCAGGGCGAAAAAGTCGAGAAGGTCGCCGCCCACTGGCGTGAGCGCGGCGCCGACGTCTACGCGCAGGCCGTCGACATCACCTCGAAAGATCAATGGCAGGCGCTGGTCAACCTGGCCATCGAGCGCTTCGGTCGGGTGGATGTGCTGGTCAACTGCGCCGGGGTCAATGTGTTCCGCGACCCGCTGGAAATGACCGACGAAGACTGGCGCCGCTGCTTCGCCATCGACCTCGACGGTGCCTGGTTCGGCTGCCGCGCGGTGTTGCCGCACATGATCGAGCAGGGCATCGGCAACATCATCAACATTGCGTCCACCCATTCCAGCCACATCATCCCCGGCTGCTTTCCCTATCCCGTGGCCAAGCACGGCCTGCTCGGCCTGACCCGCGCCCTCGGCATCGAATACGCGCCCAAAGGTATCCGCGTGAACGCCATCGCGCCGGGCTACATCGAAACCCAGCTCAACGTCGACTACTGGAACGGTTTCGCCGACCCCCACGCTGAGCGTCAGCGCGCGTTCGACCTGCACCCGCCCAAGCGCATCGGCCAGCCGGTGGAGGTGGCGATGTCGGCACTGTTCCTGGCGACTGACGAGGCGCCCTTTATCAATGCAACCTGCCTGATGATCGATGGCGGGCGTTCTGTGATGTACCACGACTAAAGCGTTTTCCAATAACAAGAAGGAGGTGGTCCATGTTCAAGAAGACTCTAGGCACCCTGGCGCTGGCAATGGCGTTCAGCAGCGTGGCGCTCGCCGAGGAAGTGAAGATCGGCTTCCTGGTCAAGCAGGCCGAAGAACCCTGGTTCCAGACCGAATGGGCCTTCGCCGAAAAAGCCGGCAAGGACCAGGGTTTCACCGTCATAAAGATCGCCGTGCCGGACGGTGAAAAAACCTTGTCGGCCATCGACACCCTGGCCGCCAATGGCGCCAAGGGCTTCGTGATCTGCCCGCCGGACGTGTCCCTCGGCCCGGCGATCATGGCCAAGGCCAAGCTCAATAACCTCAAAGTGCTGGCGGTGGACGATCGTTTCGTCGACGCCAAGGGCAAGCCCATGGAAGACGTGCCTTACGTCGGCCTGGATGCCTACAAGATCGGCCAGAAACAAGGCGAAGCCATGGCCGCCGAAGCCAAGCATCGCAACTGGGACTGGAAAGAAACCTACGCCGTCATCAACACCTTCGATGAGCTGGAAACCGGCAAGAAACGCACCGACGGTTCGGTCGAAGGCCTCAAGGCTGCCGGCTTGCCCGCCGACCACATCCTGTTCAGCGCGCAGAAAACCCTCGACGTACCGGGCAGCATGGACGCCACCAACTCGGCCCTGGTGAAACTGCCCAGCGGCGCGAAAAACCTGATCATCGGTGGCATGAACGACAGCACCGTACTGGGCGGCGTGCGCGCCACCGAAAGCGCCGGTTTCAAGGCGGCGAACGTGATCGGCGTGGGTATCAACGGCACCGATGCGATTGAAGAGCTGAAGAAAACCGACACCGGCTTTTACGGCTCGATGCTGCTGAGCCCTGACGCCTCCGGCTATAAAACCGCCAGCGCCATGTTCGAGTGGGTCACCAAGGGCACCGAGCCTGCCAAGTTCACCGCGTTGGACAACGTGACCCTGATCACCCGCGCCAACTTCAAGGAAGAGTTAAGCAAAATCGGGCTGTGGAAATGACCGGCGCGGCCCTGCGCTTCAACGGCATCGGCAAGGAATTTCCCGGTGTGAAAGCCCTGGCGCAGATCAGCTTTGAAGCGCGGCCGCGCCAGGTGCATGCGCTGATGGGCGAGAACGGCGCGGGTAAGTCGACGCTGCTGAAGATCCTCGGCGGTGCTTACTTGCCGAGCAGTGGTTCGCTGCAGATCGGCGAGCAGACCATGGACTTCAAGTCGGCCGCCGACAGCATTGCCAGCGGTGTGGCGGTGATCCACCAGGAGCTGCACCTGGTGCCGGAAATGACCGTGGCCGAGAACCTGTTCCTTGGGCATTTGCCGACGCGTTTCGGGGTGGTCAACCGCAGCCAGTTGCGCAAGCAAGCGTTGGCCTGCCTCAAAGGCCTGGCGGATGAAATCGACCCGGACGAAAAGCTCGGTCGCCTGTCCCTCGGTCAGCGCCAGCTGGTGGAAATCGCCAAGGCGTTGTCCCGTGGCGCCCATGTGATTGCCTTCGACGAACCCACCAGCAGCTTGTCGGCGCGCGAGATCGACCGCTTGATGGCGATCATCACCCGCCTGCGCGATGAGGGCAAAGTCGTGCTCTATGTGTCGCACCGTATGGAAGAAGTGTTCCGCATCTGCAACGCGGTGACGGTGTTCAAGGACGGCCGTTATGTGCGCACTTTCGATGACATGAATGCGCTGACTCACGACCAGTTGGTGACCTGCATGGTCGGTCGCGATATCCAGGATATCTACGATTACCGGCCACGGGAACAGGGCGAAGTGGCGCTGAAAATCGAGGGCTTGCTCGGACCGGGCCTGCGTGAGCCGGTCAATCTGCAGGTACACAAGGGCGAGATTCTTGGCCTGTTCGGACTGGTCGGTGCAGGGCGTACGGAGCTGTTTCGGCTGCTCAGCGGGTTGACCCGCAGCACCGCCGGTAGCCTTGAACTCTGCGGGCAAACGCTGCGCTTGCAGTCACCCCGTGACGCCATCGCAGCCGGTGTGCTGCTGTGCCCGGAAGACCGCAAGAAGGAGGGCATTATTCCGCTGTCCAGCGTGGCCGAGAACATCAACATCAGCGCGCGGGGCGCCCATTCCACCTTTGGTTGGCTGCTGCGAGACGGCTGGGAAACGGCCAACGCCGACCGGCAGATCAAGGCGATGAAGGTCAAGACGCCCAACGCCGAACAGAAAATCATGTACCTCTCCGGCGGCAACCAGCAGAAGGCCATTCTCGGCCGCTGGCTGTCGATGCCGATGAAGGTGCTGCTGTTGGACGAGCCGACCCGTGGCATCGACATCGGCGCCAAGTCGGAGATCTACCAGATCATCCACAACCTGGCCGCCAGCGGTATTGCGGTGATCGTGGTGTCCAGCGACCTGATGGAAGTCATGGGCATCAGCGACCGCATCCTGGTGATGAGCGAAGGCGCCCTGACCGGCGAACTCACCCGCGACCAAGCGGATGAGGCTCGGCTATTGCAACTGGCTCTCCCGCGTTCGCGGGCTTGAAGAATTCGAGGTGAATGATGTCTGAGGTAAAAACTGCAAAGGGCTTCTGGCCGGGTTTCAACCAGCGTAAGTTCCTCGATGACTGGGTGATGCTGCTCGCCGCGTTGGGCATCTTTGTGCTCAGCGCGTTGTTTATCGATAACTTCCTTTCGCCGCTGAACATGCGCGGGTTGGGCCTGGCGATTTCTACCGTGGGTATTGCGGCGTGCACCATGCTGTTCTGCCTGGCGTCGGGGCACTTCGACTTGTCGGTGGGCTCGGTGATTGCCTGTGCTGGCGTGGTTGCGGGCATTGTGATCCGCGACACCGACAGCGTGGTGCTCGGCGTGTCCGCCGCGTTGGCCATGGGCCTGGTGGTGGGGCTGATCAACGGCATTGTCATCGCCAAGCTGCGCATCAACGCGTTGATTGCGACCTTGGCGACCATGCAGATCGTACGCGGCCTGGCGTACATCTTTTCCAACGGCAAGGCCGTCGGCGTGATGGACGAAGGTTTCTTCGTGTTCGGCAACGGCCAGCTGATGGGTGTGCCGGTGCCGATCATCATCACTGTGCTGTGCTTTGTGTTCTTTGGCTGGCTGCTGAACTACACCACCTACGGGCGCAACACCATGGCCATCGGCGGTAACCAGGAAGCGGCGTTGCTGGCCGGGGTGAACGTTGATCGCACCAAGATCATCATCTTTGCCGTGCACGGCTTGATCGGCGCCCTGGCCGGGGTGATCCTCGCCTCGCGCATGACCTCGGGCCAGCCGATGATTGGGCAAGGTTTTGAGCTGACCGTGATCTCGGCGTGTGTACTGGGCGGGGTGTCGCTGAGCGGCGGCATCGGCATGATCCGTCACGTGATTGCCGGGGTGCTGATTTTGGCGATCATCGAGAATGCGATGAACCTGAAGAACATCGACACCTTTTACCAGTATGTGATCCGGGGTTCGATCCTGCTTCTTGCGGTCATCATCGATCGCATGAAACAGCGCTAGGAAGAACACCGCCTAACCCCTGTGGGAGCGGGCTTGCTCGCGAAGGCGGTGGTTCAGTAAGTACATCTTTGACTGACACACCGCCTTCGCGAGCAAGCCCGCTCCCACATTTGGATCTCCACTGTATTGAGGTCCGTGATTTGCCATAATGGCGCCGTTTTCGTACTCCCCAATAGGCCCGATATGCAGGAAAACGCCCACACCCCCGTCAAAGACGCCGCCCCCACCGGCACCCAGACCCTGCTGCGTGGCCTGGGCGTGGTGCAAGCGGTGGCGGCCGGTGCGCGGGATCTGAAAGAGATCGCCAAGCGCATCGGCACCACCCGCAGCACCACCCACCGCCTGGCCAGTTGCCTGGTGGAAGAGCGTTACCTGCGGGTGGTGCCACAGGTCGGTTACCTGCTGGGGCCGAAGTTGATCGAGCTGGGTTTCCAGGCGCGGGAAGAGCTGCCGCTGGTGACTCTGGCGATCCCCTATCTGGATGAATTGTCGGCGCTGACCGGCGACACCATCCACTTGGCCATCCGCGAATACGACGACGTGCTGTACCTGCACAAGAACCCCGGCCGCAACGGCCCGGAAATGCGCTCACGGGTCGGCCATCGCATGCCGCTGGCACGCACCGGGATCGGCAAGGCCTTGCTGTTGGATGACACGGTCGCAGAGTGGCAGCGCCTGTACGAAGTCAGCCTGCCGGCGGGTGGGAAAAGCCTGCAATGGCCGCAGCACCCGGAGCAATCCTGGGCACAGTTCGAGCAGCGCATGCATGAATACGTGGTGGGCGGTTATGCGTTCGACCTGGAAGACAACGAACCGTCGATCCGTTGTGTGGCCGCTCCGGTGCGCGATGCCAGCCGGCGCATCGTCGCCGGCATCAGCATCGCCAGTACCGTGCCCTACATGCCGCTGGAGAAAATGGCCGAGCTGATTCCTGTGGTCAAACAGGTCGCAGGCCGGCTGTCGGCGGAGTTGGGCGCGAAGGCCTGATCAGGCCTTCAACGTCGCCATGTCGATGACAAAGCGGTACTTCACGTCGCCGGCGATCATGCGGCTGTAGGCTTCGTTGATATTGCGGATGTCGAGCATTTCGATGTCGCAGGTGATGCCGTGCTCGGCGCAGAAATCCAGGACTTCCTGGGTTTCGGCAATACCACCGATCAACGAACCGGCCAGCACCTTGCGGCCCAGCACCAGCTTGGCGGCGTTGACGGGCGGGTCCACCGGCTCGATCAGGCCGACCAGGATATGCACGCCGTCAAAGCGCAGCACGTCGAGGTAGGGGTTCAGGTCGTGCTGCACAGGGATGGTGTCCAGCAGGAAGTCGAAGCTGCCGGCGGCGGCTTTCATCTGGGCTTCGTCGGTGGACACGATCACATGATCGGCGCCCTGGCGACGGCCTTCTTCGGCCTTGCTTGCCGAGCGCGTGAACAAGGTCACTTCCGCGCCCATGGCCTTGGCAAACTTGATGCCCATATGGCCGAGGCCGCCCATGCCCAGCACGCCGACTTTATCGCCGGCCTTCACGCCGTAGTGCTTGAGCGGCGAGTAGGTGGTGATGCCGGCGCAGAGGATCGGCGCGGCGCTGGCCAGGTCAAGCTTGGCCGGGATCTTCACCACGAAATGTTCGCTGACCACGATGCTGTCGGAGTAACCGCCCATGGTGTTGCTGCCATCGACGCGGTCTGGGGTGGCGTAGGTCATGGTCGGGCCTTCGAGGCAGTATTGCTCCAGGTCCGCTTGACACGCGTCGCAGTGACGGCACGAATCGACCATGCAGCCCACGCCCACCAGGTCACCGACTTTGTGCGCGGTGACGTTGGCACCAATGGCGGTGACCTTGCCGACGATCTCGTGGCCAGGCATCAGTGGGTACACGGCGATGCCCCACTCGTTGCGGGCCTGGTGGATGTCGGAGTGGCAGACGCCGCAGTACAGGATCTCGATCGCCACGTCATCGGCACGCGGGCTGCGGCGCTGGAACGACATGGGGGCGAGGGGAGTGGTGGCCGACTGGGCGGCATAACCGATGGCGGTGTACATGGGGAAACCTCGCAAAAGCAATGACAGGTGAGGCGGCGCATTCTCCGCGCCGGGTCCTGATGCGGCCATGGCGATTGCTCCGAGTCTCATGCCTATTCGTCCGGGAGTGCCCCGTGTTTGGATCCTTGTGACGCCAGACCTGCGATGATGTTCTCATCCCCTTTTCGCGAAGTTTTTTGCCATGCTGCTCACCCGCCATCTCGACGCCAACGCCACACTGGTGTCCTTGATTGAGGGGCTTACGCCCTGCGACGGTTTTTCCCCAACCAACCTGCCCGGCGTGCAAGTGCTGCGCGCCAGTTGCGACGTGGCGCGTGGGCCGCAGATCTATGAACCGAGCCTGATGTTCGTGGCCCAGGGCAGCAAAGTCGCCTACCTCGGGCCGCGTACGCTGGAGTATGGCGCCGGGCATTACCTGATCCAGGCGATGCCGGTGCCGTTCGAATGCGAGACCTTTGCCATGGCCTCCGACGCGCCGTTGTACGGCGTCACGGTGGGCATTGACCGCGTGGTGCTGGGGGAACTGGTCATGGCCATGGGCATTCAGGCCGGGCCGCCACCGACGGCGCAGACGCTGGAGTCGATGAGTTCGGTAATGCTCGATGACGCGATGCGCGGCGCCGTCGAACGCCTGTTGGAATGCCTGCACGATCCGCTGGAAAGCCGGATCATGGGCCCGGCGCGGGTCAGGGAAGTGTTGTTCACCGCGTTGCGGGGCCCGCAGGCGGATGTATTGCGGGCGCTGGTGGAACAGCAGGGGCAGTTTTCGCGGATCGCCACGTCGTTGAATCACTTGCATGCCCATTACGCCGAGCCGCTGAATATCGAGACGCTGGCGGGGTATGCGCACATGAGTGCGTCGACGTTTCATGAGCATTTCAAGCGCTGTACGTTGTTGTCGCCGGTGCAGTACTTGAAGCGTCTGCGCTTGCTCAAGGCCCAGCAACTGTTGCTGGTGGAGGGCATGGGCGTAGCGCAGGCGGCGCATAACGTGGGTTATCAGAGTACGTCGCAGTTCAGTCGGGAATATAAGCGCTATTTCCTGCGCAATCCCGGTGAAGAACGCGCCGCATAATTCCACCAGGCACAACACCGTAAATGTGGGAGCGGGCTTGCTCGCGAATACGGTGGGTCAGCTAACACATTCCTCAACTGACAGGCCGCCTTCGCGAGCAAGCCCGCTCCCACATTTGACCGAGGTGACTGGCTTTTTTCGGGCCACAAAAAAGGCTCCCATTTGGGAGCCTTTTTTTATTCAAGCAGCGGGCTTACATGTTCGGGTAAGTCGGCCCACCCGCACCTTCCGGCGTGACCCAGGTGATGTTCTGCGAAGGGTCCTTGATGTCACAGGTCTTGCAGTGCACGCAGTTCTGGGCGTTGATCTGGAAGCGCTTCTCGCCGTCTTCCTTGGTGATCACTTCATACACGCCGGCCGGGCAGTAGCGCTGCGCCGGTTCATCGTAGAGCGGCAGGTTGGTGCCGATCGGGATGCTCGGGTCCTTGAGCTTCAAGTGGCACGGTTGCTCTTCTTCGTGGTTGGTACCGGAGATGAACACCGAGCTCAACTTGTCGAAGCTCAGCTTGCCGTCGGGTTTCGGGTAGTCGATCTTCTTGCTGTCCTTGGCCAGCTTGAGGCAGGCGTAGTCCGGCTTGGTGTCGTGCAGGGTGAACGGCATCTTGCCGCCCAGGATGTTCTGGTCGAACCAGTTGAAGCCGGCGCCGATGATCGGGCCGAACTTGTGCATTGCCGGGCCGAAGTTGCGGCTGGCGAACAGTTCTTCGTAGAGCCAGCTGGATTTGAAGCTGTCGACGTAAGCGGTCAGTTCATCACCGCCTTCGGAGTCGGCGAACAGGCGGTCGGCCACGGCGTCGGCGGCGAGCATGCCAGACTTCATCGCGGTGTGGCTGCCCTTGATCTTGGCGAAGTTCAGGGTGCCGAGGTCGCAACCGATCAATGCGCCACCTTTGAAGACCATCTTCGGCAGCGAGTTCAGGCCGCCTTTGCAGATGGCGCGGGCGCCATAGCTGATGCGTTTGCCGCCTTCCAGGTACTGGGCCAGCACCGGGTGGTGCTTGAGGCGCTGGAACTCATCGAACGGCGACAGGAAGGTGTTGCTGTAGGACAGGTCGACGATCAGGCCAACGACTACCTGGTTGTTTTCCAGGTGATAAAGGAACGAGCCACCGGTGTTTTCGGCGCTCATGATGTCCAGCGGCCAACCGGCGGTGTGCACCACCAGGCCAGGTTGGTGCTTGGCGGGGTCGATTTCCCAGATTTCCTTCAGGCCGATGCCGTAGTGCTGGGCGTCGGCGTCGCTGTCCAGGTTGAAGCGCTGGATCAGTTGCTTGCCGATGTGGCCACGGCAACCTTCGGCGAACAGCGTGTACTTGCCGCGCAGTTCCATGCCAGGGGTGTAGACGCCTTCTTTCGGGTTGCCTTCACGGTCGACGCCGAGGTCGCCGGTGATGATCCCGCGCACCACGCCGTTTTCGTCGAACAGCGCTTCCTGGGCGGCGAAGCCTGGGTAGACTTCCACGCCCAGGTTCTCGGCCTGCTGGGCCAGCCAGCGGCACAGGTTGCCCAGGGAGATGATGTAGTTGCCTTCGTTGTGCATGGTCTTGGGCACAAAGAAGTCAGGCACCTTGGTGGAGGCTTCGGGGCTGCGCAGTACATAGATGTCGTCGCGCACCACCGGGGTGTTGAGCGGGGCGCCGAGTGCTTTCCAGTCCGGGAACAGTTCGTTCAGGGCGCGGGGTTCGAACACGGCACCGGAGAGGATATGCGCGCCGACTTCGGAGCCTTTCTCGACCACGCAGACGCTGATTTCCTTACCGGCTTCGGCGGCCTTCTGCTTCAGTCGGCAGGCGGCAGACAGTCCCGCCGGGCCAGCGCCGACGATGACCACGTCGAATTCCATGTATTCGCGTTCCACAGGCTATCTCCTACTCAAGGCTCAACAGGCTTTTTTTTCTAATGGGTGGAGGTTCGGTGTCGTCTTGCGGCAACGGCAAGACCCACCTTTCTCTCTAGGTGGCGCATTATATCTACACCACTGCCAGCGTCCAATACAAACGTTTGTTTGAATTGCCCGCAGGCTAGGTAAATCAAAGTGGTGCGGCTTATGACTGGCTATTTTGCCGTATTGACCAGAATAGGTGTTCCGGTCAATATACGGTCGGTTTTGCGCTAACCGTAGGCAGACTGCAGGTTTCAAGAGCACGTCCAAAAGCAAGACAGGTGGCGCGCGTCCAGACACTGGCGCGCAGTTTACACGCTGCGATAAAGAATGACCTCTCAGTCACCACTGACGAACGGTCATCATTTCCCGTGAGCAAGGTCACCGCCTGCGTTTTTGGAGGTGCCCTTGTGTGCCGATGAGCATCAACCGCCAGGTTCGCCTAGGCGACTTTCTTTTCACCGGAGAGTAACGAGGAATCCATGAAGGTTCTTGTAGCTGTCAAACGCGTTGTCGATTACAACGTGAAAGTTCGCGTCAAGGCGGACAATTCCGGCGTCGACCTTGCTAACGTCAAGATGTCGATGAACCCTTTCTGCGAAATCGCTGTGGAAGAAGCCGTCCGCCTGAAAGAGAAAGGCGTGGCGACTGAAATCGTCGTGGTTTCCATCGGCCCTACCACTGCTCAAGAGCAGCTGCGTACCGCCCTGGCACTGGGTGCCGACCGCGCCATCCTGGTCGAGTCCGCTGAAGACCTGACCTCCCTGGCCGTGGCCAAGCTGCTCAAAGCCGTTGTCGACAAGGAACAGCCTCAGCTGGTGATCCTCGGCAAACAGGCCATCGACAGCGACAACAACCAGACTGGCCAGATGCTGGCTGCACTGACCGGTTACGGCCAGGGCACCTTCGCCTCCAAAGTCGAAGTGAGCGGCGACAGCGTCGCTGTGACCCGTGAAATCGACGGCGGCGCGCAGACCGTTTCCCTGAAACTGCCGGCCATCGTCACCACCGACCTGCGTTTGAACGAGCCGCGCTACGCGTCCCTGCCAAACATCATGAAAGCCAAGAAGAAGCCGCTTGAGTCGGTCACTCCTGAAGCTTTGGGCGTTTCCACCGCCTCCACCAACAAGACCGTCAAGGTTGAAGCACCGGCTGCACGCAGCGCGGGCATCAAGGTCAAGTCGGTGGCCGAACTGGTCGAGAAACTGAAAAACGAAGCGAAGGTGATCTGATCATGACTATCCTCGTAATCGCCGAACACGATAACAAGGTGCTGGCCCCGGCCACCCTGAACACCGTGGCTGCCGCTGCTAAAATCGGTGGAGACATTCACGTACTGGTTGCCGGCCAGGGCGCTGGCGCCGTGGCTGAAGCCGCTGCGAAAATCGCGGGCGTGAGCAAAGTCCTGAACGCTGACAATGCCGCCTACGCGCATCAGTTGCCAGAAAACGTTGCGCCGCTGGTAGCTGAGTTGGGCGCTGGCTACAGCCACATCCTGGCTGCTGCTACCTCCAACGGCAAAAACATCCTGCCACGCGTTGCCGCGCAGCTGGACGTTGACCAGATCTCCGAGATCATTTCGGTTGAAAGCGCCGACACCTTCAAGCGCCCAATCTACGCCGGTAACGCCATCGCTACCGTACAGTCCAACGCTTCGGTCAAAGTCATCACCGTGCGTGCTACCGGTTTCGACCCGGTTGCCGCCGAAGGTGGTTCGGCTGCCGTTGAAGCCGTTGCGGCTGCCCACGACGCTGGCACTTCCAGCTTCGTAGGCGAAGAGCTGGCCAAGTCGGATCGTCCTGAGCTGACCGCTGCCAAGATCGTCGTGTCTGGCGGGCGTGGCATGCAGAACGGTGACAACTTCAAGCACCTGTACGCCCTGGCCGACAAGCTGGGCGCTGCGGTCGGCGCTTCCCGCGCGGCCGTCGACGCAGGTTTCGTACCCAACGATATGCAGGTCGGCCAGACCGGCAAGATCGTTGCGCCACAGCTGTACATCGCCGTCGGTATCTCCGGCGCGATCCAGCACTTGGCCGGTATGAAAGACTCCAAAGTGATCGTTGCGATCAACAAGGACGAAGAAGCGCCGATCTTCCAGGTGGCTGATTACGGCCTAGTGGCGGACTTGTTCGAAGCCGTCCCTGAGCTGGAGAAGCTGGTCTAAACCAGCGGCTTCACTTATAAAGAGCCCGGTCCTTGTGACCGGGCTTTTTTTTGACTTGGAGACACACGCCATGGAATTGCGCCCTTGGGCGGTACTGCTGGGCCTCACATTGCTGCCGACGCTGTCGCTGGCCGCCGGCAAATGCGATCGCCTGGTGATCACCGGCAGCCCGGATGCGCCGCCGTTGCTCTGGCGCGACCCGCAAGACCCCACGCACCTGATCGGCGCCACCGCCGATGTGTTGCAACAAGTGGGCAAGGACCTCGGCTTGAAAATCGACCTGCTCTACGGTGGTAAGCGCTCCCTGGCCCTGGAGGAAGTGCGCAGCGGGCGCATGGACATCCTCGCCGACGCACCGCTGAACCTGGGTGAGCTGGAAACCCTCGATTACATCCACCCGGCGCTGGTGCAGCTCGACTACCTGGTGTGGACGCGCAAGGACTCGGCGCTGGCCTATGCCACAGCCGCCGACCTGCACGGGCACAAAGGCGCGGTGTCAGAGCGCGCGCGTTTGAGCGCGGCCTTCGAGACCTTCGCCGGTGAGCAACTGAGCCTGCAACGCCTGCCGTCGCTGACGCCAGCGTTCCAGAAACTGCTGCTGGGTGAAGTCGACTACGTGCTGGCCGGGCGTTATTCCGGCATGGCCATGGCGCAGACCCTGGGCATGAGCAACGACCTGATGGCCCGCGATATCCCCATCGACCAGCCGGGCCTGTACCTGGCGATTTCCCACAACTCGGCCTGCAATGATCCGTGGCTACGCGGACAGCTGGCCAAAAAGATGACAGAATTGCCCGCGTCCGGTGTGGCGCAAGCTGCGTTGCAGAGCAATCTGGAGCGCTGGAAAGCGCAATTGCAGCAACCCGTCGGCACCCCAACAAAGTAGGGATTTTCAGTGACTCTTCGACCTCTTTTCGCGGCCCTCGCCGTTGTCGCTCTGGCGGGATGTGCAGCCGATCCTGCGCCGAATGAACAAATGCGCCTCACCCAGCAAGCCCTGGAGCAAGCCAGTGCCGTGGGGGCCAACGCGGATGAATCGCCCGAATTGAAACTGGCCGAAGCCAAGTTCGCCCGGGCCAAGTCGAGCATGGCCGACCAATCCTACAAAAACGCCCGTATGCGTTTCGAACAAGCCGAACTGGATGCACGCCTGGCTGAAGCCCAAGTGCTGACCCGCAAGAGCCAGGAGCAGTTGAACGTGCTCAACGCCCGTATCACTCGTCTGCGCAAGCAGTTGCAGTTGGGGGAAGCCCAATGAACCCGATGCTCCGCAGTTTGAGCTGTGCGGTACTGTTGGGCACCGCCGTGTTGGGCGGTTGCGCCAGCCATCCCGACGGCGAGCAGGCCTTGCAACAGGCGGGCAACGACTTCCAGCAGGTCAAGGAAGACGCCAACGTGTTGCGCTTTGCGCCCAAGGACGTGATCCGTGCCGGTGAATCCCTGGCCCGCGCCGACCGCTTGTCCAGCTACTGGGGCAGCGGCGCCGACGTGGTGCATTACGCCTACCTGAGCCAACGCTACAGTGCGATTGCTCGCGAACACACCGAGCAGGGGCTCAATGAAGAACGCCGCGTCAAGCTCGAACTGGAGCGCCAGCGCCTGCAATTGGCCCTGCGTGAAAACAAGCTGATCAGCGTGCAGCAGCAGGGCAAGTGGCTTGAAGAACAGATCGCCAGCCTGGCCACTACCCAGACCGATCGCGGCCTGGTGATGACCCTGGGCGATGTGCTGTTCGATACCGGTGAAGCAGAGCTGAAAAACTCGGCCAACCGCACGGTGCTGAAAATCGTACAGTTCCTGCAACTCAACCCCAAGCGCGTGGTGCGTATCGAGGGTTACGCCGACAATACCGGCGGCGAGCGCGAAAACCTCAAACTGTCCCGTGATCGCGCGCAGTCGGTGGCGGATGTGCTGGTCGACCTGGGGATCGACGAAAAACGCATCCAGGTTGAAGGGTATGGCGACCAATACCCGGTGGAAGCCAATGCGTCAGAGCGGGGCAGGGCGCAGAACCGTCGCGTGGAAATTGTGTTCTCGGATGAGAAAGGTCAATTGGGTGCCGCGCGCTAAGCGCCTGACACAGATCAAACTGTGGGAGCGGGCTTGCTCGCGAAGGCGATGTACCAGTCAGTACTTCATTGGCTGATACACCGCCTTCGCGAGCAAGCCCGCTCCCACATTTGTTTGGTGTAGACCCTCACAGTTTTTGCTGTCACTCCAGCGCGCGCTCGACTATTGTGGCAACTGTCCCCGTACACTTCTAAACTGTGCCGGTATGTTTCACACAAAAATAAAATACCCGTGAAATCGAGTGCTGCGTCATGACCAATCTGTTGCTTTACCAACGTATCGCCCAGCAACTGGCTGAGGATATCCGGCGCGGTGTCTATCAACCGGGCGAGCGCGTGCCTTCGGTGCGCAAGATGAGTTCGCAGTTGAACGTGAGCCACGCCACGGTGTTGCAGGCCTACGCCAACCTGGAAGACCAGGGCCTGATCCGGGCGCGGCCGCAGTCCGGCTATTACGTGCACCAGACGCCAGCGCTCACCGCGCCGACGCCGGATATTGCACGGGTTGAGCGTCCGGGGTTGGTCACCCGCAGCAGCATCATCCAGCAGGTATTGGGCGAGTCGCGCCGCGAAGGGGTGTTCCCGCTGGGGGCCGCCGTGCCGAGCGTGGACTACTTGCCGGTACGCGCGCTGCATCAGCAACTGGCCAAAGTCACGCGCTTCCAGAGCCCACGGGCATTCAGCTATATGTTCAGCCCCGGTTTCGAACCGCTGCGCCGCCAGGTGGCGATCCGCATGCGCGATGCGGGCGTGGTGGTGGACCCTTCCGAAGTGGTGATCACCCACGGTTGCGTCGATGCCTTGCAGATGTCGCTGCGCGTGCTGACGCGGCCGGGCGACCTGATTGCCGCAGAGTCACCGACCTATTACGGCTTGCTGCAACTGGCCGATCTGTTAGGCCTTAAAGTCATCGAGATCCCCAGCGATCCGTCCACCGGCATGAGCCTGGAAGCCCTGCAACTGGCGGCCAACCAATGGTCGATCAAGGCGTTGGTATTGACCACGCGCCTGAGTAACCCGCTGGGCGGCACCATGCCCGAAGAACGGCAGAAACAGTTGCTGCGCCTGGCGTCGGACTTCGATATCCAGATTGTCGAGGACGATATCTACGGCGAGCTGATGTTCGAATTGGGCCGCACCAAGGCCCTGAAGGCCTATGACCGCCTGGATCGGGTGATCTACTGTTCCAGTTTTTCCAAGACGCTGTCCCCCGGCGTGCGCATCGGCTGGATGATCGCCGGCAAGTACCAGCAGGAAATCCAGCGCTTGCAGATGTTCAGTACCCACTCCGCCTGCAGCGTCACGCAGATGGGTGTCGCCGCGTACCTGGAAAACGGCGGTTATGATCGGCACCTGCGTTACATCCGCCAGGAGTACCGCAAGAACCTCAGCGCCTTCCAGCTGGCGGTGCAGCAATATTTCCCGGAAGGCACCCAGATGACGCGTCCGACCGGCGGCTTCATCCTGTGGGTCAGTTTGCCCGGACGGGTCAATACCCAGGAACTGCACGTACGTGCACTGCAACAGGGCATCAGCATTGCGCCGGGGCTGATCTTCAGTAATACCGAGCAATTCAACCACTGCATCCGCCTCAACTGCGGTACACCGTGGAACCGCGAGGCAGAGCGGGCGCTGATGACCTTGGGGATGCTGGCGAGCCAGCTCTGCCAGGAAACCGCCGCCGGACTGTGACGCTCAGAAAGGGGACAAATCCTATAGCAAGCTAATCACCGCGCTTGTCATGCCGCGCACAACAAGCGAGCATATGGCCCTCTGCCGTTAATGCTGTAGGCAATATGACTTCGATTGTTCGCGCGGTTTTGGTGATTGGCTTGTTAAGCCTTTGCAATGTCGGCACAGCGCTGGCGGCAGCCCCTGTGAGCGAAACGAAGCCCGCCGCCAGTACTGAGCAGAAGTCCCCCGCGAAAAAACCAGCCCCCGTGAAACAAGCGCCAGCGGTGAAAAAAACCACCGCCGCCGCCAAGAAACGTGCGGCCAGTAAGTCCAAGGCGTCTCGCGAAGTGACGCAGACGCAATTGCCACCGGCGCAGTTGGACCTGTCGCTGCCGTCGGACATGGTCAGGCACTTGCAGCCTATCGGCACCATGCCCAAACCCAAAAGTGTGCCCCTGTTGCCACCGATGTTCGGCGAGAAGCCCACCGACAACAGCGCGTTCCAGATCAACGGCCGCTTGCTCAGCAATGAAATGAAGCTGCAGTTGCGCAATGAAGAACGGCGCGAAGTGGAAGGTGCAGCGTTGGAATTCGAATTCAAGCAGTAAACTTTTCCTACAAAGGTGACGTCGACCGCCGACCATGTGTCGGAGACTGGTCAGTCATTTTTGTTTTCTGCGAAAAACCCCTGTTAGACCATTTTAAAACGGCTGTTTTAGGGCGTACTCTAGCTCGGCCATCCACATTGAGTCGTCGAGGACCTGCTGGTCATGAATTGCCGTGAAGGCTGTGGCGCATGCTGCATCGCCCCCTCCATCAGTTCGCCATTACCCGGAATGCCACAGGGCAAACCGGCGGGTGTTCGCTGTGTGCACCTGTCGGTCGAACTGCTATGCCAGATTTTCGGCCAACCGGAGCGACCGGCGGTGTGCAGTGATTTCAAGGCGGATCTCGAGGTCTGCGGCACCGACCAGGCCGATGCGATCCGCTTGATCGGCTGGTGGGAGCAGATGACGGCGGCTTGATGGGCTTTACTATCGGAACTTTTTTTCGGAACTTCGACAATAAGGAATACAACAATGGGTTCGCTGAAACGAATGGCTGTGGTGTGCGGGTTTACGGTGTTGTTTGCTGCCACTGCCCAGGCTGAGGATTGGCAAGTCGCCAAGGACGAAGACGGTATCAAGGTGTCCCTGAGCGAAATTGCCGGCTCCAAATACAAGGCGTATCGCGGTGTGACCGTGATCAAGGCGCCAGTAGCCAAAATCGTCGCACTCCAGGAAGACGTCGCCGGTGCCTGTGCCTGGATCCACGAGTGCAAGTCCCAGAAGCTGGTCGACAAAAAAGGCGACGAGAGCTGGACCTATACCCAATTCAAAGCCCCGTTCCCTGTGACGGATCGTGATTCCTACCTGCACATCACCACCACCAAGGCGGCCGACGGCACACTGACCCGTAAGCTGGAAGGCGTGCCGACCTACAAGCCTGAAGAAAAAGGCTACGTACGTGTCGCCCAAGTGGACGGTTTCTGGAAACTGGTGCCTAAGGGCGACAACCAGACCGAAGTCACCTATCAGGTGCACACCGAGCCAGGCGGCAGCGTGCCCTCGTGGCTGGCCAACAAGTTCGTGGTGGACGCGCCGTTCAACACCTTGAAAGCCTTGAAAGAACACGCTGAGAAGTAAGCGCAGCTGATCAGGTGTCTCCTACCTTGGGTGGAACGTTTGCCGAGCCCCCAAGGTCCAGATAAAGGTAAGCCCACACACGGGTTTTATCGAGGAGGCACCGATGCAAAAGTGGCAGATTACCTTCGTTGATGATCACGGCGTGAAGTCCGTCGAGCAGTTCACCTGCGAGCAGAAGCCCAGCCTCGAAGATGCGGCACACATGATTCGCAACAAGCTGGTGCCCGTTGCCGCCGAGCTGGACCTCAATGACCTTGAGGGCCGCAAGCCCGAGCCTACGGTCAAGATCCTCAAAGACCAGAACAGTATCCAGATCCTCGACATCTCTCCCGCCGCCTGAACATTCCCTGTCCACCCTTCAAGCACCTCTGGTGGAGGTGATAGCTTCGCGCTACTCTGCAAGTGAGATCAGCGAATGAATCGCTAGTTCTGGTCTTGTCAGCTACATGCTTGTTTTCCAGCGGTGATGTTGTTGCCGTAGTTCCCACGCCAGTAAGGCGTGGGCTTCGGGAAGCACGGAAAGTCTATCCATCAATTCGAGGAGCACTTTTCATGAGCACAGCCTATCAAGAAGACATCAGCACCAACGTTCTGCGCCGCATGAAAGAAGGCGGTTTCGACTTCTCGCGTTTCCACCCCATCGAGTTCTACGCCATTTTCCCGGATGAGGAACGGGCGCGCCGGGCTGCGGGTGAGTTTCGTGGGGAATCCCTGAATGCCCAGGTCAGTGCGCGCGACGATGGCGCCTGGTACCTGGAGCTGAGCAAGATCATGTCCGCTACCTACGACGGCATTGGAGACTTCGAGCAAGACTTTGGGGCGGTGGTCGAGCCGCTGGGCGGGATCATCGAGGGATGGGGCGTGAAGCAGGAGGTGCGTGGGTTACCCATGTAGCAGCTTGAAGTATGAGAAACGCAGCGTATCGGCTGACCTTTGGGTCGGCCGATTTTGTTTGTGCTGTGAGAAATTTTACGGAACTAGTCCTGCACTTTTTTGCACCAAAAAAAAAGCCACCCATTGAGGGTGGCCTAAAGGGAAGACCGGGAGCACGGTCGGTACACGATTCACTACATTACCGACGGTTTGAAGGCTTTAGCTGTAGGACGAGTCCTGTTCAGCAGATGGGGCCGATTATCCGCAGGCTTGGCCGGGCAGTGAAATCAACTCTGACTATGCTGTTGATAGTCAAAGCCCGCATTGCGATGAAGCGTCGGGCCATGCACCGGGCATTCTGCGCACCAGGACGGTGCGGCTGGATTCTGGTTGTAATTCAACTCACTGATTTTTAAGTGTTTATGCCGCTGGCACGGGCCTTGCGATGGTTCTAGCGCCCGGGTGACAAGGAGTTCGGCATGATCCGCACTTATTACGATGAAATGTACGATGGGGCAGGCCAGGTCAGGCCTCATTACCGCGAGTTCGCCCGTTGGTTGGCCGAAACCCCTGCTGAATTGCTGGCCCAGCGCCGGCGTGAAGCCGATTTGCTGTTTCACCGCGCCGGGATCACCTTCACGCTCTACGGTGACGAGCAGGGTACGGAACGGTTGATTCCCTTCGATACCATCCCGCGCAGCATCCCTGCCAGCGAATGGCGGATTGTCGAGCGCGGCTGTATCCAGCGGGTCAAGGCGCTGAACATGTTTCTCGCCGACCTGTACCACGAACAACGCATCATCAAGGCCGGAATCATCCCCGCTGAACAGGTGCTGGCCAACGAGCAATACCAGTTGGCGATGCAGGGGCTGGACCTGCACCGTGATCTCTATTCCCACATCTCCGGGGTCGACCTCGTACGCGACGGTGACGGCACGTACTACGTGCTGGAAGACAACCTGCGTACACCGAGCGGCGTCAGCTACATGCTCGAAGACCGCAAGATGATGATGCGCCTGTTCCCTGAACTGTTCGCCGCCCAGCGTATCGCGCCCATCGATCACTATCCCAACTTGCTGCTCGACACCTTGAAAAGCTCCAGCCCCCTGGATAACCCGAGCGTGGTTGTACTGACGCCAGGTCGCTTCAACAGTGCGTTCTTCGAGCACGCGTTCCTGGCCCGCGAAATGGGCGTGGAACTGGTGGAGGGCGCCGACCTGTTCGTGCGCGATGACCGCGTCTTCATGCGCACCACCGACGGGCCCAAGGCCGTTGACGTGATCTACCGTCGCCTGGATGACGCGTTCCTCGACCCGTTGGCCTTCAACCCCGAATCCATGCTTGGTGTGCCGGGACTGCTCGCGGCTTATCGCTCCGGCAATGTGGTATTGGCCAATGCCATCGGCACCGGTGTAGCGGATGACAAGTCGGTGTACCCCTTCGTCACCGAGATGATCCGTTTTTACCTGGATGAAGAACCTATCCTGAAGAATGTTCCGACCTTCCAGTGCCGTAAGCCCGACGAACTGTCCCACGTGCTGGCCAATCTGCCCGACCTGGTGGTGAAGGAAACCCAGGGTTCGGGCGGCTACGGCATGCTGGTCGGCCCCGCGTCCACAGCGGCGGAAATCGAAGCCTTCCGCGCCCGTATCAAGGCCAAGCCCCACGCCTATATCGCCCAGCCGACCCTGTGTTTATCCACCTGCCCGACCTTTGTCGAAAACGGCATTGCGCCGCGTCATATCGACCTGCGTCCGTTCGTGTTGTCCGGCAAGGAAACCCGTGTGGTCCCCGGCGGCTTGACCCGCGTGGCGTTGCGCGAAGGCTCGCTGGTGGTCAACTCGTCTCAGGGCGGCGGCACCAAAGACACCTGGGTGGTGGAGGACTGATGCCATGTTGAGTCGAACTGCCTCGGACCTGTACTGGATGTCGCGCTACCTGGAACGTGCGGAAAACCTCGCACGCATGCTCGATGTCAGCTATTCGCTGTCGCTGATGCCCCAGGACGGGCGCGGCGATGGCCTGCACGAACTGGCCATGCCGCTGTTGATCACCGGCACCCTGGAGGATTACCACGAACGCCACGGCGAACTGCACGCCGAGCGCTTGTTGCACTTCTTTGCGCTGGATGCTGCCAACCCGGCCAGCATCTACAGTTGTCTCGGCGCTGCGCGGGCCAGCGCCCATGCGGTGCGTGGGCGAATTACCGCCGACATGTGGGAAAACATCAACGCCACCTGGCTGGATATTCGCGATATCGCCCAGCAGGGCTTGAGCCGCTATGGCATGAGCCGGTTCTGCGAGTGGGTCAAAGAGCGTTCCCATCTGTTTCGCGGCGCCACCTACGGCACCATCATGCGTAACGATGCATTCCGCTTCATTCGCCTGGGCACGTTTATCGAGCGTGCCGACAACACACTGCGCCTGCTGGACGCCCGCTATGAAATGGCCGGCGATCGCGCCGAAGCCGTCACCGATGGCACCGCCCATGCCTACTATCAGTGGAGCGCCTTATTGCGTGCGCTGTCGTCGTTCGAGGCCTACACCGAGATCTATCGCGATGCCCCTGGCGCACGGCAAGTGGCGGAGTTGCTGCTGTTGCGCGCCGATGTACCGCGCTCACTGCGTGCCTGCAGCGAAGAGATCGACCAGATCCTCGCCAGCCTGCCGGGCCTCAACGGTCGACCGGCCCAGCGCCTGGCCGCCGAGATGGACGCGCGCCTGCGCTTTACCGCCATCGATGAAATCCTCGAGGAAGGCCTGCACGCCTGGCTGACCGACTTTATCCCCTTGGTCCGCCAGTTGGGCGACGCCATCTACAGTTCCTACCTGGAGGCGGCATGAGACTCTCCATCAGCCACGAAACCACCTACCACTACGAAGACCAGGTGCGTGCCAGCATCCAGTACCTGCGCCTGACGCCCCACGACAGCGAACGCCAGCACGTACTCAGTTGGCAACTCGACCTGCCGCGTCCGGTTCGCGCCCAAGTGGACCCGTTCGGCAACATCCTGCATGTGCTGACCCTGGATGAACCCCACGACGCCATCATCATCGGCGCCCGTGGCCAGGTGGACATTGACGAGTTGCGCGAGGCCGAACATGAGCACCAATCGGCGTTCCCGTTCCTGCGTTGCACCCGCCTGACCGAACCCGACGAAGCCCTGCGCGACTTTGCCGACCAGAAGTGCCACCAACGCCGTGACCGCACCGCGCTGATCGACCTGATGCACGCGCTCAACCAGGCGATGGTCTACACGCCAGGCGCCACCGAAGTCGACACCTGCGCCGCCCAGGCTTTCGCCGGTCGTGCGGGCGTGTGCCAGGACCACACCCACGCGTTCCTGGCCTGCGCGCGCAGCCTGGGGATTCCGGCGCGGTATGTGTCAGGGTATTTGTACTCGGAGGACAGCACGCACCTGGCCAGCCACGCTTGGGCTGAAGCCTGGCTGGATGACGCGTGGTACAGCTTTGATGTGACCAACCAGCTTGCGCGGCCGGAGCGGCATTTGAAGCTGGCGGTGGGGTTGGATTACCTGGATGCCTGCCCGGTGCGCGGGATGCGGCGTGGCGGTGGGCATGAGCAGATGCATGCCAAGGTGTTCGTGGCGCCAACGCCGGTGATCTCCGTCCAGCAGCAATGACCTTGTGGCGAGCCCGCTCGCCACAAGGGTTCCTCACCCGATGTTTAAGGTTGCTGCTTACGCCCCGCCATATGCTTCAAATACCCCACCAACAAATCCAGCTCGCCGTCCGGCAATACACTGGCAGCAAACGCCGGCATCTTCGCCTGCGGCCAATGCCGCAAGCTTTGCGGGTCACGGATATAACGCTTGAGGAAATCACCACCGAAATACTCGGTGGGGTTATACGGAATGTTCAAATCCGGCCCCACCTGCGCATCGCCGGCGCCATTGAGGCGATGGCAAGCCAGACAGTTTTTCTGGAACAGCACAAAGCCTTGGTTGATCGGGTCATTGGCTGCCAGCTTTGGGTCCGGCAACAGTGCGGGAAAGCGCTCGGCAACCGTCTTCAACTGTTTGATCCCGGAGATCTGGAACGGCCACTGCTCAGGGCTGATGTGCCCGGCTTGCGGGTCGGTCCACACCAGGTAGAAGGGCCCTGCACTCGGTTTGCCTTCCGCCAGCGCAGGCCATGGCTGGGCAGGATCTTCCACCGCCAGCCAGGCGCGTGAACCGTGGATTTCCAGCAGCGGCGCAGCAGTGAGTTCGGCAGCGAAACCATCCAGGGCAACGGCCTGCAAGTGGCTTTCAGGTTTCAGTCCCGGTAGGAGCGCGGCCAAGGGCACTGCGCGATAACTCATGGTGCGCTTGTAGGAAACGTCATCGACGATCTGCACCGTTTGCGCCTGCGGATGCTTGAGCAGGTCAGCGGTCTGCCACGTCTGGTGGGTATGGTCGAGTTCGATGGTCAATTGTGCTGCCGAAGCGGGAAGCGCGATCAGCAAGGCGAGGAGGGCGAAGATCGATTTCAAGAGGCAGGCCCGGTGTGAAGTGGCAATAACGCTCACGATACCGGAAATCGGTGCGCAAAAAGACAGCCCCTGCAGGACCGCTATGCGCAATGTCCCGGCAGGTGCTGCCAAAAGCTGCAAACCCGGTGCTGTGAAGGCACGGAATGTGGGCGTTGAGGGGTCACCCAATGACCTTGGTCAAGTTGGGCAAGATCAGAATCAGTGTGGTGGCGAACAGAATGAGTCCCGCCTGACGTACTTTCGAATGTTTGAACATGGCTGACTGCCTTTTGTTGTTATTCCTGAGCGTCAAATGCGTGCCGGTTTTATTTCAGTATGGCGAGATGACGTGTCGCTTTTCTTACAGCCGCTCCAGCAAAACCCGGCAGTGGCTTCCTACTGATTCAACCTTAGAGCCCTCGTTCTTCGTGGCTTAGACTCATTTCATATCAGCTAATAAGCATTTCAGCTTAAAAAGGCATGAGGCATATCGCCATCTTGGCGCCAATGCCTTGGCTAGACAGCTAAAACGATTAACCCGGCGTTTAGCTTAGGAGACTACCGTTCGTCCGAGCGAGGGGGTCAAAAGCAATGAGCGCATCCGTCATTGAAACCGTGTCAATCGGGCCTAAGGTAAAGGCACACATGCACAGCGGTTCGAGGACGTCATGACCCAAGCTTTGATCTTTGATGCGATACGCACGCCCCGTGGCAAAGGCAAGGCCGACGGTGCCTTGCACAGCGTCAAGCCGGTGAACCTGGTGGCCGGCCTGCTCACGGCGCTGGCCCGGCGCAGCGACCTCGACACCCATCAAGTGGACGACATCGTGCTCGGCTGCGTAACGCCGATAGGCGACCAGGGTGCCGACATCGCCAAGACCGCCGCCTTGGTCGCGGACTGGGACATCAGCGTCGCCGGTGTGCAGATCAACCGCTTCTGCGCCTCAGGCCTGGAAGCCGTCAACCTGGGCGCGATGAAGGTGCGTTCCGGCTTCGAAGACCTGGTGGTGGTCGGTGGCGTTGAGTCCATGTCCCGTGTGCCCATGGGCAGTGACGGTGGCGCGTGGGTGCTCGATCCGCAGACCAATATGCACAGCCACTTCACTCCCCAGGGCATCGGCGCGGACCTGATTGCCACCCTGGAAGGTTTTACCCGTGAAGACGTCGACACTTTCGCCCTACATTCCCAACAGAAAGCGGCGAGGGCTCGGGCGGACGGTTCCTTCAATAAATCGCTGATCGCGGTGCAGGACCAGAACGGCATAGTGCTGCTGGACCATGACGAATTTATTCGCGGCGACTCGACCCTGGAAGGCTTGGGCAAGCTTAAGCCCAGCTTCGAAATGATGGGGCAAATGGGCTTCGACGCCACAGCATTGCGGGTCTACAGCCATGTGGAGCGCATTCACCATGTGCACACACCGGGCAACAGCTCCGGCATCGTCGATGGTGCCGCGTTGATGTTGATCGGCTCTGAGGCCAAGGGCCGCGAGCTGGGCCTGCAACCCCGTGCACGTATCGTCGCCACGGCGGTCACCAGCACCGATCCGACCATCATGCTCACCGGCCCCGCGCCCGCCACGCGCAAGGCCCTGGCCAAGGCCGGGTTGCGCGTCGAAGACATCGACCTGTTCGAAGTCAACGAAGCCTTTGCCTCCGTGGTGCTCAAGTTCATCAAGGACATGGGCATCGACGCGGCGCGGGTCAACGTGAATGGCGGCTCCATCGCCATGGGCCACCCGTTGGGCGCCACCGGTTGCGCCATCCTCGGCACCTTGCTCGACGAACTGGAAGTGCGCCAGCGGCGCTACGGCCTGGCCACCCTGTGTGTCGGCGGTGGCATGGGCATCGCCACCATTATCGAACGCCTCTGAGCCCAAGGAATCAGTCATGACCCAAGCCATTCGTTACGAAAAAGGCCAGGACGGCATCGTGGTGCTGACCCTCGACATGCCCGGCCAGAGCGCCAACACCATGAACGGCGCTTACCGCGAGGCCATGGCGGCCACGGTGCAGCGCCTGGAAGCGGAAAAGGATGACCTTGCGGGCGTGGTGATCACCTCGGCCAAGAAGACATTTTTTGCCGGCGGCGACCTCAATGAATTGATCCAGGTCGACAAGGCCCACGCCCAGGATTTCTACGACGGCGTACTGGTACTGAAAGCGCAACTGCGTCGCCTGGAAACTCTTGGCAAACCCGTGGTCGCCGCGATTAATGGTGCGGCGCTGGGGGGCGGCTGGGAGATTTGCCTGGCGTGTCATTACCGTGTGGCGCTGGACGACAAATCGGTGCAGCTGGGCCTGCCGGAAGTCACCTTGGGTCTGCTGCCGGGCGGCGGCGGGGTGGTGCGTATGGTGCGCATGCTCGGGCTGGAAAAGGCTTTGCCGTATCTGCTGGAAGGCAAGAAAGTACGGCCGCAACAGGCGTTACTGGCCGGGCTGGTGAATGAGCTGGCGACGGATCGCGATGAGCTGCTGGCCAAGTCCCGCGCTTGGATCCTGGCCAATCCGGACGCCAAGCAACCGTGGGATAACAAGGGCTACCAGATCCCCGGCGGTACACCGTCGAGTCCAAAAGTTGCGCAGATGTTGGCGATTGCGCCTTCGATTTTGCGCAGTAAGACCCAGGGCTGTTTCCCCGCGCCGGAGAAAATCCTCTGCGCCGCCGTCGAAGGCGCCCAAGTGGATTTCGACACCGCGCACTTGATCGAAACCCGTTATTTCACCGAACTGGTGACGGGGCAGGTGGCGAAGAACATGATCGGCACCTTCTGGTTCCAGCTCAATGAGATCAACGCAGGCCGTTCGCGGCCGCAAGGTTTCGCACCCTATGTCACGCGCAAGGTCGGCGTGCTCGGTGCAGGCATGATGGGCGCAGGCATCGCCTACGTCAGCGCCAGTGCCGGTATCGACGTGGTACTCAAGGACATCAACCTGGCGGCCGCCGAGAAGGGCAAGGCGCATTCCGCGGCGTTGCTGGACAAGAAAGTCAGCCGTGGGCAATTGACCGCCGAACAGCGGGAAACCACCTTGGCGCGAATTCTTCCTACGGCCAGCGATGACGACCTTGCCGGGTGCGACCTGATCATCGAAGCGGTGTTCGAAGACCGCGAACTCAAGGCAAAGGTCTCAGCCGCCGCGCAACACGTGGTCGGCGCCGACGCTGTGATTGCCTCCAACACTTCCACCTTGCCCATCAGCGGCCTGGCCACGGCGGTGCCGGATCAAGCCAAGTTCATCGGTCTGCACTTCTTCAGCCCGGTGGACAAGATGCCTCTGGTGGAAATCATCAAGGGAGCGCGTACCAGCGACGAAACCCTGGCCCGTGGTTTCGATTTCGTCCTGCAAATCAAGAAAACCCCGATTGTGGTCAACGACAGCCGTGGCTTCTTCACTTCGCGGGTGTTTGGCACCTTTACCAACGAAGGCATCGCCATGCTGGGTGAGGGCGTGGCCGCGCCGATGATCGAGACTGAGGCGCGCAAGGCCGGCATGCCGGTGGGGCCGCTGGCGGTATCGGATGAAGTGTCCCTCAGCCTGATGAGCCATATCAGGCAGCAGACGGCCAAGGATCTGCAGGCGGAAGGCAAGGCTGTGCCGACACATCCGGCGACAGCGGTCATCGATCTGTTGGTCAACGAATACAAGCGCGTGGGCAAGGCGGCGGGAGGCGGTTTCTATGAATATCCCAATAGCGGGCAGAAATACCTGTGGCCAGAGCTGAAAAGCCGCTTTGAACGGCCCGACCAACGTATCTCTCCCCAGGATGTGCGCGACCGTCTGCTGTTTATCCAGGCCATCGAGACCGTGCGTTGTGTGGAGGAGGGCGTATTGATGTCCACGGCGGACGCGAACGTGGGGTCGATCTTCGGCATTGGTTTTGCGGCCTGGAGCGGCGGCGCGTTGCAGTTCATCAACCAATATGGGCTGAACGACTTCATTGCCCGCGCCCGCTACCTGGCCGAGCAATATGGCGAACGCTTCGCGCCACCGGCGTTACTGCTCGAAAAAGCGGCGCAAGGTGACACGTTCAGGTGATTAAAGGGGGCTTGCCTTGAAGGGGTATTTCAAGGCAGGCTCTGGGGTGTGCAATATTCCCATCACCGTGTCAGGTATTTTTTATGTCGCTACGCGTCTGTATCCTGGAAACCGATATCCTGCGTCCAGGCTTGATCGATCAATACCAAGGGTACGGGCAGATGTTCAAGCGCCTGTTCGCCAAGCAGCCCATTCCCGCCGAGTTTGTCGTGTACAACGTGGTGAACGGCGAATACCCGCCGGACGATGAAGTATTCGATGCCTACCTGGTGACCGGCAGCAAGGCCGACTCCTTTGGCACCGACCCGTGGATCCAGACCCTCAAGACCTACCTGCTCGAACGTTACGAGCGCGGCGACAAGCTGCTCGGCATCTGCTTCGGTCACCAACTGCTGGCGCTGTTGCTCGGCGGCAAGACCGAACGCGCCGGCCAGGGCTGGGGCATGGGCATCCACGACTACAAGCTCGATGCCAAGACGCCGTGGATGAGCCCGGAAGTGGAAGAACTGACGCTACTGATCAGTCACCAGGACCAGGTGACCACACTGCCGGAGAATGCCACGGTCATCGCCTCCAGCGCCTTTTGCCCGTTCGCCGCGTACCACATCGGCGATCAGGTGCTGTGCTTCCAGGGGCACCCGGAATTTATCCACGACTATTCCCGCGAGTTGCTGGAGATTCTTCAGACGACGTTGGGCGAAAAAGTCTACACAAGCGGTGTGGCCAGCCTTGAGCGAGACCACCACGGCGCCACCGTGGCGGAGTGGATGATGCGTTTCGTCGCGCACAAGCCCGAGGCCCAGGTTTAAAGCCAGCCCGAACGCTTGAAACTGGCCCACAGGCTGGTGCAACCCACCGCAATAAACCCGAGCACCGCAAAGTAGCCGTAGTGCCATTGCAGCTCGGGCATGTTCTGGAAGTTCATCCCGTAAATCCCTGCCACCGCCGTGGGGAACGCCAGGATCGCCGCCCATGCGGCGAACTTGCGCTGCACCACACTCTGGCGCGACGCCTCCAGCAGCACACCGATCTCTATGGTCTGGCTGGCGATGTCGCGCAGGGTGGTCAGGTCTTCCATCTGCCGCGTCACGTGGATCTGCACATCACGGAAGTACGGGCGCATGTTCTTGTCGATAAACGGAAAGCTGAGCTTCTGTAGCTCCTGGCTGATCTCCACCATCGGCGCCACGTAACGCTTGAGCCGTAATACGTCGCGACGCAGGCCGTGAATCTTCTGGATATCCCGCTCGCTCAACGAACTGCACAGCACATTACGCTCCAGCTCATCGATCTCGGCATGGATCGCTTCGCTCACCGGCTGGTAGTTCTCGGTGACGAAATCCAGCAGCGCATAGAGTACGAAATCTTCCCCATGCTCCAGCAACAGTGGCCGCGCCTCACAGCGCTGGCGCACAAAGCCGTAGGACGCTGAGTGACCGTTGCGTGCAGTAATGATGTAGCCGTTGCCGGCGAAGATATGCGTCTCGATAAACTCCAGCTTGCCGTTCTCGCGCACCGGTGAATAGGTGACGATAAACAGCGCATCGCCGAAGGTTTCCAGCTTGGGGCGGCTGTGTTTTTCCAGGGCGTCTTCGATGGCCAATTCATGCAGGTTGAACTGGCGTTGCAGGTTGGCCAGTTCCTGGGCGTCGGGCTCTTCCAGGCCGATCCACACAAAGTGGTCGGGTTTGGCGGCCCAGGCCGCGCCTTCATCGAGGGTGATATCCGTGACTTTCTTACCGGCGCTATAAACGGCGGCCGCAACAACTCTACCCATGGTGCTGATCGCTTCTTATTGGGAGGACAGGTGTTGGGCAGCTTAGCTTGAATGGCGTTCCGTCGTAGCGGCAAGCTTTTTGTGGTGAGCGAGCTTGCTCGTGCTGGGGTGCGAAGCGCCCCCGACAATCTTCAGCTAGCCCGCAACTCGCGGTCCATCTGCGCGATGCATTCATCCATCTGCGCATGACACGCCTGCATCAACGCCGGTATGTCATCCGCAGTCATCCCAGTGGTAGGAATCGGCGGCAACGACCGTATGAGCACATCCCCACTGTTCCAGCGATTGAGCTGCATGTGAGTGACGTAATTGCTCACACACACCTGCACAATCGGCACACCGGCCGCAATCGCCATGTGGAACGCGCCTTTCTTGAACGGCAGCAAACCCCTGCCCAGATTGCGCGTGCCTTCCGGGAACACCCAGATCGACGTGTCTTCGTGCTGCAAAGTGTGCGTCGTGGTGAGCATCGCGCGGCGCGCCTTGTGCGCATTGCCTCGGTCGATCAGCACGTTGCCCGCCAGCCAGAACAACTGGCCGAACAGCGGCACCCATTTCAGGCTTTTCTTGGCGATACACACGGTGCGGTAAGGCACCACGTTGCCGAACACAAACAGGTCATAGTTGGACTGGTGATTGGCGATGATCACGCAGGTGCCAGGCTTGTTGCGCAGCGAGTCCACATCGGCTTTCACGTTCAGGCGCAGAATCCACATGGCCGGTAGCGCATAGAGACGAGCACACAGGCGGCTGTTGTCCGGATTGAATGGCCGACACAGACCGACCAGCACGCCCAGTACACCGGCGAGCATAAAGTGCAGGCCCATCAACAACATACGCAGCAAAAAAAGCATCGACACGGCCTATCCGGACAAAAGGTGGCGCAGTGTACGGATGTGCACTGTATTCGGCAATTACCCCTGTAGAGGTAGGAGATAGCCGATGTTTAAGCGCATGTTTCGATATCTACCGGCACGGGCAGGCTAGAGCGGCTAAAGAGGATTCGGATTTGTTTGTAAGAAAAAGCCCGACTCAAGGTCGGGCTCTGGTGTATCAGGCGTAGGGCTTAGCTCAGGATATGTCCCTGGTCCTGGATGATTGCATCGTCCAGGGCTTCCAGCAGCTCTTTACGCACCTTCAACTTGGTGTGCTTGTGGGCATTCATGTTCAGCTTCTTCAACTGACGCGCCGCCTCCAGCGCCGCCGCATGCAATTCCTCCGGTGCTACCACCTTGTCGAGGAAGCCGGCTTGTAACGCGCCTTGCGGGTCAAACATCTCGGCATTGATCACCGAACGATGGAAGGCCGACTTACGCAGACGATCCCGCGCCAGCTCGATCCCGGCGTGGTGCATGGTCATGCCTATCGCCACCTCGTTCAGGCCAATGCTGAACGGGCCTTCCACACCAATCCGATAATCCGCCGACAACAGCAGGAACGCACCCTTGGCCACCGCATGCCCAGGGCACGCCACAATCACCGGGAATGGGTGCGACAACAGACGACGCGCCAAGGTCGAACCGGACGTCACCAGACCGATTGCCTCTTTAGGGCCGGCGGTCATCACCTTCAAATCATAACCCCCCGACAGAATCCCCGGCGTGCCGGTGATTACCACCACCGCCCGGTCCTTCTCGGCCTGATCCAGCGCTTCATTAAAGGCACTGACCACCGCCGGAGAAATGGCATTCACCTTGCCGTTGCTCAAGGTCAGGGTCGCGATACCGTCTTCGAGGTGGTAGGCAATCAACTCACTCATGACGCGGTTCCTTGTAGGATTTGTTATAGAAGGCTTGTTAATAGCAGTGCATGCGCAGACGTTACCCACCACGCCCGCCCCGGTAAAGCGCCGTGACTGACTGCCCAGTCAGACTTTTCCCGCACACAGGCGTTGGGAAAGCCTAGAGCAGGGCGCAATCGCCGCCCCAGACGCACACCGCCGATGCCTGAGAATGGCACAATCACCGCCCCTTGCCGGGCGTGGATCGGCATAACCGGCTAACCGCATGAAAATTCTGAAAAAAACCTTTGCCATCAGAAAGGCTTTCGACTACATTAGCGCGCCTCGACAGACTGAACTGGTTTGACGAGATACGGTGAAGTGTCCGAGTGGCTTAAGGAGCACGCCTGGAAAGTGTGTATACAAGAAATTGTATCGAGAGTTCGAATCTCTCCTTCACCGCCAAATTCGATGTAAACAAAACCCCTGGTTTCGAAAGAGACCAGGGGTTTTGCAGTTTCAGGGGTATCACATCCTTTAGGCGGAAAGCTCAAAGCTTCAGGCCTGCACGTACACCCAAGCCCTCAACCCCGAAGCCAACCCCACCTCCACCCGCTTGTAATCCGCCACCTCATACGCATCCGCCGCCGCCAGTTCCTGCTCGGTAATCTGAAACACCGTCCCCTCAACCCTGGCGTCTGCCTGCGTACTCGGCGCCACAATCGGATGATGCGTCTTGCCACTGCTCGCCAGCACGTCCGGGTCAGTAATCTCCACCCAGCTCTGCGAGTAACCCAGCATTGCATCCTGCTGGCCGGTCAGTTCGCGGCCGAAGTTGGCCAGTTGTACGGATTTGTCTTGCAACGTGCCGTAGGAAAACAACAGCACAGGGTGTTCGGTGGAGCGGTTCATTGCAGTTCCTTAAGCGAGGAGGTCTTCGTAGAAAGCACCGTAGGGTTTGCTCGGATGGGCGATCTGGATTTCGAGGATCCACAGCCCGGCATTCGGGTAGTGCTCGAAATCCCCCAGGTCGCCGCCGCGGTGGATGGCGTGGGGGAAGTCGCTTACGCGGTGCCCCTTGATGTCGAGGTTGAGGTGCCAGCCCATGGCCTGGGCTTGTGCTTCGGCGTAGCGGTAAAGCTCGAGGCCCACGACCTGGTCGTTTTTCCAGCGGGCTTGTACGCGGTCGAACAGCGCTTTGGCGGCGCTGGCACAGGCGAGCATGTCTGGGTCGTTGCCGATGGCGAAGGTGGCGCCGGCATCGCCTTCGTGGCCTTGCCAGACGGCGCCCATGTCGATGAAGAAGATGTCGTTGTCGCCCAGCACCGGGTCGCCGTCGGAGCGTTGCTTGAAGGTCTTGAGGGTGTTGGCGCCAAAGCGAACCAGCAGTGGGTGCCAGATGCGCTGCATGTCGAGATCGGCGAGGACTTGCTTGCCCAGGTCGCGGGCTTCGGATTCGCGCATGCCGGGGCGGACACGTTGGGCGAGTTGTTCGATGGCTTGCCAGGTCATGGCCTGGGCGTAGCGCATGGAGTCGATGCTGTAGGCGGCGCCCACGGCTTCTTTGGGTTGTGCGGACACCGCTATCTCCTTGGGTAACGTTATTCCTTTTACTATATAGCGGTGGGGGCAGGGGGCCCAAGGGAATTTGCTAGATATGCAACCAGGCCAGGCTACCCAACACAACCGCCACACCAGCTGCTGCATACGACATCCGCTTCAACCACTCCCGCCGCGTCAGCAAGGTAATCGCCGCCAACGAAATCGCGATCTGGATCGCGGTCATCGCCTGGGCCCAGCGATGATGCTGGTGCAGCGCCTGCTCTGATTTTTCATCCCATTGCTTTGACGTGGCTTCAAGCTTCTCGGCCTGTTTGCGCACGTCTTCCTTCTGGCTCTTGTAGCGCTCGATTTCTTCCTTGTAATGCACCGCGTCCACACCGGGAATGTGGGTGGCCAGTTCCGCGAGGTTTTGCCGGCTGGATTTGGCCTGATAGTAATTCCACTGGTTGGCGGCTTCGGTCTTGAAGATGGCGGCGTTGTTCTTGTCCATCGCCGCTTCGCTTTCGGTGGAACCGGCCTGGTAGCTGAGCATGGCGCCGAGGGTGGCCATGAGGGCGGTCATCACGGCGATGCGGCTGGCGAAATTGTCGCCACGGCCGTGGGCGTGTTCGGTGGTGTGTTCGATGTGTTTTTCGTGAGGGCTGGGGACTTCGAAGGCTTCGGACATGGGGGCGTCTGTGAAGGGAATGAGGGAATCTGATTCTTCACCAGTGAAGCTGTCTCAAGCCTGTACGTAACGCTTGCGGGCATTGTGAAGTTTGGCTCGAAGGGGCATGCAGATTCGGCCTCTACTGGGAGAATGAGGCGGCGCTGATACTGGGGTGGTTCGTTCATTCAGAGGATTGGCTTTCATGACTTCATCCAATGCAAAACCTGTCTGGTTTATCACCGGCTGCTCCACCGGTTTCGGTCGCTACCTGGCGTTGCACACCCTCAGCCTCGGCTACCCGACCGTCGTCACCGCCCGCGACCCGCAACAGGTGCAGGACATCGTTGCCGACTACGCCGACCACGCCCTGGTGCTGGCGTTGGACGTGACCGACCCGGCCCAGGTCCGTGAGGCGGTGAAATCCGCCGAAGATCACTTCGGGCATATCGATGTGCTGGTCAACAATGCTGGCATCGGTTACTTCGGTTCGTTCGAAGAGAGTGAGTTGGACGAAGTGCGCCGCATGTTCGAGATCAACGTCTGGGGCCTCAGCGATGTCACCCGCGCCGCGCTGCCGGGCATGCGTGCGCGGCGTTCCGGTACCGTGGTGAATGTGTCGTCTGTGGGCGGGATCATGGCCTACCCGACACTGAGCTTCTACAACGCCAGCAAGTTTGCGGTGGAGGCGATTTCCGAGTCGTTGTCCCAGGAGGTCGCGCCGCTGGGCATCAAGGTGCTCTTGGTGGAACCGAGCGGTTTCCGCACCGACTGGGCTGGGCGTTCCGCCAACGAAGCGCCTCACGCGATTGCCGATTACCACGCCACCGCTGGCGCGCGCACGGCGTTGTTGCGCAGCATCGACGGCAAACAAGCGGGTGACCCGATGCGTGCGGCGATTGCCATCGTCAATGCCGTGGAGGCCGACCAACCGCCACTGCGTTTGCTGCTGGGCAAGGCAGCGCTGGCCAATGCGCGGACCAAGGTGGAAGCCTTGAGCAAGGACTTTAATGCGTGGGCTTCAGTGACTGAAGGGGCGGATTTTCCAGAGTAGCGCTCTATAGCTCCAATTGACTGGCGTTGATGCCAAACGCCCTGGCAATTTTTTCCCGCGTTGCACGGCGAGGTTTATTCACCGACTCTTGTTGGGCAAATGCAGATTGGGAAATGCCCAGGCGTTTGGCGACTTCCTCCTGGGTCAGGCTCAGGTGTTCGCGCCAGGCGCGGATGGGGGTTGCCCCATCCACCAAGCGGCTTACCACCGCATGGGGAATCAGATTTGGATCGTTCTGCTGGGCCAGGTAATGTTCATAGGGAATCACCACAAAGGCTGGCTTGCCCTCCGTATTGTGGATGATCTGTACGGCAGTAGGTTCGTTCGTCACGCTTCTTGACCTCTTCAATGCTGACCACATGGATATCGCGATCCCAATCGAAAAGAACTCGATAATTACCCACGCGCAAGCGATAACCACGGGGGTAATCAACCAATGCCTTGACGTTGGCGGCATCGGGCATGCGCTCAAGCGCTGACACAGCATCGCGTACCTGTTGCTGATGATAGGTGTGCAGCCGAAGCAGTTGCTTCACGGATTTTCGGGTCCAGTGGATGGAGTTCATTGGAGATTAATAAGTCTTTTATAAGGTTTGCAAGGGGTATTTTCTGACGCGAGTCAGTGGCAGCTCGCGTTGCCCTCACAAACCGTAGACGGTCTCCGAGAATGCCGATCGGTAAAACTGTTGTCAGGTTTGGGCACTGATTTGAAGGGCCATCAAGCAGCGAATCGAAGCGATACAAAGTCGTGGAGGTTGTCTGTATGGGACTCGTACCGCTATTGTGCTGAATCCTTTTAGTCCTTCCCCCCAAGGATCTGTTGTGACGAATGCACCACGTACTGCTGTCCCGATCAAGGCTGTGATTTTCGATATGGACGGGTTGTTGCTGGACACTGAAGGCATCTACACCGAAGTCACGCAGATCATCGCCGAACGCTATGGCCGCACCTACGATTGGGGCATCAAGCAGCACATCATCGGGCGCGGTGCCCAGGATCTGGCTGACTACGTGGTGAAGGCGTTGGACCTGCCGATCACTCCCGCCGAGTTCCTGACGATCCGTGAGCCGCTGATGAGCGAGCGCTTCCCAAAAGCTTTGGGCATGCCCGGCGCTGAAGCCTTGGTGCGGCACTTGAAGGCGCACAATATCCCGATTGCCGTGGGCACCAGTTCGTCGCGCAATTCGTTTGGTCACAAGACCACCTTGCACCGCGAATGGTTTGGCCTGTTCGACACCATCGTCACCGCTGACGACCCGGAAGTCGGCGCCGCCAAACCCGCGCCGGACATCTTCCTCACCGCCGCCCGCCGCCTGGGCGTTGCGCCCGAGGATTGCCTGGTGTTCGAAGACTCACCGTTTGGCGTCACCGCGGCCAAGGCTGCACACATGACCGCCATCGCCGTGCCGGACGAAGCCATGGCCGACAGCAAGTACCACCACGCCGACCAGATCATCCGCAAGCTCGCGGACTTCGATCTGGCAGCCTATGGCCTGCCGCCCCTGCGCTGAAAAAACGCGGTCAAAAAAATGTGGGAGCTGGCTTGCCTGCGATGGTGATCTTGAGATCGCTATCGCAGGCAAGCCAGCTCCCACACTGGGTTAAGCGCTGAAGCCACCATCAATGGTCAAGCTTGCACCGGTGATGTAGCCCGCTTCCGGCCCTGCGAGGTAAGCCACAAAGCTGGCAATTTCCTCGACATGCCCATACCGACCCACCGCCATCAACCCAATCAGACTCTCGGCAAAATCACTGTTCGCCGGGTTCATGTCGGTATCCACCGGCCCAGGCTGCACATTGTTGATAGTGATACCCCGTGGTCCCAAATCCCGCGCCAGGCCCTTGGTCAACCCCACCAGCGCCGCCTTGCTCATGGCATACGGGCCACCACCGCCAAACGGCATGCGCTCGGCATTGGTGCTGCCAATGTTGATCACCCGACCCCCTTCACCCATATGCTTGGCCGCTTCCTGGGTGGCGATAAACACGCTGCGTACGTTGATCGCCAGGGTCTGGTCAAAATCTTCCAGCTTGAAGTCTTCCAGCGGTGCGATGGCCAGCACGCCGGCGTTGTTCACCAGGATATCCAGGCGGCCAAAGGCTTCGACGGTGGCGTTGACCGCGTTGCGGATCGCACCGGCATCGGCGCTGTCGGCGTGGATTGCCAGGGCTTTGCCGCCTTCGCTGATCACGCTGTTCTGCAATTCTTCAGCCTTGGCGGCCGAGCTGACGTAGGTAAAGGCGACTGCTGCGCCCTGCGCCGCGAGGCGCTTGACGATGGCGGCGCCGATGCCGCGAGAACCGCCTTGAATCAAGGCGACTTTGCCGCTGAGGTTCTGTGTGGTCATGTCGATCTCCTAGCTGTTCAAGGCGGGATGCCTTGTTGTTGGAACCGAGTATCGACCTCGCCAGCCCCTCCCGGTAGACCGTGATTGCTATAGTCTGTGTAAACCAAAAGTTTAGAGTGGGTCGATATGGAAAGCTTTGGCAGTATCGAATGCTTCGTGCGCAGTGCCGAAGGCGGTAGCTTTGCGGAGGCTGCGCGGCACCTGAGCCTGACCCCGGCCGCCGTCGGCAAAAGTGTCGCCAAGCTGGAGGCGCGCCTGGGTGTCAGGTTGTTCCAGCGTAGCACTCGGCGTCTCACCCTGACCGAAGCCGGAAAACTGTTTCTGGAAGAGGTCAGCGGCAGTCTCACCACCATCCAGAATGCGGTGGCCAACCTGGCCACCGCCGAAGGGCGGCCGGTAGGAACGCTGAAGGTCAGCATGGGCACTGTGTTTGGTAATCGCTATGTGGTGCCGCTGCTGGGGGCGTTCATGCAGCGCTTTCCGGACATCAGCCCGGATTGGCATTTCGATAACCGCCAGGTGGACCTGATCGGCCAAGGTTTCGATGCCGCCATCGGCGGTGGTTTTGAGCTGCCCCAAGGGGTCGTGGCGCGCAAGCTCGCACCGGCGCATCGGGTACTGGTGGCTTCGCCGGATTACCTGGCGCAACGCGCTCCGGTATTCAGCCCGGAGGACTTGGCGCGCTGCGGGGGCATCCTTATCCGCTCACCGCAAACCGGCCGCGTCCGCTCCTGGCAATTGACCAGCACCGAGCGTGAACATAGCCCACTGGTGCTCAAGGCGGGCATGACCATGAGCGACTCCGAAGCCGCCTGCTGCGCCAGCGCCCAGGGCCTGGGCATCGCGTTGGTAAGCATGCCCATGGCCGTGCCGTTCCTGGACAGTGGTGCGGTGGTGCGGGTGCTGCCCGACTGGTACGTCGACGACGGCAACATCTCCATTTACTACGCCGAGCACAAACTGTTGCCCGGCAAGACCCGCGTGTTTGTGGAGTTCATCATCGAGCAGTTTGCCGAGCAGCAGTTGAACCAACGTTTCAACGCGGCCAACCGATGATTTTTTTTGGCCTCGGCGTCGCATAGGTCCTGATCTTCGACGTCGACAACCCCAACCGCACCAGCGACTCAGCGATGGTCACGGCGGCGGTCACACCGTCCACCACCGGCACACCGGTGCGCTGGCGAATCTGCTCATCCAGCCCCGCCATGCCACCACAGCCCAGGCAGATTACCTCGGCCTTGTCTTCGCTGATGGCCAGTTCGGCCTGGCGCACGATGGCTTCCATGGCCGCCAACGGATTTTCTTCCAACTCCAGCACCGCCATGCCACTGGCCCGTACCGAGGCGCAACGCTGGTACAGGCCGGCCAGTTTCAGGCGGTCTTCGATCAACGGCACGGTGCGGTCCAGGGTGGTCACCACCGAGTAAGCGTGGCCCAGGAACATTGCGGTGCTGGCGGCGGCTTCGGTGATATCCACCACCGGTACGTTGAGCAATTCCTGCAAGCCTTCACGGCCATGCTCCCCGTAGCCGGCCTGGATCACCGCGTCGAACGGCTGGTCGTAAGCCATCACCCGGTCCATCACCGCGATGGCCGCCAGGTAGCTTTCAAAGTTGCCCTCCACCGACTCCGCGCCGAAATAGGGTGTGAGCCCGACAATCTCAGTGCCGGGCGCAGCCACGGCGCGTGCCTGCTGGGCGATGGTTTCAGTGATGGATTCGGTGGTGTTGACGTTGACCACGAGGATACGCATGGAATGTCCTTGATTAATGACTGACGTTATCGACTGCAATGCTTTCGCCGCTGACATCGGCGTAGAACGGCTGACGCTTGGCGATCAGCAGGTACAGCACCCCTGCAATACCGGCGCCAAACATCCAGGAAAACGGTGACACGCTGGCAAAACCGGGCAGCAGCGCCAGGAGAATGGCAATCACCGCTGCGGGAATGAACGCCGCCACTGCGCGCAGATTGACCCCACGGCTGTAGTAATAAACGCCATTCGGGTCTTCGCTATACAGCTGCAACACGTCCACCCGGCTTTTACGGATCAACCAGTAATCGACCATGATCACGCCATACAACGGCCCCAGCAGGGCGCCCAGGCCGGAAAGGAAATACACGATCACCAACGGGCTGTTGTAGAGGTTCCACGGCAGGATCAACACTGCCACGGTGGCGCTGATCAACCCAGCACGGCGGAAGTTAAGGTACTTGGGCGCCAGGTTGCTCAGCACAAAGGCCGGTGCGACGAAGTTGGCCATGATGTTCACGGCCACGGTGACGATCAGGAACGCCAGGCAACCCAGCACCAGGAAGAAGGTATTCGGGATAGCCGCGATGATTTCAGTGGGGCTTTCGATCACCCGGCCATTGAGCTGGAATTGCCCACCGCACAGCAGTACGGTGATCGCGGCAAACACCAGGATATTCACCGGCAAGCCCCAGAAGTTGCCGACCTGGATGGTCTTGCGGCACGGCGAAGAGCGGGCGAAGTCGCAGAAGTTGAGGATCAGCGTGCCGTAGATCGCCAGCCACAGCGCGCCACCGGCAAAGATATTGCGCCACATCTCGCCGCCGCTCAGCGGTTCGCGGATCGACCAGGCGATGTTGCCGCCGGTCTGGAAATACATCCAACCGGCCAGTGACGCCACCGTCAGCAGAATCACCGGCCCGGCGAAGCCTTCGTAGCGTCGCACCATCTCCATGCCGTAGGCCAGGATCACCAATTGCACCAGCCAGATCGCCACAAAACAGGCCCAGCCGAGCGACGACAGGCCGAGGATCGAATTGTGGTCGTAGTCGGCAAACCCCGGATGAATGGCCGTCAAAAGCACGCGGAAAACTACCGAGGCCAGGTAGGTCTGGATACCGAACCAGGCAATCGCAATCACCGCTCGGATCAGCGCCGGAATCTGCGCGCCATGAATGCCGAAGCTGATACGGCTGATCACCGGGAAAGGCACACCGGTCTTCTGGCCCATGTAGCCCGACAGGTTCATGAAGAAGTACACCAGCGCCGCGCCAATCCCTAAGGACAGCAGAATCTGCCAGCCGCCCAGGCCCAAGGCATACAAGCCAATGGCGAAGGAGTAGTTGGCGATGTTGTGCACGTCATTGGTCCACAGCGCAAAGATGCTGTAGCGCCCCCAGCGACGGCCTTCGACCTTGGTGGGTGCCAGGTCCTTGTTGTGCAGCCGTGGGCTGAGCACCAGCGGACCGGGCTCGATGGCTTCGGGCTTCAGGGAGGAGGGCAGATCCAGTGCGATGTTATTCGAGAGGCTTGTACGCATTCCGGCAGGCTCCAGCGCATCGGCAGCCAAGCCGCAGATGGCAAAGTGTATGTAGGTTTTGTATTTATTGTATACAAAGCGCATTTCACCTTAAGCCACTTGCGTGCCAGTTTTTGATCTATGAAAGCTGTAGGTAATTTCGTTTTTATAGGTGTCGGAAATAACTAGCTGAATTCAAAGCGATATAAATTGACCGTTTGAACAGCTATTTATTTTGTTGGGTGAGGAGTGTGCAAAACAGCGAGGGCAGTGAGGCGGGGAAGAATGTAACTTTTCGGTGCGTAATTTTATAAGTGCACACAAGAATGGCACTAATGGTGACATTCTTGTGTACAGATCGAGGATCATGCCTTGCTGATGATATTCCCCGCATGCAGCCCGCATTCCTTCTGCGTGGCTTCTTCCCACCACCAGCGGCCTTCGCGTTCGTGCTGGTTCGGCAGCACCGGGCGGGTGCAGGGCTCGCAGCCGATGCTGATAAAGCCGCGCTCATGCAGGCTGTTGTACGGCAACTCCAGCATACGGATGTAACCCCAGACTTCCTCGCTGCTCATCTGTGCCAGCGGGTTGAACTTGTACAGGGTGCGTTCCGGGGTGGAGAAGGCTGTGTCGATTTCCAGCGCCGCCACCTGGCTGCGGGTGCCGGGGCTCTGGTCGCGGCGCTGGCCGGTGGCCCAGGCGCTGACGCCGGAGAGCTTGCGGCGCAGCGGTTCGATCTTGCGTACACCACAGCATTCGCCATGGCCGTCCTTGTAGAAGCTGAACAGGCCTTTTTCTTTGACGAAGGGTTCCAGCTTGCTCTGGTCTGGCGAGATCAGCTCGATGTCGATCTTGTAGAACTCGCGTACCTGCTCGATGAACCGGTAGGTCTCCGGGTGCAGGCGGCCGGTGTCGAGGCTGAACACCTTGACGTTCTTGTTCAGCTTCCAGGCCATGTCCACCAGCACCACGTCCTCGGCGCCGCTGAAGGAAATCCACAGGTCATCACCGAACTGGCTGAACGCCAGCTTGAGAATATCCTGGGCAGATTTATTGGCGTAAGTCGCGGCGAGTTCAGCGACGTCGAAGGCTTGGTTCATCAGGACGGTTCCTACAGGTCAGTGGCGCTGAGCGCTCTATAGGGGAGCGATGGTATCAAAATCCGCTCTGCGTTGCGGCGGCGAGCTTGAATCGCTAGAGTTCGGCAGTCCTTTTGCTCGCTCAACCGACAACATCAACAATGGGAGTGTCTTGTGGAAATTGCCTGTCTCGACCTGGAAGGGGTGCTGGTTCCGGAAATCTGGATCGCCTTCGCCGAAAAAACCGGTATTGAATCCCTGCGGGCCACCACCCGGGACATTCCCGATTACGACGTGCTGATGAAGCAGCGCCTACGTATCCTCGACGAACACGGGCTCAAGCTCGCCGACATCCAGGCAGTCATCGCGACCCTCAAGCCGCTGGACGGCGCCATCGAGTTCGTCAACTGGCTGCGCGAGCGCTTCCAGGTGGTGATCCTGTCCGACACCTTCTATGAATTCTCCCAGCCGCTGATGCGCCAACTGGGTTTCCCGACCTTGCTGTGCCACCGCCTGATCACCGACGAAACCGATCGTGTGGTCAGTTACCAACTGCGCCAGAAAGACCCAAAGCGTCAGTCGGTATTGGCCTTCAAGACCCTCTACTACCGCGTGATCGCCGCCGGCGATTCCTACAACGACACCACCATGTTGGGCGAAGCCGATCGTGGGATTCTGTTCCATGCGCCGGAGAACGTGATCCGCGAATTCCCGCAGTTCCCGGCGGTGCATACCTTTGAGGACTTGAAGAAAGAGTTCATCAAGGCGTCGAATCGGGCGTTGAGCCTGTAAGCTTTTCAGTGCGGCGGATGGCTTCTTCGCAGGCAAGCCAGCTCCCACCTTTAGGCGGTGTGAACCCGATCAACTGTGGGAGCCGGGCTTGCCCGCGATGGGGCCTTCGCAGACGCCGCAAATCTCAGATGCCAGCCAGTAAGCGCTCATAAGGAATTCGCAAGCCTTCATGCAGGCGCTTGATCATCGACAGACTCAACTTGCGCTTATGGTTCAACACTTCTGACACCCGCCCACTGGTACCGATAAAGGGCTCCAGGTCGCGGGCGGTCATGCCCAGTTGTTCCATGCGGAATTTGATTGCCTCCACCGGATCTGAAGGAGGCATTGGAAAATGCTCGGCCTCGTATTTCTCGATGAGAATGGCGAGGATTTCCAGTTCGTCACCCTCGGGAGAGCCGATTTCCGCTCCCCATATCTGCTCCACGCGCGCAAGCGCAGCGGTTAGATCCTCATGGGAATGTATAGGTTTGATGTTCATCACACGGTCTCCGCGTTGATCTGATCGTACTGGGCATGAGTCCCCACGAAACGTATAAACCCAAGCTGTCGCTGATAGTCGATCGCCATGATCACTCGATACTTGTTGCCGCCCACGTTGAAGACAACCCTGCCGCTTTTAAGAATGCTTGCCGTTCTAAGCTCTGCTTTGAGCGCTTGCGGCGTTGGGTAATTCGCCTTTTCCATATGGCGATACAGCTCGACAAGAGGTGTTTTGGCGTCGGAATAAGCTGAGTAGCTTTCCCAGAATATCCGCAAGGTAGAGAGAGCGATTATTCGCATCGCTGCAACCTCCCAATTTGGGAGATGATAGGTGTGATTGGGTTGAGATGCAATCTCGGAAACAATTTCTGACGAGTAAGCAGACGCTTCATGTGATCCCTCACAAACGGCGGTTGGGCGGTCGGAGCTGGACGCTATCTTCCAGTTCACTCACCGTCCACACGCGTTCTGAATCAGGATCTTTCTTGCTGCCTGCCCCTACGTTGCAGAGCCAGGAGGGGCGTGGGGCTACAGGTTTTCCAGAGTTTGTAACAACACCCGCACCTTCGTCAGCGACTCCTGATACTCCGCCTCCCACTGCGAATCCGCCACAATCCCGCCACCGCCCCAGCAGCACACCTGCCCATCCTTGACCAGCAAACTGCGAATGGCGATGGAGCTGTCCATCTCGCCCCGCACGTCCAGATACACCAGCGACCCGCAGTACAACCCGCGTCGCGTCGGCTCCAGTTCGTCGATGATCTGCATCGCGCGGATCTTCGGTGCGCCCGTGATGGAGCCGCCGGGGAAGCTGCCGGCGATCAGGTCGAGGGCGTCTTTGCCATCGGCCAGTTCTCCGATGACGCTGCTCACCAGGTGGTGCACGTTGGGGTAGCTTTCCAGGCTGAACAGCTCCGGCACGCTCACCGAGCCGGTGCGGCAAGTGCGGCCGAGGTCGTTGCGCAGCAGGTCGACGATCATCAGGTTCTCGGCGCGGTCCTTGGGGCTGGCCAGCAGTTCCGCGGCGTTGGCGGCGTCTTCTTCGGGCGTCAGGCCTCGGGGGCGGGTGCCTTTGATCGGCCGGGTTTCGACGCGGCGCTCGCTGATATGCACGAAGCGCTCGGGCGACAGGCTCAGCACCGCGCCGTCGTCCGGCAGGCTCTGGAACCCGGAGAATGGCGTCGGGCAGGCTTCGCGCAGGGCGCAGTAGGCAACCCAGGGATCGCCCGCACACGACGCTCGGAAGCGCTGGGCAAAGTTGACCTGGTAGCAGTCGCCGGCCTGGATGTAGTCCTGGATGCGCACGATGGCCTGGCGATAGGCCTCGGCGGTGAGGTCCGCAGCCATGGGCCCGTCAAGCTTGAAGGTCGCCGCGTGGTGGGCGACCGGCTGGCCGAACAGAGTGATCAAGCGCCGCTGTTCGCTCTCGGCCAGGGCCGGATGAAACACAAGTTGGCTGGTCTGCACCTGATGATCGCTGATCAACGCCCAGGCATATAGCCCGAACCGCGCGTCCGGCAGGTGCAAATCGTCTGCGGCAAGGTGCGGCATGTGCTCAAGATGGCGACCAAAGTCATAGCTCAGGTAACCGATCAGCCCACCCGCGAACGGCAGCGCATAGCCAGCAGGCAGATCCGCCTTGCCCAACTGCGTAAGATTTGCCCGCAAGCGTTGCAGGAAATCAACACCGCTTTCGTCGGGCGATACCGTCAATGTCGCTTGTGGCCAGGCGCTCAGCAGGTCATAACGCCCGCGCTCGGCTGCTGGCCGTCCGCTGTCCAGCAGCACCGCGCCAGGCGCATGGCGGATCGCCGCAAAATACGCAGCGGGGTTGGCCCGATAGGGCAACGGGTGTACGGAACAGGTCGACATGCGGGGTGGGTCAGCCGTTGGCGTGGGGGTGGGGGATTGTAGCCCCCCGAAGAATTTGGTCCTAGAGCGCGGTTCAAATGTGGGAGCGGGCTTGCTCGCGAATGCGGGCTGTCAGTTGATACATTCATTACTGATCCACCGCATTCGCGAGCAAGCCCGCTCCCACAGGGGACAGTGTTTAGCCCTCAACCGGCGGAATATGCCCAAACATTTCCTGCACAAACTTCACCCGCTCCTCCGGCGTTTCCGTCACGCCAGCGGCTTTCAGTGCTTCCAGCCGTGCTTCCACCGCATGCGTACGCAGGGTCAAACCGCAGTCGTTGGCAATCTGAATATTCAGCCCTGGCCGCGCATTCAACTCAAGAATCAGCGGGCCTTTCTCCTGGTCCAGCACCATGTCCACGCCGATGTAACCCAGTCCGCACAGCTCGTAGCAACCGGCCGCGAGCTTCATGAAACCGTCCCAGTTGGGCAGTTGCACGCCGTCCACCGCGTTGGTGGTGTCGGGGTGCTTGGTGATGATGTTGTTCAGCCAGGTGCCACGCAGGGTCAGGCCGGTCGCCAGGTCCACGCCCACGCCGATGGCGCCCTGGTGTAGGTTGGCCTTGCCGCCCGACTGGCGCGTCGGCAAGCGCAGCATGGCCATGACCGGATAGCCCATCAACACGATGATGCGAATGTCCGGCACGCCTTCATAGCTGATGCTCTTGAAGATCTGGTCAGGCACCACGCGGTATTCGATCAACGCACGGTCGCGGTGGCCGCCCAGGGAATACAGGCCGGTGAGGATGCTGGAAATCTGATGCTCGATCTCTTCATGGCTGATGATCTTGCCGGACACCGTGCGATAGCGCCCTTCAAAGCGGTCCGCCACCACCAGGATGCCGTCACCGCCGGCGCCCTGGGCTGGCTTGATCACGAAGTCGCTGCGCCCGCCGATGATATCGTCGAGTTTGTCGATTTCCTTTTCGGTGGAAATCACCCCGTACATCTCCGGCACATGAATACCGGCGGCGAGGGCGCGCTCCTTGGTGATGATCTTGTCATCCACGATCGGGTACAGGCTGCGCTTGTTGTACTTGAGCACGTAGTCGGCATTACGCCGGTTGATGCCCATGATCCCTCGCGCTTCCAGGGCCTTCCAGGTCTTCCAGAAACCGAACATTACTTATCAGCCTTCAAGAATGCCTTGAAACGCACCAGCTCGGTCAGGCGGTAGCCGCGATAACGACCCATGGCCAGCATGAAGCCCACCAGGATCAGCAGGATCGCCGGGAAGGTGAACACGAAGTAGATCAGCTCGGGCACGCTCATGATGATGTGCGCCAGCGATGCGGCGAACAGCGTACCAATCGCGACTTTCAGAGCATGGTTGGCGCCGCGTTCTTCCCAGGTGATCGACAGGCGTTCGATGGTCATGGTCAGGATCACCATCGGGAACAGCGCCACCGACAACCCACGCTCCAGCCCCAGTTTATGGCTGAACAGGCTGATCGCCGCGATCAGCACCACCACGAACGTCAGCACCACCGACAGCCTCGGCAGCATCTGCAATTTCAAATGTTCCAGGTACGACCTGAGGGACAGCCCCAGCGCCGTGATAATCGTGAACAGCACAATCCCGAAACCCAGTTGCGTCTCGCGGAACGCCAGGGCGATCAGCACCGGCGTGAACGTGCCCAGGGTCTGCAGGCCGATCAGGTTGCGCAGGATCAGGATCACCAGTACACCAATCGGGATCATCACCATGATCATGAAGGTCTGCTGGGTTTGCAGCGGCAGGCCGTACAGCGAGTATTCGAGGAAGTTGGCGTCGGTGTTCTCGTCCGTCAGCTTGGCCAGGCGAATCGCGTTCATTTCGCTGTTGTTCAGGCTGAAGGTCACCATGGCCTTCTTGCCGCCATCGACGGTGATCAGGTTTTCATCACCGGTCCACCACAGCAGGCGGTCGGTGGGCAAACCTTGTTCGCCGGTTTCAGGGTTGAAGTACAACCAATCATTGCCGTTGAAACTGCGCAGCCACAGTTCCGGGGTTTGCGGCTGGTCGGCCACCAGGCGGATGGTGTGGACCTTCTCCACCGGCACATGGGCGATGGACAGCAGCAATTCGACGATCTTGGCCTTGTGCGGCGTGGACGGATCGCCCGCCAGCAGCAGCTTCACATTGTCGTCATTGAGGTTGTTGGTGCGCTTGATGGCTTCGCTGATAAAGGTCTCGACGTCGGCCGAGTGCTGGCGGATCGGCGCCAGCAAGGCTTCAGCGGCGATTTTTTCCGGGCCTTCCACGGCAATGCTGTCGCGGAAGGTCGGGCCCTTGACCTTGACCTTTTCGCCGCTGTAACGCTTGGTGAGGACCAGGCGGTAATACAGGGTCTGGTTACCCTTGGCGCGGCGTGCCGACCAGGTCACCTTGCGGTTGCCGTCGGTGCGGTTGACGCTCACGCCGTAGTTGTTCGAAATAAAGCTCTCGTTGAGGCTGACGAAGTCGCGGCTCAAGGGCGGCACGAACATCTGGATCTTCACCGGGTCTTTCGGGTTGGCGACGAACTCGACCTTGGCGTCGATGTTCCACAAGTCGTCGGTGGCGTCCTCGGTGACGGGGATGCCCAGCACGAAGATCTGGTAGGCGGTGACCGAAATACCCAGCACCACCAGGATGGCGATCAGGATTTTCAGGTGCAGTGTCAGAGAGCGCATTCGGTTTACTCGGCGGTATGAGCGTCGGCGGCGCAGGCGGGTTTGCCTGCTGCGTATTTAAGACTGGGGTCGACCAGCGCATCAAAGCGTTTCAGCGCTTCGGAGCCGATCAGCAGCGGGTATTGGAATGCGCTGCGGTCAGTCAAGTTCACTTCGATGCTGCGTAAAGCGGTGCCCATGCAGATATCCAGGGCAATCACCGGACGGGCGGTGTAGTTCTTGTCCTCATCGGGGTCGTAGTCACCGGCGCGGCGCTTGATCTTGCTGACGCGGGCCAGGGGGCGTTCGATGGGGTGGGAATGGGCGGTGTCGATGGCCAGGTAGAAGCGCACCCAGGATTCGCCGTTGCGCTTGAAGCGCTTGATATCACGGGCACTGAGGGAGGCGGTCTTGGCACCGGTGTCCAGTTTGGCGGCGACTTCCAGGTCGATCCCGGCCAATTGGGCGTATTCGTTGAGGCCGTACACGGTCTTCTCGGCGGCGACGCTAAGGCCCGGTGCGGATAACAGGCAAATCAATAGAAGGAAGGGCTTGAGTCTCATAAATCCCGAGGCGGTGCAGTGCGATGTTCAATTCAAGGCGACTGGCATTACTGCGCAAGCTCCCTCGTGCGCCGTTTCATCTCGCGATGTCAGGCAAAAGTGCCGGGCATTCTAACATGATGCTTTTTTGGCGCCAGCGCTGGCAGGCGGCCATGCCCTGATAGGGTGCAACCCTGGTTATTAGACGATTGTCGACAATGTGCATTTATTCTTTGACTATCCAGGGCTGATTGGCTAGTTTTTGCGGCATCGCTTTTAAAGGTGTCGACAATATGCTGGATCAGCTGGAATCCCCAGTGGTGGCGCAAGACGATTCCCAGACCATGTCCGAGAACGTCTTCCGGCGTATCCAGGCCGCCATCGTCAAGGGCGAGATCGCCCCCGGCAGCAAGATCTCCGAGCCGGAACTGGCGCGCACCTATGGCATCAGCCGTGGCCCGCTGCGCGAGGCGATCCACCGCCTGGAAGGCCAGCGCCTGCTGGTGCGCGTGCCGCATGTCGGCGCGCGCGTGGTTTCGTTGAGCCATGCCGAGCTGATCGAACTTTATGAAATTCGCGAATCCCTCGAAGGCATGGCCTGTCGCCTGGCCGCCGAGCGCATGACCGACGCGGAAATCGAAGAACTGCGCCAGGTGCTGCACACCCATGAGCGCGACGAAGCCTTCCAGGCTGGCCTCGGTTATTACCAGCAGGAGGGCGACTTCGATTTTCATTACCGGATCATTCAAGGCGCCGGCAACCGCACCCTGACCCAAATGCTCTGCGGCGAGTTGTACCAGCTGGTGCGCATGTACCGCATCCAGTTCTCCGCCACCCCCAATCGTCCACGCCAGGCCTTTGCCGAGCACCACCGCATCCTTGACGCGATTGCCGATCGTGACGGTGAACTGGCCGAACTGTTGATGCGCCGGCATATCGGCGCATCCAAACGCAACATTGCCCGTCACTTCCCCGACGGCACTGCCCAATCACGAGGTGAATGATGAGTTCCAATAACAAGACGACTCCCGGCCAGCGTTTCCGTGACGCGGTCGCCAGCGAGCAGCCTTTGCAGGTGGTCGGTGCGATCAATGCCAACCACGCGCTGCTGGCCAAGCGCGCCGGTTTCAAGGCGATCTACTTGTCGGGTGGCGGTGTGGCTGCCGGTTCCCTCGGCGTGCCGGACCTGGGGATTACTGGCCTGGATGACGTGCTGACTGACGTGCGCCGCATCACTGACGTCTGCGACCTGCCGCTGCTGGTGGATGTGGACACCGGTTTCGGCTCCTCGGCGTTCAACGTGGCACGTACCGTCAAGTCGATGATCAAGTTCGGCGCGGCGGCGATCCATATCGAAGACCAGGTCGGCGCCAAGCGCTGCGGTCACCGTCCGAACAAGGAAATCGTGTCCCAGCAGGAAATGGTCGACCGCATCAAGGCCGCCGTGGATGCGCGCACCGATGACAGCTTCGTGATCATGGCGCGCACCGATGCCCTGGCGGTGGAAGGTCTGGAGTCCGCCCTGGAACGCGCCGCCGCCTGCATCGAAGCCGGCGCCGACATGGTGTTCCCGGAAGCCATCACCGAACTTGAGATGTACAAGCTGTTCGCCTCCCGTGTGAAGGCCCCGATCCTGGCCAACATCACCGAGTTCGGCGCTACGCCGCTGTACACCACCGAACAATTGAAATCGGCCGATGTTTCCATCGTGCTGTACCCGCTCTCGGCTTTCCGCGCCATGAACAAGGCCGCCGAAAACGTCTACACCGCGATCCGTCGCGACGGCACCCAACAGAACGTGATCGACACCATGCAAACCCGCATGGAGCTGTACGATCGCATCGACTACCACACCTTCGAGCAGAAGCTCGACGCGCTGTTCGCAGCCAAGAAGTAAAGAACAGCCTCCCTAATAAATTCAAGATTGGAGAACCGACATGGCTGAAGCAAAAGTACTGAGTGGTGCCGGCCTGCGTGGCCAGGTGGCCGGGCAGACCGCATTGTCCACCGTGGGCCAAGCAGGCGCCGGCCTGACCTATCGCGGCTATGACGTGCGCGAACTGGCCGCCGATGCGCAGTTTGAAGAAGTCGCCTACCTGCTGCTGTACGGCGAATTGCCGACCAAGACCGAACTGGCTGCCTACAGCGCCAAGCTGAGCAAGCTGCGCGACCTGCCGCAAGCGCTGAAAGAAGTGCTGGAACGCATCCCCGCCGACGCCCACCCGATGGACGTGATGCGCACTGGTTGCTCGTTCCTGGGCAATATCGAGCCCGAGCAAGACTTCAGCGTGCAACGCGACGTCACCGACCGCCTGCTGGCCGCCTTCCCGGCGATCATGTGCTACTGGTATCGCTTCAGCCACGACGGCAAGCGCATCGATTGCGTGACCGACGAGCCTTCCATCGGTGGCCACTTCCTGCATTTGCTGCATGGCAAGAAGCCGAGCGAGTTGCACGTCAAGGTCATGAACGTTTCGTTGATCCTCTACGCGGAACACGAATTCAACGCCTCGACCTTCACGGCGCGGGTGTGTGCTTCGACCCTGTCCGACCTGTATTCCTGCGTTACCGCCGCCATCGGCTCCCTGCGTGGCCCGCTGCATGGCGGTGCCAACGAAGCAGCGATGGAAATGATCGAGCGCTTCTCGTCCGCTGAAGAAGCAGTCGAAGGCACCCTCGGCATGCTGGCGCGCAAAGACAAGATCATGGGCTTCGGCCACGCGATCTACAAAGACAGCGACCCGCGTAATGAGGTGATCAAGGGCTGGTCGAAAAAACTCGCTGACGAAGTAGGCGACACGGTGCTGTTCCCGGTCTCCGAAGCCATCGACAAGACCATGTGGGAGCAGAAGAAACTGTTCCCCAACGCCGACTTCTACCATGCCTCGGCGTACCACTTCATGGGCATCCCGACCAAGCTGTTCACGCCGATCTTCGTGTGCTCGCGCCTGACTGGCTGGGCCGCGCATGTGTTTGAACAGCGCGCCAACAACCGCATCATCCGTCCAAGCGCCGAATACACCGGCGTAGAACAGCGCAAGTTCGTGCCAATCGAACGTCGCTGAATGGAGAAACCGCTGATCCCGGGGTGAAACCGGATCAGAAATGTGGGAGCGGGCTTGCTCGCGAAAGCGGTGTGTCATTCAACACACATGACGACGGTTAAACCGCCTTCGCGAGCAAGCCCGCTCCCACCTTTTGATCGCATTCTCTCCCAGGATCCGTGGGCTCCTTTTGCAACCACCGTGACCGAGTCCTGACGATGAACACTGAATTTCGCAAACCGCTCCCCGGCAGCCGCCTGGATTACTTCGACGCCCGCGCGGCAGTTGAAGCAATCACCCCCGGCGCCTACGCCACCTTGCCTTACACCTCCCGCGTGCTCGCGGAAAACCTGGTGCGTCGCTGCGACCCGGCCACCCTCAACGCGTCCCTCAGCCAGTTGATCGAACGCAAGCGCGACCTCGATTTCCCGTGGTTCCCGGCGCGTGTGGTGTGCCATGACATTCTCGGCCAGACCGCCCTGGTCGACCTCGCCGGCCTGCGTGATGCCATCGCCCAGCAAGGCGGCGATCCGGCCCAGGTGAACCCGGTGGTGCCGACCCAACTGATCGTCGACCACTCCCTGGCCGTCGAAGCCGGTGGTTTCGACCCGGACGCGTTCGAGAAAAACCGTGCCATCGAAGACCGTCGCAATGAAGACCGTTTCCACTTTATCGAGTGGACCAAAAAGGCTTTCAAGAACGTTGACGTGATCCCGCCGGGCAACGGCATCATGCACCAGATCAACCTGGAGAAAATGTCCCCGGTGATCCAGGTGCGTGACGGCGTTGCGTTCCCGGACACCTGCGTCGGCACTGACAGCCATACTCCGCACGTGGACGCCCTGGGCGTGATCGCCATTGGCGTCGGCGGCCTGGAAGCCGAGAGCATAATGCTCGGCCGCGCCTCCTGGATGCGCCTGCCGGAAAGCGTCGGCGTGGAACTCACCGGCAAGCTGCTGCCGGGTATCACTGCCACCGACATGGTGCTGGCGCTGACTGAGTTCCTGCGTAAACAGAAAGTGGTCGGCGCCTGGCTGGAGTTCTTCGGCGAAGGCGCTTCGGCACTGACCCTCGGCGACCGCGCGACCATCTCCAACATGGCCCCGGAATACGGCGCCACCGCGGCGATGTTCTATATCGACCAGCAAACTATCGCTTACCTGAAACTCACTGGCCGTGAAGACGAACAAGTCACCCTGGTTGAGCAATATGCCCGCCACACCGGCCTGTGGGCAGATGACCTCAAAGGCGCGCGATACGAGCGCGGCCTCACCTTCGACCTGTCCAGCGTCGTGCGCAACATGGCCGGCCCGAGCAACCCGCATGCCCGTGTTGCCACCAGCGACCTGGCGTCCAAGGGCATCTCCGGCCAGTGGGACGAAGTGCCGGGGCAAATGCCCGACGGCGCGGTGATCATCGCCGCCATCACCAGTTGCACCAACACCAGTAACCCACGCAACGTGATTGCCGCCGGCCTCTTGGCGCGCAATGCCAACAAACTGGGGCTGACGCGTAAACCTTGGGTCAAATCCTCCCTGGCACCCGGCTCGAAAACCGTGGCCATGTACCTCGACGAAGCTGGCCTGACCACCGAGCTGGAGCAACTGGGCTTTGGCGTGGTTGCATTTGCCTGCACCACCTGCAACGGCATGTCCGGCGCGCTCGACCCGGTGATCCAGCAGGAAATCATTGACCGCGACCTGTACGCCACCGCCGTGCTGTCGGGCAACCGCAACTTCGACGGGCGTATCCACCCGTACGCCAAGCAAGCGTTTCTGGCGTCGCCGCCGCTGGTAGTGGCCTACGCGATTGCCGGCACCATCCGTTTCGACATCGAAAAAGACGTGCTTGGCCTGGACGCCAACGGCAAGGAAATCCGCCTGCAGGACATCTGGCCGAGCGACGAAGAGATCGACGCGGTGGTCAAGGCCTCGGTCAAGCCGGAGCAGTTCCGCGCGGTGTATATCCCGATGTTCGCCATCCACGAAGACACCGGCCCGAAAGTCGCGCCGCTGTATGACTGGCGCCCCCAAAGCACTTACATCCGCCGCCCGCCTTACTGGGAAGGCGCGCTGGCCGGTGCTCGTCCGCTCAAGGGCATGCGCCCGCTGGCGGTGCTGCCCGACAACATCACCACCGACCACCTGTCGCCGTCCAACGCAATCATGCTCGACAGCGCCGCCGGCGAATACCTGGCGAAAATGGGCTTGCCGGAGGTGGACTTCAACTCCTACGCGACTCACCGTGGCGACCATTTGACCGCGCAGCGCGCGACCTTTGCCAACCCGAAACTGTTCAACGAAATGGTGATTGAAAACGGCAAGGTCAAGCAAGGTTCCCTGGCGCGGATCGAGCCGGAAGGCCAGGTCACGCGGATGTGGGAAGCCATCGAGACCTACATGGAGCGCAAGCAGCCGCTGATCATTATTGCCGGGGCCGACTACGGCCAAGGCTCGTCCCGCGACTGGGCGGCCAAGGGCGTGCGCCTGGCCGGGGTGGAGGCGATTGCCGCCGAAGGGTTCGAGCGCATCCACCGCACCAACCTGGTGGGCATGGGCGTGTTGCCGCTGGAGTTCCTGCCGGGCACCGACCGCAACACCCTGAAGATCGACGGCAGCGAAACCTATGACGTGGTCGGTGCACGCACCCCGCGTGCGCAATTGACGCTGGTGATCAACCGCAAGAATGGCGAACGTGTCGAAGTGCCGGTGACCTGCCGCCTGGACACTGCCGAAGAAGTGTCGATCTACGAGGCGGGCGGCGTGTTGCAACGTTTTGCCCAGGACTTCCTGGAATCGGCGGCGACGGCCTGAGAGGACACCATGGCACACGTAGCGCAAATCAAGATCCCCGCCACCTACATGCGTGGCGGCACCAGCAAGGGCGTTTTTTTCAGCCTCAAGGACCTGCCCCAGTCGGCGCAGGTGCCGGGTGCCGCGCGCGACGCCTTGCTGTTACGGGTGATCGGCAGTCCCGATCCCTACGACAAACAGATCGACGGCATGGGCGGCGCCACTTCCAGCACCAGCAAGACGGTGATCCTGGCCAAAAGTACCCGTGCCGAGCATGACGTGGACTACCTGTTTGGCCAGGTCTCCATCGACAAGCCGTTCGTGGATTGGAGCGGCAACTGCGGCAACCTGTCGGCGGCGGTCGGTTCCTTTGCCATCAGCGCTGGCCTGGTCGACCCGGCCCGCGTTCCGCACAACGGCGTGGCTGTGGTGCGGGTGTGGCAGGCCAATATCGGCAAAACCATCATCGCTCATGTGCCGATCACCGACGGTGCGGTGCAGGAAACCGGTGATTTTGAACTGGACGGCGTGACCTTCCCGGCCGCCGAAGTGCAGTTGGAATTCATGGACCCGGCAGCGGAAGAAGAGGGCGGCGGTGGTTCGATGTTCCCCACCGGCAACCTGGTCGACGACCTGGAAGTGCCCGGCGTCGGCACCTTCAAGGCCACGCTGATCAACGCCGGCATTCCGACGATCTTCATCAACGCCGAAGACCTCGGCTACACCGGCACCGAGCTGCAAGGCGCGATCAACAGCGACCCCAAGGCCCTGGCCATGTTTGAAACCGTGCGGGCCTATGGCGCATTGCGCATGGGCCTGATCAAACACCTGGACGAAGCCGCCCAGCGCCAGCACACGCCGAAGGTGGCGTTCGTGGCCAGACCTGCGGACTACGTGGCGTCGAGTGGCAAGGCGATCAAGGCCGGTGATGTGGACCTGCTGGTGCGCGCACTGTCCATGGGCAAGTTGCACCACGCGATGATGGGCACCGCTGCGGTGGCGATTGGCACGGCGGCGGCGATTTCCGGGACCTTGGTCAACCTGGCGGCGGGTGGCGTGGAGCGCAATGCGGTGCGGTTCGGTCATCCGTCCGGCACCTTGCGCGTCGGCGCTGAAGCCAGCCAGGTCGACGGCGAATGGGCGGTGAAAAAAGCCATCATGAGCCGCAGTGCACGGGTGCTGATGGAGGGTTTCGTGCGCGTGCCAGGTGATTCCTTTTAAAGGCAGACAGTCAAGATCTGCCCCCGACAACCGTGAGCCCGAGGACTGACCCCAACCCCTTTTTGGAGTACTGCCATGAGCGCCAACGTCGACCAGAACAACCGCCCGGACTACGATCAGGTCCTGCAGGACATTGCTGACTATGTCCTCAACTACCGGATCGACTCTCGGGATGCGCTGGACACCGCCCGCCACTGCCTGATGGACACCTTGGGCTGTGGCCTGCTGGCCCTGCGTTTCCCCGAGTGCACCAAGCACCTGGGGCCTATCGTCGAGGGTACGGTGGTGCCGTTTGGCGCGCGGGTGCCGGGCACGTCGTTTCGTTTGGACCCGGTCAAGGCCGCGTGGGACATCGGTTGCATCGTGCGTTGGCTGGACTATAACGACACCTGGCTTGCTGCCGAATGGGGCCACCCCTCGGACAACCTTGGCGGCATTCTCGCCGTGGCCGATCACCTGTCGCAGAAGCGCGTGGCCAATGGCGACGCGCCGCTGACCGTGCGCGCGGTGCTGGAAGCGATGATCATGGCCCACGAAATCCAGGGTGTGATTGCCCTGGAAAACTCCTTCAACCGGGTAGGGCTCGACCATGTGCTGCTAGTCAAAGTCGCCTCCACGGCGGTCACCGCCAAGTTGATGGGTGCCAACCGTGAGCAATTGCTGGCGGCACTGTCCCATGCGTTTGTCGATGGGCAGGCGCTGCGCACCTACCGGCATGCGCCGAATGCCGGTTCGCGCAAGTCCTGGGCGGCGGGGGATGCATCGAGTCGGGGCGTGCGCCTGGCGGACATCGCCTTGCGTGGCGAGATGGGCATTCCTGGGGTATTGAGCGCGCCGCAGTGGGGTTTTTACGATGTGCTGTTCAGCCACACCAACAAGGACCTGGCGCTCAAGCCGGAGGACAAGCGCGCGTTCAGCCTGTCCCAGCCCTACAGCACCTATGTGATGGAAAACGTGCTGTTCAAGATCAGCTTCCCGGCCGAGTTCCATGCCCAAACGGCCTGTGAAGCAGCGGTGACCTTGCACCCCTGGGTGAAAGACCGCCTGCAGGAAATCGAGCGCATCGTGATCACTACCCATGAATCAGCGATCCGCATCATTTCCAAAGTCGGCCAATTGGCCAACGCCGCCGACCGCGACCATTGCCTGCAATACATGACCGCCGTGCCGTTGGCATTCGGCAATCTGGTGGCCGAGCAGTACGAAGATGAATTCCACGCCGCCCACCCGATCATCGATCAGTTGCGCGACAAAATGGTCATCGTCGAAGACCCACGCTACAGCCGCGAATACCTGGAGGCCGACAAACGCTCCATCGCCAATGCGGTGCAGGTGTTCTTCAAGGATGGCAGCAGCACCGAGCAGGTGGCGGTGGAGTACCCGATTGGCCACCGTCGGCGTCGCGTCGAGGGCATCCCGTTGCTGGAAGACAAGTTCAAGGCCAACCTGGCCACACGGTTTACGGGACAGCGCAGTGCCGAGATTTTAGCGCTGTGCAAGGATCAGGCACGGCTTGAAGCCACGCCGGTCAACCGGTTTGTGGACTTGTTCGTGATCTAGCAGACGACGCGGTCAATGTGGGAGCTGGCTCCCACATTGGATCGCCTTCACTCGAATCGCAGGATCACCCGGCGGTTGTGCTTACTCTTTTTCTCGATCTTCTCGCAGAACACCCGGCCGATTTCTTCGGTGTTGATCACATGGGTGCCCCCGCACGGCTGGATATCAATGCCAGCGATTTCAATCACCCTGACCGAGCCTTGAATCACGGGTGGCGCCACGGCCTGTGTGCGGGTGATCTGCAGCAACGTTGCATACTCCGTAGCCGGCATCGACAGGGTTTTCACCGGGTGAGCCTGTTCGATCAGCGCATTGAGGTCGCGGGTGATGCTGTCTTTGTCGAGGGTCATTTCGGGCAGGTCGAAATCCAGCCGGCCCTTGTCCGCACTGATGCTGCATCCGGTGACCGGCGCATCGATGATCGAACACAGCAGGTGCAGGCAGGTGTGCATTTTCATGTGTTGGTAGCGCCGCTCCCAATCGAGGCCGGCATCCACCTGTACCCCAGCCGTCAGCTGCGCGGGGCAGTGTTCCACCTGGTGCCAGATGATCGAGCGCAGCACCGGGTCGCGCACCGTGCCGGTCACGTCGACCCGCGTACCGTCCGCGAGTGTGAGGTGCCCCGTGTCACCTGGCTGGCCGCCGCCCGTGGGGTAGAACAAGGTGTGCTCCAGGGCGATGCCGTGTTCGCTGACGGCAATCACCCGGGCGCTGAAGGCGTTCTGGTAGGGCGCGCTGTCGAACAGCGCCAGGGTTTCCATGGTGTGCACGGACATGTTCAACCTCCGACGATCAGTGGGCTGGCTTGCAGCAGGGAACGCACCATTGCACTCAAGCCTGGGGGCGAGAGCAGGGTGATTTCAAATTCCGGGCCGCAGACTTTCAGGTTCAGCGGCAAGCGTGGCAAATGGCTGCCCGACTCGACGCGATGCAAGCGAAATTGCAGGTGGTGGCGCTCCTTGACCGTGGGCTCCAGCATCAGCCCCGGCAAGGGATGGAAATCGGCGTCCAGCACGGTCACCTTATGGCTGGCGTTGATCTCGCCCACCACATGCAAACGCTCATCCAGGGCGAAGGCACCGAGGTAGTTGCTGTGGTCCGATTCATCGTTTTTTTGCAGCTGGATCTGGTTCACCACCTTCACTTTGGTGCCGGCGGGGACGTCCTGGGTGATCACGCAGGACGGGCTGATAAACACGTTGTCGCCAATCAGCACATAACCCAGCACGCGGGCACCGGAGCCGACCTCGACATTGTTGCCCAGGCGCGGGTGGCGCTTGCCGTCGGGGTTGTTGGCGATGCCACGGGCGCCCAAGGTCACGCCGCAGAGGATGTAACAGTCGTTACCAATTTCGCAGGTTTCGCCGATCACCGTGCCGTAGCCGTGGTCCAGCACGAAGCGTCGGCCGATGCGCGCCGCCGGGTGAATCTCGGCGCCGGAAAGTACCTTGCCCTGGTTGCTCAGCTTGAGGGCAATGCGTGAAAACACCCCGTTGGTCTGGTCGGGGAAATTCCACACCAGATGTGCCAGGCGGTAATACAGCACCGCCTTGAACGAGGCGTAGGACTCCAGGATCAACTCGCCGCGCCCGCGTGAGGCCGGATCACGGTAGGCGTAGGCGATCAGGTCTTCGGCTACTGCCTGGGCAGCATTCTGGATCAGGGGCGCCAGATGCGGTTCCAGCTGCTTCATCTGTAGGGGCGTAAGGGTTTTGATGAGGTGAGTGATCAACTCATCGTGCAACTGTTGCATGTCGATAAAACCGCCCATGGAGGCACCCCTGCATTCTGGTTGGCTGGAAACCCGTTTATTCGAAACTGGGCAGGTAGCTGTCGGCATTGTCGTAGACCATGGTCAGCACCACCGTTTCGGGCGGCAGTTCGGGGGCGAGCTTGGCGATGGCCACCATGTTGGCGGCGGACGACAGGCCCAGGCTGATAGCGTCGGTGCGCATGATGCGTTTCATCATGTCGATGCAGTCCTGGCGCGAGACCTTGAGCATGCCGTCGATCACGTCCAGGTTGAGAATGCTCGGGATCAGGCCGATCGACAGGCCCTGGATGTGATGCGGTGCGTGCTGGTTTTTCAGCAGGTCGCATTCTTCCGGTTCCACGCCCATGACGCGCAGCTGCGGCCAAGCGGCTTTGAGGGTTTCACCGATGCCGGTGATATGCCCTCCGGTGCCGATGCCGCTGACAAAGTAGTCGGCGCGCAGCTCACCGAAGGCTCGCAGGATTTCCGGTGCGGTGGTGTCGCGATGGGTCTGCGGGTTGGCGCCGTTGCGCTGCTGGTTGAGCATCACGTAGCTGGGGTTTTCCAACTGCAGTTCCATGCACTTTTCGCCGTGGGAATTGTTGCCCAGGCGGCTGTCCGACAGCACCACCTTGGCCCCATATAAACGCAGCAGCTTCTGTTTTTCGGGGCTGTAGTTGTCGGGGATCACCAGCACCACTTTGTAGCCCAGCACATTGCCCGCCATCACCAGGCCGATGCCGGTGTTACCGCCACTGGGTTCGATGATGGTCTGCCCGGAATCACGGATCAGCACGCCTCGGCGCTCGGCGTCGAGGATCATGCCCAGGGCGATACGCGCCTTGTGGCTGCCGCCGGGGTTGAGGGATTCGAGCTTGGCGTAGACCTCGATACCGAGGTCTTCGGAAAACTGCGCCAGGCGCACGATCGGCGTTTGGCCGATCACGTCGAGGATGGAGTTATGCAACATCATTCAGCCCCCGGCTCAATACAACGGCATGTCGGGTTCGACGTCACGAACCCAATGTTTCATGCCGCCCTGCAGGACTTTGGTGTTGGCAAAACCGGCGGCCAGCAAGGTACTGGCGGCTTGCTCCGCGCGGGTGCCGGCGTAGCAGATCAGGTAGTGGGTGTTGTCCCGGCTGAGGCGGTCGAGGTGGCCGTCCAGTTCGGCCAAGGGGATATGCACCACCCCCGGCAATTTGCACACTTCCAGTTCGCTGGCGTCGCGCACATCCAGCAGCACATCGGCGCTGCTGGGGTGTTCGAGTACTTGCTTGAGTACGCGCGGCTTGATGTAGCGCTCTTCGGCCAGCGAGGGCTGGTTGGGCACGGCATCGGCGCAAACTGCGGGGGCCAGGGTTTCACTGTGCCGCGCTTCGGAGCAGCACGGGCAGTCGGCGCGGCGCTTGAAGCGGATTTCGCTGAACTTCATCGCCAACGCGTCGAAGCGCATCAAGCGGCCGGACAAGGGTTCACCAATGCCGATCAATAACTTGATCGCCTCGGTGGCCTGGATCATCCCGACCACACCGGGCAGCACCCCGATCACGCCACCGGCGCTGCAATTGGGCGCCAGTTCTGCGGGCGGCGCGCTGGGAAACAGGCAGCGGTAGCACGGCCCGCCTTTATAGTTGAGCACGCTGATCTGCCCGTCGAAGCGGTAGATGGCGCCGTACACCAAGGGCTTGCCCAGTTGCACGCAAGCGTCGTTGACCAGGTAGCGGGTGTCGAAATTGTCGGTGCCGTCGATCACCAGGTCGTAGGCGCCTACCAGTTCCAGGGCGTTATCGACATTCAATGCGGTGTCGTGGGCGTTGATCTGGATATGGCGGTTGAGGTCTTGCAGGCGCTGCTTGGCGGATTCGACTTTGGGCATGCAGAGGGTGCTGTTGCCGTGGACGATCTGGCGTTGCAGGTTGCTGCTTTCGACCACATCAAAGTCCACCAGCCCCAGGGTGCCGACGCCGGCAGCCGCCAGGTACAGGCTGATCGGCGAGCCCAGGCCGCCGGTGCCGATGATCAGCACCTTGGCTTTCTTGAGGTTCAACTGACCTTCGCGACCTACGCCCGGCAGGGTGATGTGGCGCACGTAGCGTTGTACTTCTTCGTTGCTCAGCGCGTCGACGTCCATGCCACCGGACGTGGCCAGCAGCACCTCGATTCTGGCTTTCTCGGGCAGTGGGTCATCCGCGCCAACCAGCTCTTCCTCGGCGGTAAACAGGAAGTGCTCCTTGAGCTGGTTGTTCTTCTCGTGAAACAGGTGCGGACGCAACTGTGGGTGACTGCTGCAGAGGTTTTCAATGACTTCGCGCAATGTCGATCCGGTGCCCTCGAGGGTCGATTCCGGCAGCTTGGCCACGCGAACCAGAATGTCGGGGAAAGAGACAGCGTTCATGGACAACTCCGTGTGCAGGTCGTTGAAAGGTTGAAGGGCGAAATGCTTGCCATCCCAGGCAAACAGCTTGGAGCCCAGGGTCTGGCCCTGGCGAACGTCGACCACCAGATAGCTGACGGGGTAGATCGGCTCGCCCATGAACAGCGCCTTGTCCTGGTCTTCATCGCTGAAATAGGCACCTACATCCGGGTGCGAGTGGTAGATCACTACCACCGGGTTGTCGCTGCGAAACGCCTTGTTCATCAGCAACGTATCGGCCACCGAGAAGGTGTAGCCGTTGGCCGCGCTGCGCGCGTACATCTCGGGGTTCTTGTGGTGCAGTTCATTCTGGATATTGCTGCCCAGGTACACGCTGCCGTCGGCGAAGACAAAACCACAGCATTCCTCGGGGTAGCTGCGGCTGGCGTGGGCGTAGATCTGTTCCAGGGCTTTGGGGCGGAGGACGTCCATGTTTCTCTCGCGTGGCTGAAGTTGATGGGGCAGGGCAAGGGTCAATTTTTCTTGGCCAGGAGTTTTTCAACCGGCAACTTGGTAATCGCAAAACCGGCCAGCAGGATGGCCGAGTACAGCATCAGGTCGCGGGAAATCGACACGCCTTCGTACCAGGCGCCGATGATCACCGCGAACACCGGGAAGATGATGAACACGAACGACAGGATGATCGGGCTCAAGCGCTTGAGCAGCATGAAGTACACGATGAACCCGCCCACCGAAGCCACCAGGCCCAGGTAGAACAGCGCGCCCCAGGAGCGCAGGGTGATGGTTTCGAAGGTCGGCGTTTCAAACCACAGACCGGCGACGAACAGCATCAGCCCGGCAATGCCGATGGGCAGGGTGTTGTAGGTGATCACGCTGATGGCGCTGCCTTTCTGCTTGGTAATCACGTAGCACAGGGCATGCATGATCGCGGCGGTGAGGATCGCCAGCACGCCGAAGAACTCCGCGTGGTCCAGGTGCAGGCCCTGGCTCTTGATGATCATGTAGAGGCTGCCGAAACCGATGCCGATGCCAACCACCTGGGAAAAGTAGATGCGCTCGCGCAGGAACAACGCGGAGAAAATCAGAATGAACACCGGCATGCAACTGAACAGCAGCGCGGTCAGGCCGGACGAGACATGCATTTCGCCGTAGTTGAGCAGGTAGTAGGGCACGCTGAAGTAGGACAGGGTCACGAACACGAAGAACCAGCGGCTCTCACGGGGAAACAGGATCGGCTCGCGACGTACCATGGCAAAACACAGGAACAGCGGGAAGGCGATCAGGAAACGCAGGCCGGCGGACGTCAGTGGCGGCACGCTCTCCACCGCAATCTTGATCCCCAGCCAGGTGGTGCCCCAACTCAGGCACACGATCAGGAACATCACGCTGGTGATCAGCCCGGCCAACCACTGTTTTTGGGTTTTGGTTTTGGCGGTGTTTTCGAGAACGGCGGACATTGGCATCGTTTATTGCTTCCCTGAGCCGGAATTGAACTCTATATTGAGCTTGTAATGAGTTGTAAAATTCGGCGATTGAACCCGTAAAAGCACACTATTAGGGCGAAAGATGGCTGTCAAAACAAATATTGACATGGTGTCAATTATGCGTGAGGGGTTGTCCAACGGTCAGGGCGTGAAGTACAAGCGCCTGTCCGATGTCATGGAGCGGGGCATCCTCGAAGGCCTGATTGAACCAGGACGAAAACTGCCGCCCCATCGGGTGCTTTCCGACAACCTGGGCGTAACGATCGGCACCATCAGCCGGGCCTACGGCGAACTGGAACGCCTGGGGCTGGTGGTGGCGCGAGTCGGTGACGGCACCTTCGTGCGCAAGCGTGGGATGGAGCGCCAGCGCGATGAAGGTTTTCGCAACTTCAGCGAAGAACCGCGCCAGTACTTCGACATGAGCCGCAATATGCACATCCCCGGTCAGGAAACCGTGTTCCTGGCCCAGAGCTTCCAGACCCTGTCGACCAACGCCAAATTCCTCCAGGACATCAGCGCCTACACCCCGGACGCCGGCCTGCCGCGTTACCGTGAAGCGGGCGCGCAATGGCTGGTGCAGCGTGACTTTCACCCGATCCCCGAGCAGGTCATCTGCGTCAATGGCGGCCAGCATGGCTTGCTGTGTTCGATGATGGCGCTGTTACGGGCCGGCGATACCGTGGTCACCGAGCAACTGACGTATCCGGGCCTGATTACCGCTGCGCGGATGCTGGGTATCCGGTTGATCGGCCTGGAGATGGACGAAGAAGGCGTGCTGCCGAGCGCGCTGGATGAAGTCTGTCGAAATCACCGGGTTTCAGCGCTGTACTGCACGCCGACGATCCAGAACCCGACCACGGCGGTGCTTTCGGTGGCGCGCCGCGAAGCCTTGGTCAAAGTCTGTCGTGAGCACAACCTGCTGATTCTTGAGGACGAAGCCCACGGTGTACTGGTGGAAGACCGGCCGCCGCCGCTCAGCCATTTCGCCCCCGAGCGTACGATTTTGATCAGTAGCCTGAGCAAAGCCGTGTCGGCCGGGCTGCGTGTGGGTTATGTGCATGCGCCACCGGCGTTGGTCAGCCGTATTTCGGCCGCCCTGCGTTCAACGTGTTGGATGGCCACGCCTGTCACTCTAGAGCTTGCCACCCAGTGGATCGAAAACGGCACGGCGGAGTACCTGTTGCGCCAACAGATCAACGAGATCAGCCGGCGTAAGGCCTTGGTCCGCGACCTGCTGGCCGGTCTGGAATATCGCACCCATCTCAATAGCCCGCATTTCTGGATCGAAGTGCCGGAGCCGTGGCGGGCGTCGGAAATCGAGGCGGAGCTCAAGCAGAATAATTACCTGATCGCCACCGCCGAAGCGTTCGCCGTGGGGCAAACGGCGGTGCCGCAGTTTATTCGGGCGAGTATCTGCAACACGTCGGGGGATGATCAGTTGCTGCGGGCGGGGTTTGATGCGTTGGCGACGGCGCTGGGGCAGGGTGGGGGGCGCTTCCAGCTGTAGGCCTTGATCTTTGTGGTGAGCGGGCTTGCCCGCGCGAGGCAAGCTCGTTCACCACAAAAGTGCCAGGCAGAAAATATTATTTGAAGCGCCGCTCCACGCCTTTCTCCACCAGAATCTTCGCCGAAATCTCTTCCACCGAAAAATGCGTGGAATTGATGTGCGCAATATTCTCGCGACGGAACAGATTTTCTACTTCTCGCACTTCGAACTCGCACTGCGCATAGCTGGAATAGCGGCTGTTGGGCTTGCGTTCATTGCGGATCGCCGTCAGCCGATCCGGATCAATGGTCAGCCCGAACAGCTTGTGCGAATGCGCGCGCAGGGCGGCCGGCAGCGTCAGGTGCTCCATGTCGTCCTCGGTCAGCGGATAGTTGGCCGCGCGGATGCCGAATTGCATGGCCATGTACAGGCAGGTGGGCGTTTTGCCGCAGCGGGATACGCCCACCAGGATCAGGTCGGCCTTGTCGTAGTAGTGGGTGCGGGCGCCGTCATCGTTGTCGAGGGCGAAGTTCACCGCCTCGATACGCTCCATATAGTTGGAGTTGTGGCCAATGGAATGGGACTTTCCTACCGAGTACGACGAATGTTCACTCAGCTCTTGTTCCAGCGGCGCGAGGAACGTCGAGAAAATGTCGATCATGAAACCATTCGACGTTGCGAGAATCTCACGAATGTCTTGATTGACGATGGTGTCGAAAATGATCGGACGAAAACCGTCTTTTTCGGCCGCCAGATTGATTTGTTGTACCATGGCCCGCGCTTTATCCACGCTGTCGATATACGGCCGCGTGAATTTGGCGAAGGTAATGTTTTCGAACTGCGCGAGCAGGCTTTGACCCAATGTTTCGGCTGTGATGCCGGTGCCGTCGGAGATAAAGAAAGCAGATCGTTTCATTTGAGCCCTGGGCCTTAAGCTGATGGCGAATCTTGGATATGATAGGCGCGATTTTGCCGTCCCGCAGTGGGCCGCATTCTCACTTATTTTCCAGGTCCAGGCCACAAGCGCTGGCACTCGCTCCTACTGAGCAGCCGGCGTCCTGAGCTTTTCCAACACAGTTAGTGGAGAGATCACCTTGGTAGAGTACGTAGTTTCCCTCGATAAGCTCGGCGTCCATGATGTAGAGCACGTGGGGGGCAAGAACGCATCCCTCGGCGAGATGATCAGTAATCTTGCAGGCGCTGGTGTCTCGGTGCCCGGTGGTTTCGCCACCACGGCCCAGGCTTACCGCGATTTCCTCGAACTGAGCGGCCTCAACGCTCAGATCCACGCCGAGCTGGACGCCCTGGACGTCGACGACGTCAATGCCCTGGCCAAGACCGGCGCCCAGATCCGCCAGTGGATCATGGAAGCCGAGTTCCCCGAGAAGCTCAACGAAGAAATCCGCACCGCCTTCGCCGCGCTGTCGGCCGGTAACCCGGACGTCGCCGTTGCCGTGCGCTCTTCGGCCACCGCCGAAGACTTGCCGGATGCCTCTTTCGCCGGCCAGCAAGAAACCTTCCTGAACATCCGCGGCGTGGAAAACGTGATCCGCGCGGCCAAGGAAGTGTTCGCCTCGCTGTTCAACGACCGCGCCATCTCCTACCGTGTGCACCAAGGTTTCGACCACAAGCTGGTGGCCCTTTCTGCCGGTGTGCAGCGCATGGTGCGTTCGGAAACCGGCACTGCCGGCGTGATGTTCACCCTCGATACCGAATCGGGCTTCCGTGACGTGGTGTTCATCACCGGCGCCTACGGCCTGGGCGAAACCGTCGTACAGGGTGCGGTCAACCCTGACGAATTCTACGTACACAAGCACACCCTTGAAGCCGGCCGCCCGGCCATTCTGCGCCGCAACCTGGGCAGCAAGGCCATCAAGATGATCTATGGCGACGAGGCCAAGGCCGGTCGCTCGGTGAAAACCGTTGAAGTCGACAAGGCCGAACGCGCGCGTTTCTGCCTGACCGACGCTGAGGTCAGCGAATTGGCCAAGCAAGCGATGATCATCGAAAAGCACTACAAGTGCCCGATGGACATCGAGTGGGCCAAAGACGGTGACGACGGCAAGCTGTACATCGTGCAGGCCCGTCCGGAAACCGTGAAAAGCCGCACCTCGGCCAATGTCATGGAGCGCTACCTGCTCAAAGAAACCGGCACCGTACTGGTGGAAGGCCGTGCCATCGGCCAGCGCATCGGCGCCGGCAAGGTGAGGATCATCAAGGACGTGTCCGAGATGGACAAAGTCCAGCCAGGTGACGTACTGGTCTCCGACATGACCGACCCGGACTGGGAACCGGTGATGAAGCGCGCCAGCGCCATCGTCACCAACCGTGGCGGGCGTACCTGCCACGCGGCGATCATCGCCCGTGAACTGGGGATTCCTGCGGTCGTGGGCTGCGGCAACGCGACCCAACTGTTGAAAGACGGCCAAGGCGTGACTGTTTCCTGCGCCGAAGGCGACACCGGCTTCATCTTTGAAGGCGAGCTGGGCTTCGATATCAAGCAGAACTCCATCGACGCCATGCCGGACCTGCCGTTCAAGATCATGATGAACGTCGGTAACCCGGACCGCGCCTTTGACTTCGCGCAATTGCCGAACGCCGGTGTGGGCCTGGCCCGCCTGGAGTTCATCATCAATCGCATGATCGGCGTGCACCCCAAGGCCCTGCTGAACTACGACGGCCTGCCGCTGGACATCAAGGAAAGCGTCGACAAGCGCATCGCCGGCTACAACGACCCGGTGGGCTTCTACGTCGAGAAGCTGGTGGAAGGCATCAGTACCCTGGCGGCGGCGTTCTACCCGAAAAAGGTCATCGTGCGCCTGTCGGACTTCAAGTCCAACGAATACGCCAACCTGATCGGCGGCAAGCTCTACGAGCCGGAAGAAGAAAACCCGATGCTGGGCTTCCGTGGCGCCTCGCGCTACATCAGTGAAGCGTTCCGTGACTGCTTCGAACTCGAATGCCGCGCCCTCAAGCGCGTGCGTAACGAGATGGGCCTGACCAACGTCGAGATCATGGTGCCGTTCGTGCGCACCCTGGGCGAAGCGAGCCAGGTGGTGGACTTGCTGGCTGAGAACGGCCTGTCCCGTGGTGAGAACGGCCTGCGCGTGATCATGATGTGCGAATTGCCGTCCAACGCCATCCTGGCTGAAGAATTCCTGGAGTTCTTCGACGGTTTCTCCATCGGCTCCAACGACCTGACCCAGCTGACCCTGGGCCTGGACCGTGACTCCGGGATCATCGCGCACTTGTTCGACGAGCGAAATCCTGCGGTCAAGAAGCTGCTGGCCAACGCCATCCAGGCCTGCAACAAGGCCGGCAAGTACATCGGTATCTGCGGCCAAGGCCCTTCCGATCACCCGGACCTGGCCAAATGGCTGATGGAACAGGGCATCGAAAGCGTCTCGCTGAACCCCGATTCCGTGCTGGAAACCTGGTTCTTCCTGGCGGAAGGCCAAGCGTCCGCCTAAGATCGTTACGTCAAAAGTGCCGGTCACCCGTGGTGGGTGACCGGCATTCTTATCTGTACAGGGCGGAATCCTTGCGGACGTCGCCCTTTTTTTGTGCAAGAGCATTATGCAAAGCAGCAGCAACCTGTTTCCTGTCGCCCTGATCAGCGCTGAACGTCGTGGCGACCTGAGTGAAGACGTGTATCGCCTCAAACCCGGTAACAGCCCCGACGGCACCGTCGAGCTGGCGGTTACCCGTTTGGGCCTGGCCGATGTCCCGGAAAACCGGGGCATCCCGGTTATTTTGTTACACGGCAGTTTTTCCAACCGACGCTTCTGGTATTCGCCAAAAGGTATCGGGTTGGGTGCTTATCTGGCGCGCGAGGGGTTTGATGTCTGGATCCCGGAAATGCGCGGCCACGGCCTGTCCAAGCGCAATCATGACTACGCCCGCAACCGCGTCGCGGACTATGCACGTTATGACTTGCCGGCCATCGGCGCGTTCGTGCGTGAGCAAAGCGGACAGATTCCCCACTGGATCGGCCATTCCCTGGGCGGCACCAGCTTGGCGGCGGCCCTGGGTGGGCAGCACCTGGGTGCACCGGCCGTGGCGTCGGTGGCGCTGTTTGGTTGTCAGGTCAGTCGCACCCACTGGCCGTTGAAACTGCCACCCGTGGAATGGACCGGGCGCCTGCTGTTGAAGCGTTTTGGCGAAGTGTCCGGCTCGCGCCTGAAGCGTGGCCCCGAGGACGAACCGGCGGGCGTGATGATCGAAGCCATGCGCTGGAATGGCCTGTTTGGCCGCTTCGGCGAGGGCAAGAACGATTGGTGGAAAGGCCTGGCTGAAGTCGATGTGCCGCTGTTGGCCGTCAGTGCGGCCGGGGATCATCAGGACCCCGACTGGGCGTGTCGCAAGCTGTTCGAGCAAGTCGGCTCCGAGCATCGTCAGTACCTGTGCCTGGGCCCTCAGCAAGGCTTTACCGGGGATTTCGGGCATGTGGAGATGCTGGTGAGCAAAGCCGCCCAGGCCGAAGTGTGGCCGTTGGTGATGCAGTGGCTGAAAGATCCGCTCACACCCTTGCCAGGCGCGCAGGCCGAGGTGTTGGCTACGGTTTGAGGCAACGCTCTGCCAAGGGCGTTTCGCTCATGTGTGGTTGCGGCTAAGATATGACGCGTTAAACGCTTCTGGTCATATTCAGTCGCGCAGTGGCTATTGCGTTGCGGCGAGACGAATGGGATGTTTCGCACCTGCCCTGGCTGGCGCTTCTTTCGAAAGACACCTCTTTGACGCAAAGGAATTTTTCAATGAACCATTACGTGACTCCCGATCTTTGCGACGCCTATCCGGACCTGGTGCAGGTGCTCGAACCAATGTTCAGCAACTTCGGCGGCCGAGACTCCTTCGGCGGCGAGATCGTCACCCTTAAATGCTTCGAAGATAACTCCCTGGTCAAGGAACAAGCCGATCAGCCGGGCGCCGGCAAGGTGCTGGTGGTCGACGGTGGCGGCTCCCTGCGTCGCGCGCTGCTGGGCGACATGATCGCCGAGAAAGCGGCAAAAAACGGTTGGGAAGGGCTGGTGATCTACGGTTGCATCCGTGACGTCGACGTCATTGCCCAGACCGATCTGGGTGTACAGGCCTTGGCCAGTCATCCGATGAAGACTGACAAGCGCGGTATTGGCGACCTGAACGTGGTCGTTACTTTCGCGGGTGTGACCTTTCGTCCGGGTGAATACATCTACGCCGATAACAATGGCGTGATCGTTTCCCCTAGCCCGCTGAAAATGCCCGAATAAAACAGGAGTAAGGATGTTCGAGGAAGAAAACGCGCAATGGGGCCTGGTGCATGCCCTGGTGCTGGACGGTAAAGGCGGTGCGCGTTCGATTGCCCGGACTGAGCTCGACGACTTGCAACTGCAGCCCCAGGAGAGCCTGTGGCTGCATTGGGATCGCAGCCACCCGCAAACCCAGACCTGGCTGCGCAAATCCAGCGGTTTGAGCGAGTTTGCCTGTGACCTGTTGCTGGAGGAGAACACCCGTCCGCGCCTGTTGCCGCTGCCGGACTCGGAATTGCTGCTGTTCCTGCGCGGGGTCAACCTGAACCCCGGTGCGGAGCCGGAAGACATGGTCTCGGTGCGCATCTTCGCGGCTGCCAGCCGTGTGATTTCCCTGCGCCTGCGCCCGTTGCGCGCCACTGACGAACTGTTGGTGCAGTTGGCGGACGGCAAAGGGCCCAAGACCGCGTCGGAACTCATCCTTTATATGGCGCAGTACCTGACCCATAAAGTGCAGGATCTGGTCTCCGACCTGTCTGAAATCGTCGATGCCGAGGAAGAAAAACTCGATACCGACGAACGGTATACCCCGGAACACGGCAGCATTTTGCAGATCCGCCGACGAGCGGCCGGGCTGAAGCGATTCCTCGCTCCGCAGCGGGATATTTTTGCCCAGCTCACACGGATCAAATTGCCGTGGTTCTGCGATGACGATGCCGATTACTGGAACGAATTGAACAACAGCCTGACCCGCTACCTGGAAGAACTTGAATTGACCCGGGAGCGCGTGGGGCTTGTGCTGGAGGCCGAAGACCGGCGTTTGAGCGTGCGCATGAACCGCACCATGTACCGCTTCGGGATCATCACCGGGATCTTCCTGCCGATGAGTTTTCTCACCGGGCTGCTGGGCATCAATGTGGGCGGGATTCCGTTCTCCGCCAGCCCCTATGGATTCATGGTGGCGTGCCTGTTGATGGTCTCGGTGGCACTCGGACAATGGTGGCTTTTTCGACGATTGCGCTGGGTTTGAGCTGAATATGACCTGAACGTAGGAAGGGTCCTATGTGACCCCAAGAATTTTACCCTCGTCTTTTAAATCACTTGCGAGAGGTCTTTATGCACGATCCGTTCGAACAGTCTTTGCGTGACATGCTCAATGCCTCGCCGTCCAACCGCGACGACGATGCCTGTCTGGGCCGCGTGTTGAAAACCGCCAACCGCCAGGTGGGTGCGGGTGACCTGTTCGGTCTGCTCGGCCGCTGGCTGCCAGCGTTGATGATGGCCCTGAACAACGGTTCGGCCCACGTATCGCCGGTTTCCCGTCGTAAACCTCTTGCTCGCACTGCTGATAAGGCTGATTGAATATGGAACTTGATCTCTGGACCCAGAGCCTGGTCACCGCGATGACCGCATTGTGGACCAAGGTGGCGAATTTCATTCCCAACCTGTTTGGTGCCTTGGTACTGGTACTGCTGGGCTTTGTCGTGGCCAAGCTGCTCGACACCCTGTTGTCCAAATTGCTCGCAAAACTGGGCCTCGATCGCCTGATGGCTGGCACCGGCCTGACCAAGCTGCTGGGGCGCGCCGGGCTGCAAGTGCCGATCTCCACCTTGATCGGCAAGATCGTCTATTGGTTTGTTTTGCTGATTTTTCTGGTTTCTGCGGCTCAATCCCTTGGACTTGAGCGAGTTTCAGCTACGCTCGACATGCTGGCGCTGTATTTGCCGAAGGTTTTCGGCGGCGCGCTGGTGCTTTTGGTAGGCGTTTTGCTGGCGCAACTGGCCAATGGGCTGGTGCGCGGTGCCGCCGAAGGCGTGGGGCTGGACTATGCGGCGGGCCTGGGGCGGATCGCCCAGGGCTTGGTCATTATCATCAGTATTTCGGTCGCGATCAGCCAGTTGGAGGTCAAGACTGACCTGCTCAACCATGTGATTGTGATCGTTTTGATTACCGTTGGTCTGGCCGTTGCGCTGGCCATGGGCTTGGGAAGCCGGGAAATTGCCGGTCAGATTCTTGCGGGAATCTATGTGCGTGAGTTGTATCAGGTTGGGCAACAGGTGCGTGTGGGCGAGGTCGAAGGGCAAATCGAGGAGATCGGCACAGTCAAGACGACGGTGCTGACCGATGACGGCGACCTGGTGTCGTTGTCCAATCGGATTCTTCTGGAGCAGCAGGTCAGTAGCCGCTAATCCGGCAAACCCTGCTAATGTACGCCGCCGCAAACCCGGCTGACCGGGCTGTAGCGGACATTGACCTGACTGTCGGCACGACTTGTTTTGAATAAAGCCCAAACGCTGTCCACGCGCTATGACCCCCGTGAGCTCTCTGATGAGGAGTTGGTCGCGCGCTCGCACACGGAGCTGTTTCACGTAACTCGCGCGTACGAAGAATTGATGCGCAGATATCAACGCACTCTGTTCAACGTTTGTTCAAGGTATTTAGGGAACGATAGAGATGCGGATGATGTCTGTCAGGAAGTGATGCTCAAGGTGCTGTATGGCCTGAAGAACTTCGAGGGAAAATCGAAGTTCAAGACATGGCTATATAGCATCACGTACAACGAGTGCATCACGCAGTATCGCAAGGAACGGCGAAAGCGTCGCTTGATGGACGCCTTGAGTCTGGACCCCCTTGAGGAAGCGTCTGAAGAGAAGACGCCGACACCCGAGGAGAAGGGCGGACTTGATCGCTGGTTGGTGTATGTGAACCCGATTGACCGGGAAATTCTGGTGCTACGATTTGTCGCAGAGCTGGAATTCCAGGAAATCGCTGACATCATGCACATGGGTTTGAGTGCTACAAAAATGCGTTACAAACGTGCTCTTGATAAATTACGTGAGAAATTTGCGGGCGAGACTGAAACTTAGTGCGTGGCAAATATCTCTTACGTGTAGGCAAGTTCTGTTAGACTTGTCGCCGAGTTGTCCCCCGGTTTGTGGGACTGCTTTACAATCACCAGATGGGGATTTAACGGATGAAACTGAAAAACACCTTGGGCTTGGCCATTGGTTCTCTTATTGCCGCTACTTCTTTCGGCGTTCTGGCACAAGGCCAAGGCGCAGTTGAAGGCGAGCTGTTCTACAAGAAGCAGTACAACGATAGCGTCAAGCACATCGAAGACGGCTTCAATCCTGGCGCTCGCATCGGTTACTTCCTGACCGACGACCTGTCCTTGAACCTGTCCTACGACAAAACCAACCACACCCGTTCGAACGACGGTACTGGTAACCAGAAGATCAAAGGCGATACCGGCAGCCTGGTTGCCCAGTATCACTTCGGTCAAGCTGGCGTAGACAGCCTGCGTCCGTACGTTGAAGGCGGTTTCGGCCACCAGAGCCGTACCAACGTTCAAGCTGACGGCCACAGCGGTCGCGACCAGACTACCTTCGCTACCGTTGGTACTGGCGTGAAGTACTACTTCACCAACAACCTGTACGCTCGTGCCGGTGTTGAAGCTGACTACGGTCTGGACAACGGCAAGTGGGACTACTCCGCACTGGTCGGCCTGGGCGTGAACTTCGGCGGTAACGCTGGCGCAGCTGCTCCAGCTCCTACCCCAGCACCAGCTCCAGAGCCAACTCCAGAGCCAGAAGCTCCAGTTGCTCAGGTTGTACGTGTTGAGCTGGACGTTAAGTTCGACTTCGACAAGTCGGTTGTTAAGCCTAACAGCTACGGCGACGTGAAAAACCTGGCCGACTTCATGGCTCAGTACCCAGCTACCAACGTAGAAGTTGCTGGTCACACTGACTCCGTAGGTCCAGACGCTTACAACCAGAAGCTGTCCCAGCGTCGTGCTGACGCTGTTAAGCAAGTCCTGGTTAAAGACGGCGTTGCTCCTAGCCGTATCACCGCAGTAGGTTACGGCGAATCCCGCCCAGTTGCTGACAACGCAACTGAAGCTGGTCGTGCTGTTAACCGTCGCGTAGAAGCGTCGGTTGAAGCTCAAGCTCAGTAATTACTGAGTGGTAGAAAAAAGCCCGGCTTAGGCCGGGCTTTTTTTCGCCTGGAATTTGCCTCAGGCGCTGGCGGCTTGGGCGAGTCTAGCGACCTGGCCTGGGGCTGCAACATGGCCGATCACCAGGATAGCCGGGCTCTTCAAGGCAAATGCCTGCGCATCTTCGTACAGACGCCATAGCTCGCTGCGACATTCCCTTTGCAGGGGCAGCGATGCATTCTCGATCATCGCCACCGGCATATCCGCCGCCATCCCGCCGTCCAGCAGTTGCTGGCGGATTTCCTCCAGTTTCGCCACGCCCATGTACACCACCAGGGTGGTCCCGCCTTCTGCCAGCGCACGCCAATTCAGGCTGCTGCCGTCCTGGGTATGCGCCGTGACCAGCGTCACGCCGCGACTCACCCCGCGCAAGGTCAGTGGCACCGCGCAATTCGTCGCGCCTGCCAGGCCTGCGGTAATACCGTTGACCAATTCAACCTCGACACCCCGTTCACGCAGCCACATCGCCTCTTCACCGCCGCGCCCGAAAATGCACGGGTCGCCGCCTTTGAGACGCACCACACACTTGCCTTGGCGCGTATAGCGCAGCATCAGGCGGTGGATAAAATCCTGCGGAGTCGACCGGCAGCCGCCGCGTTTACCCACGGTAATCAGCCGCGCTGCAACGCAATGTTCCAGCACGGCCGGGTTGACCAAGTCATCGATCAGCACCACATCGGCCTCATGCAGGGCGCGTACCGCTTTGAGGGTCAGCAGCTCCGGGTCACCCGGACCCGCGCCTACCAGCCAGACTTTTGCATTCATAAGGTGTTCCTCGTCCAGGGATGACGTCAGCGGTGAAAGAGTGAGTACAACAGCACCAGATTGATCAGCAGCGAGAGCAGCGCCAGGGTGCGCCAGACCTTCAAGGGTTCACGCTCCAGTAATGGCTTGGGGCGGATGCTCAGTTCCTGGCGGTCAGCCTGCTCCAGCACGCGCAACCACTCTTCGGCGGTCTCATAGCGATGGGCGGGTTGGGCCGCCACGGCCCGCTCCAGGCTGAGGGGCAGCCAATCCGGCACGTCCGGGCGGTAGCGGCTGGCGCTGACAGGTTGAGTGAACCGGGGCCGTTGGAAAGCCTCGATTTCGCCGTAGGGGTAGTGCCCCGTCAGCAGGTAATACAGGGTTACGCCGGCGCTGTATAAATCCTGTTGGGCCGTAGGACGCTCGCCGTTGAAAGCTTCAGGTGCAATAAAACTTGGGGTGCCCGGCAGCGCATGGGCGCTGTCTTCCGACAGGCCAGGGCAATACGCCAGGCCGAAATCCAACACCCGCAATTCGCCGTCGTCTCCCAGCAGCAGGTTTTCCGGCTTGATATCGCGATGCAGGATCTGCCGTCGATGCAGCATGCCCACGGCGCGCAGCAAACGTTCGGCAATCGACTGCCATTGTGCCAAGGGCAAGGGGCCTTGATGTTGGAACAGTTCGGCCAAGGTCTGGCCGGAATATTCACGCATCACATAGTACAAATGCTGGCGCCCGTTGCCGGCATGCACTTCAGGAAACGCCCGTCCCGCAACCCGCCGCAGGAACCATTCCTCCGACAGCAAGGCCTGGCCGGCATCATGCTCATCGTCGCGGCTCAGCGGCAGGGTTTTCAGCAGCCAGGGTTGCTGCTGGGCATCGCGCACCCGGTAAAGCAGTGACTGCCGGCTTTGTGCCAACACGCTTTCCACCTGCCAGCCTTCAAAGTGTTGCCCGGCTTTCAACAAGGGCGGCAGTGGCCATTGCTGCAACTGCACCAGCGCGTCGCCGAGGGTGGCGGCGCCGAGGGTGTCGATCCGGATGAGCAACGCGCTGGCATTGTCCTGGCTGCCGGCCAAATGCGCGGCAGTCACCAGGGTGTTGACGGCCAGTTGCATGTCCGTCTGTTCGCGCAGAATCGCTTGGATACTCTGATCGCCCAGGGTGGCCCACACACCATCACTGAGCAGCAGGAAACATTCGCATTCACGCAACTGACCGTCGAGAAAATCCACCACCAGGTGTTGATCCAGGCCAAGGGCGCGCTTGAGCACATGCTGCATGCCCGGTTGCTCCCAGACGTGATCCTCGGTGATGCGCTGCAATTGGCCGTCGAACCAACGATACGCCCGGCAATCGCCGACATGCGCCAGGGTAAACCGCTGGCCGCGAAACACCAGCGCGCTCAGGGTGGTCAGCAGCGGCTGACCACCGCCATTGGCTTGCAGCCAGCGATTCTGTGCCAGCAGCAAACGCTCCAGGGCCTGGGCCACGCCCCAGGTTTGCGGCGTGGCGTAGTAATCCAGGGCCAGCGCCTGCAAGGTCGAGCGCGCGGCCAGGCCGCCGTCGGCGCACTGGCTCACGCCGTCGGCGATGGCGCACAGGTAGCCCTTGCTGGCCGCCAGTTCGGCCACGGGCGTGACCACCCGCAGCGCGTCCTGGTTTTCCGCCCGTGGGCCAATGGCACTGGCCTGGGCGATGCTCAGATGCAGGCTCATCAGACCCGCGCAGCCGTCACGGCCGCCGAGCCCCAGGTGGTTCTCCAGCGACGCTTCACGCCATGGAGGCCGAACCAGGCCAGCACGCCCAGGCTGGCGAACAACCACAGCGCCATCTGATAGCTGCCGGTGCTTTGCTTGATCGCGCCCATGCCGGCTGCCAGGGCAAAGCCGCCGATACCGCCGGCCATGCCGATCAGTCCGGTCATCACGCCGATTTCACGGCGAAAACGCTGCGGGACCAACTGGAACACCGCGCCATTGCCTGCGCCAAGGCCCAGCATGGTGCAGACGAAAAGCGCCAGCGCCGCGTAGGAACTCGGCAGGTTGAATCCCACCGCCGCGATGCAGATCGCCGCCACGCTGTACATGCCCAGCAGGGTACGAATCCCGCCGAAACGGTCCGCCAATGCGCCGCCCAGTGGGCGCATCAGGCTGCCGCCGAACACGCAGGCGGCGGTGTAGTAGCCAGCGGTTACCGGGCTCAGGCCGTATTGGTCATTGAAATAGCCGGGCAGGGCGCTCGCCAGGCCGATAAAGCCGCCAAAGGTCACGCTGTAGAAAAACATGAACCACCAGCTGTCCCGGTCACCCAGCGCCTTGAAGTAGTCGGCCATGGACTTGGCTTTCGGGCGTTCCGGGGCATTGCGCGCCAGCCAGGCAAAGACAATCAGGGTCAGCACCAGAGGGATCAGCGCGAAACCGAACACGTTGCTCCAGCCAAACGCGGCCGCCAAAACCGGTGCCAGCAACGCGGCGAACACTGTGCCGGAGTTGCCTGCACCTGCGATGCCCATGGCTTTGCCCTGGTGTTCCGCCGGATACCATTGGGAGGCCAGGGGCAGCGCGACGGCAAACGAGGCACCGGCCATGCCGAGAAACACGCCCAGCAACAGCGCTTGTTCGTAGCTATGGATTCCGAGTTTCCAGGCTCCGAACAAGGCGCAGATCACAATCACCTGGCCAATCAGCCCGGCCGTCTTGGGCGACAGCTTGTCCGCCAGCATGCCCATCAAAAAGCGCAGAATCGCACCGGCGAGGATCGGCGTCGCGACCATCAGGCCACGCTGCTGAGTGGTCAGGTGCAGGTCGGCGGCAATCTGGATCGCCAAGGGGCCGAGCAGGTACCAGACCATGAAGCTCAGGTCGAAATACAGGAACGCGGCAAACAGGGTCGGGGTGTGCCCGGATTTCCAGAAGCTTGATTTCATCACGCACCTCAACGGTTGGGAGTCTTGCAAGAAGGCCAAAACGAAAAAACGCCGCCACCGGGTTCGCGAGGGCAAACCGGGTGTGCGACGTCTTTGTCGGGGAGGGGCAACCGCCGTTGGCTACCTGTGATGAATGCTTAGCAAGAGCTGCGCCAAATCATCCAAGCAGCTCACTCATGGCGATAATCTGCTCCGCCACCTGGATCAGCTTCTGTTGGCGGCTCATGGCCTGGCGGCGCATGAGGGTGTAGGCCTCTTCCTCGTTGCAGTCCTTCATTTTCATCAACATGCCCTTGGCCAGCTCGATGCGCTTGCGCTCGGCCAACTGCTGGTCGCGGGCTTGAAGCTGCGCGCGCAAGGCCTGGTCGCTTTCGAAGCGGGCCATGGCTACATCAAGGATCGGCTGAAGGCGCTGGGCCTGGATGCCTTCGACGATGTAGGCGCTGACGCCGGACTTGATCGCCTGGCGCATCACGTTCGGGTCGTGTTCGTCGGTGAACATCACGATGGGCCGGGGTTGGTCGCGGCTGACCAGCACGACTTGCTCCATCACATCGCGGCCCGGTGACTCGGTATCGATCAGGATGACGTCCGGGCGCACCGTTTCGACGCGTGCAGGCAGGTCAATGGTCAGGCCGGACTCATCGATGACGTCAAAGCCGGCTTCGATCAGTGCCGTCCTCAGTCGGCCGACTTTACGCGGCGTGTCGTTGATCAGCAGGATTCGCAGCATGGAGGTCCTCCTGTCAGCGCAAGGCTTGGCGGTGGGTCGGATCAGCCAGCGCATGCAGGCGGAAGCTACGGGCATAGCCGGCGGGGTCGGAACCGTCCCAGATTTTGCCGTCGATCAGCTGGCTGCTGCGCATGTTCTGGTCGTTCGTGACGATACCCAGCCCATCGGCGGCCTGGCGATACAGCGCCAGTTGTTGCACCTGGCGCGCGACGCCGAGGTAGTCGGGGTCTTCGCGCAGCAGGCCCCAGCGCCGGAACTGGGTCATGAACCACATGCCATCGGAGAGGTACGGCAGGTTTACTTCGCCGCCGGCGAAGAAGCGCAGCGCGTGGGGATCCTGCCACTGATTGCCCAGGCCGTCGTCATAAGTCCCCAGCAGGCGCGGCTCGATGCAGTCGAGCGGGGCATCGAGGTAGTCGCGGCCACTGAGCAATTGCGCGGTGGAGCGGCGGTTTTCCGTACTTTCTTCGATAAACCGGCTGGCCTCCAGGATCGCCCTCACCAGCACGCGTGCCGTGTTTGGATACTGGTCGACGAACGCCTGGGTGCAGCCGAGGACCTTTTCTGGATGATCCGGCCAGATCGCCTGGGTGGTTGCCAGGGTAAATCCTTGGTTTTGCTTGACCGCACTGGCGCACCAGGGCTCACCCACGCAAAACCCGTCGATGCGCCCGGCTTGCAGGTGCGCCACCATTTGCGGCGGCGGGACCACCACGCTGTCCACATCCTGCAAGGGGTGAATGCCCTGGCTCGCCAGCCAGTAATACAGCCACATGGCATGGGTGCCTGTGGGAAACGTCTGAGCGAAGGTCAGTTTTGTTCGGCTTTGGTGCACGTGGCGGTCCAGTGCCTCAGGAGTGATCACCCCCTGTTGTTGCAAGCCGTGGGAGAGGTTGATGCTCTGGCCGTTCTGGTTGAGCCCCATCAGCACAGCCATGTCAGTGGGTGCGACGCCGCCGATACCCAGGTGCACGGCGTAGATCAGCCCGTACAGGCTGTGGGCGGCGTCGAGTTCGCCGCTGACCAGTTTGTCGCGCAGGTTGGCCCAGGACGATTGGCGCTTGAGGTTCAAGGTCAGGCCATAGGGTTGTGCGAAGCCCTGGGTAGCCGCCACCACCATCGAGGCGCAGTCGCTCAAGGCCATGAAGCCCAGGTCGAGGCTGCTCTTTTCCGGGGCATCACTGCCGTTGACCCAGGCCAGCGGGTCGTTCATCGGGCTGTTGCCAACCGAATCGTTCATCAACACCTACCTTTTCTTTCAAAAAAAAGCGTCGTTCCCTCAGATGGCGATGTAAGCCAACGCGGGTAACGACGCCTTTGTCCGTAAGCTCGCTCCGCCGTTGGCGCGTGCTCTGATACAGAGTTCATAGCAAGGCACATGCCACGGCTGGTTGGGCCTGGAGCGTCATCAACTTTCCATCAAGATTGAAAGCGGGCGGGCTCTCAGTATGGCGACTCTCCCACTGCCAGCCCGCCCAGGAAAACCCACGGTGTACGCCGAAGTCCCAGTAACGATGCCTCGCCTCTGGCTACACCGCCGACTGTTGTTTGTCGTGCTGCTACTGATCAGTGCGCTGGCCTGGGGTGAGCTTTACCAAGCGCAGGACGAAAGCCTGCAGACCGTGTTCACTGCGCTGTCGGTGCCACTTGGGCTGCCTATCGTTGTCAGTCGCGAAGTTGCACGCAAACGCCTCAGCGCAGCACTGGATTTTGATGCGCCACAACAGGCCCTGGAGGCGCTTGCACTTGAGCAAGGGTTGATCTGGTACAGCGACGGGCAAGCGTTGTATGTCTATGACGCGGGTGAAGCCAAGAGCTCTGCGGTGACCTTGCGGCATATCTCCGTCGACAGGCTGCGTAACCTCATGCGGCGCTCCGGCCTCGATGAGTCGCGCTATCCGTTGCGTGAAAGCGGAGCGCGCACGTTCTCTGTCTCCGGCCCACCGAATTACATCGACCAGGTGCTGCGTCTGGCTCAGTTGATGGACCGGCAACGGGCGGAGTTGCGGGTGGGCGCTCAGTCCTTTGCCGTCGTTCAGGTGCTCAACACCGATGTGGTGGATCGCCAGTACGGCACGCGCGACAACCCGGTTACCGTGCCGGGGATGGCGTCGATGATCGAGACCTTGTTGGCCAGCGAGCAAAAGGGCTTGCTCTCTGACAAGAGCCTGGGCGTGATCGCTTACCCGGACAGCAACAGCCTGTTGATCAAGGGCAAGCCGGCCCAGGTGAGTTTCATCCAGAAACTGGTGGCGGAACTCGACGTGCCCAAGCGAGCGATCGAGGTCTCGCTGTGGCTGGTGGATGTTGAGCGCGATGAATTGAAGAAGCTGGGCCTGGATTCGGACGAACAACCGAAGGCGTCGACCACGCGCGTCTTGGCTCCCTTGGACGATAGCCAGCTTATGGCGAAGGTGGGTGCATTGGAGCGCCGTCGACGGGCGAAGGTGGTGACGTTGCCGGTGATCCTCACCCAGGAGAATGTGCCAGCGGTGTTTCAGGACAATCACACGTTTTATATGCCGCCCCGCGGAGATGATCGCGCTGACTGGAAACCGATGCGTTATGGCACCCAGGTCAGCGTGCTGCCGCGTTTTGGCGAGGGCAACCAGATTGAGATGCGCCTTGAGGTGGACGAAGGGCGCCAGATGAGTGAGCCGGGGCAGCGTGAAAAAAATGCGGCGGTGGGGCGGATCGGCATCAACAGCGTGGTCCGAGTGCCTCAGGGCAGGCGCTTATGGCTGGGTGCGTTTCAACGGGAATCAGAAGGGCGCACGGCAGGTCGTGCAGCCCAAGTACGCCTGTTTGTGATCCAGGCCAGGGCGGTGGGGAGTGAATTGAAGGGGCAGGAAGAGGCGGGAGGGCCACCGCCCCTGACTGCGGCGCAATACGAGCGTGTCCAGCGCGCGTTTGTGCGACCGCAGCGCGATGTCTCACCGTAAACAAGGTGTTAACCCATGCATCTGGAAATTCTTCTACAGGAACAACTGATCAGCCGCAGACGGCTGGCGGCCTTTGCACCCGGAAAGGTGCTGCCGTTGGCCCCGGAGATCATCCACAGCGTGGAAGTCCGGGTGAACGGGCAACTGCTGGCCTTGGGCGAGCTGGTGCAGTTGGAGGATCGGCTGGGGGTTGAGTTGCATGAGGTGTATCAAGCGTGGCTGCCTGTGGAAGAGGGATAGCGAAACGTCTTACAGCACGTTTTCAAAAGCCGCTGGATGTATGGGTTTTTTCCTAGCGTGAGTCGTGAGCCAGGTTTTTATAGTCGTGACATGGGTGCATGGGTCAGTGATTGAAATGAGGGCTTCAATGTCAGCAGTCGGATGCCGAGGTAAGCATGGCCGTCATGGATGATGGAGAGACGGCGACTTCCCTGGTGTTCGCACGTTGGACCCTGCATCACCACGGCCGCCTGACCGGTGAGGGTTCGGATGTCCAGTTACCGCCCAAGGAGTGCCAGGTGTTGCGGCTGTTGTTGGTGTCTGACGGTGCCTTGATGACCAAGGATCGCTTGCTGGAACTGGGCTGGCCGCAGGGAGAGGTTGCCGAGGAGTCGTTGACGCGCTGCATTTACTCGCTGCGCAAGTACCTCGGTGCCGACAAGGGGTTTATCAAGACGATCTACGGCCGGGGGTATCGCTTTACCTGTCCGGTGCGCGCAATGTCGGGGCGGGCGCAACAGGTGTGTGCGGCCTGCGGGCACGTCAGCCAGGGTTTGTTGAAACGTGGCTAGGTTCTGGAGCAAGGGCTGGGTGCTGGGTGCGCTGATGGTCAGTCATCAAGCGTTGGCCTACTGCTGGGAGGAGGCCGCCAGTCACTACAATATCGAGCCGGAGTTGTTGCAAGCGATCGCCGTCGTAGAGTCGGGTAACCGCGCGCAAGCGATGAATCATGCCAACCGTAATGGCACCCGAGACATCGGCCTGATGCAGATCAACAGCATTCATCTGCCACGCTTGCTCAAGCAGGGCATCACTGAGGATCGGTTGATCAACGAGCCATGCCTGTCGGTTGAGGTGGGGGCTTCGATCCTGGCCGAGTTCATCCAGCGCTTTGGGTACAACTGGACGGCAGTGGGTTCCTACAATGTGGGGACAGGCGCCGGGCCCGAGCGTGAGGCATTGCGCCTGCAGTATGCGCAGAAAATCTGGGCATATTACGAGCAGTTGGTCGCGCATCGTTACTGACGATTGGGGTTCACGCCTCGCGCCTTACCTGTCACCCCGGCTATAATCGCCGTCACCTTTCGCCGCCTCCGAGTCTAGCCCGCCCATGTATACCCTGGCCCGCCAGCTGTTGTTCAAACTTTCCCCGGAAACTTCCCACGATCTGTCCCTGGACCTGATCGGTGCCGGTGGCCGCCTGGGGCTCAATGGCCTGGTATGCAAGGCTCCGGCAAAAATGCCGGTCTCGGTGATGGGGCTCGATTTTCCCAACCCGGTCGGCCTGGCGGCTGGCCTGGATAAAAACGGTGCGGCCATCGATGGCTTTGCGCAGTTGGGTTTCGGATTTGTCGAAATCGGCACCGTCACCCCACGTCCACAGCCGGGCAACCCCAAGCCGCGCATCTTCCGCCTGCCGGAAGCCGAGGCGATCATCAACCGCATGGGCTTCAACAATCTGGGCGTTGATCATCTGCTGTCGCGGGTTCAGGCGGCGAAGTACAAGGGCATTCTCGGTATCAATATCGGCAAGAACTTCGATACGCCGGTCGAGCGTGCCGTCGACGATTACCTGATCTGCCTGGACAAGGTCTACGCCCATGCGAGCTATGTCACGGTCAACGTGAGTTCGCCTAATACACCGGGCTTGCGCAGCTTGCAGTTTGGGGACTCCCTCAAGCAACTGCTGGAAGCCCTGCGCCAGCGCCAGGAAGACCTGGCCGTGCGCCATGGCAAGCGCGTGCCGCTGGCGATCAAGATTGCCCCGGACATGAGTGACGAAGAAACCGTACTGGTTGCCCAGGCCCTGGTGGACGCCGGCATGGACGCGGTGATCGCGACCAACACCACCCTCAGCCGCGTCGGTGTCGAAGGCCTGGCCCATGGTGATGAGGCGGGCGGTCTGTCCGGTGCTCCAGTACGTGAGCAGAGCACTCATATCGTCAGGGTGCTGGCCGCCGAACTGGCTGGGCGCTTGCCGATCATCGCCGCAGGAGGCATCACCGAAGGCAAGCACGCAGCGGAGAAGATCGCCGCAGGTGCCAGCCTGGTGCAGTTGTACTCCGGCTTTATCTACAAGGGCCCGGCGCTGATCCGCCAGTCGGTGGACGCTATCGCAGCACTGCCAAAAGCCTGAACTGCACCCATTAAAAAGGGCTCCATCAAGGAGCCCCCTGGGCCGAAGCCCGCCGCCCGGATGGGGCGTGCGTGGTTAAGTCGTTAAATCTTCATCGGTGGTGATGTCGGAATTAGTTGCCCTTGATTAGCCGACGGCGTGAAGTTCGTTGAGTCTGTGGATTCCCGCAGTGCCAGTCATACCGTCCCAGTTGTCGCCGCGTCCTTCTCGCCAGCCGTTGATCCAGGCTTGGCGTACCGACGGTAGAGTAAATGGGCAAAGCTCACGGGATTTGCCATGAACGCCATATTGATATCCGCGTAAAAATGCTCTTTCCAACGGATCACGCTTAAGTCTTCTCATAGGGTGTTTCCCTCACTTGTTGACTGTCTTGATATCCTTCGGCCCCGCTTGGGGCCGGGCAGAGTTTTTCTGCCGTTGGTGGGCTCGCTGCCGGCGTGGCGAGCCTATGTGTCGGCGTCGTTACGGCGCCAACCTGTGTTGAGTTCTAACCAATAGGTCACATGGATTCAATGATCGTTTTGTCATAAGCACGTAACGATAACGATGCTATAGCCATAAGCTGGGATGGCTTTTCGCCCCATTTGTGGGGCAAAGCCAGCTATGATGCACCCTGCATAGAGGATGGGTTTAATCCTTTAGTGAGAATGCCCGCCCGTTGCAGTCGGTTATTATTCGACGAAGGGTCGGAATATTTCTTTTTGTTACAGCTAATTGTTTATCTGCCCCGTCAATAAAGGCCCAAACGCCTGTCGGACGGGGTGGGACGGCACATTTGTGCCACGCGAGCACTCTTCAAGAAAAGTGCTTGATTGAAAACCGAGCCGGCGATGCGTCGCCCGTTCATTTATTGCTGAAAAGCCTGGAATGCCCCATGTCGGACCGTTTTGAACTCTTCCTCACCTGCCCCAAGGGCCTCGAAGGCCTGCTGATCGAGGAAGCCGTCGGGCTTGGCCTTGAGGAAGCCCGCGAGCACACCTCGGCCGTGCGCGGCATGGCCGACATGGAAACCGCCTACCGCCTGTGCCTCTGGTCGCGCCTGGCCAACCGCGTATTGTTGGTGCTCAAGCGCTTCCCGATGAAGGACGCCGAAGACCTCTACCACGGCGTGCTGGATATCGAGTGGGCCGACCACATGGTGCCGGACGGTACCCTGGCTGTTGAATTCAGCGGCCACGGCTCGGGTATCGACAACACTCACTTCGGCGCGCTGAAGGTCAAGGATGCGATCGTCGACAAGCTGCGCACGCCGACCGGCGAACGCCCGTCCATCGACAAGATCAACCCGGACCTGCGCATCCACCTGCGTCTGGACCGTGGCGAAGCCATCCTGTCCCTCGACTTGTCGGGCCACAGCCTGCACCAGCGCGGTTACCGGCTGCAGCAGGGTGCGGCACCGTTGAAGGAAAACCTGGCCGCCGCGATCCTGATCCGTGCCGGCTGGCCACGCATTGCCGCTGAAGGCGGCGCGTTGAGCGACCCGATGTGCGGCGTGGGCACCTTCCTGGTGGAAGGCGCAATGATCGCCGCCGACATGGCGCCCAACCTGAATCGTGAACTGTGGGGCTTCACCACCTGGCTGGGCCACGTCCCGGCGCTGTGGAAGAAGCTGCACACAGAGGCTGCCGAACGCGCCGCCATCGGCATGAACAAGCCGCCCCTGTGGATCCGAGGCTACGAAGCCGATCCTCGCCTGATCCAACCCGCGCGCAACAACATCGAACGCGCAGGCCTGAGCCATTGGATCAAGGTGTACCAGGGCGAAGTCGGCACCTTCGAGCCGCGTCCGGACCAGAACCAGAAAGGCCTGGTGATCTGCAACCCGCCGTACGGCGAGCGTCTGGGTGACGAAGCCAGCCTGTTGTACCTCTACCAGAACCTCGGCGAGCGTCTGCGCCAGGCGTGCATGGGCTGGGAAGCGGCGGTGTTCACCGGCGCGCCGGACCTGGGCAAGCGCATGGGCATCCGCAGCCACAAACAGTATTCGTTCTGGAACGGCGCGTTGCCGTGCAAGCTGCTGCTGATCAAGGTCAATCCAGACCAATTCGTCACCGGCGAGCGTCGCACCCCGGAACAGCGCCAGGCTGAGCGTGAGCAAGCCGCTTACGATCAAGCCCCGGCTGAGCCGCAAGAGCGCCAGTACAACAAGAACGGCAACCCGATCAAACCCGCGCCGGCACCTGTGGTCGAGCAGGCGCGCCTGAGCGAAGGCGGGCAGATGTTCGCCAACCGCCTGCAGAAGAACCTCAAGCTGCTGGGCAAGTGGGCCAAGCGTGAAGGCGTGGATTGCTACCGTGTGTACGACGCCGACATGCCGGAATACTCCATGGCTATCGACCTGTACCACGATTGGGTCCACGTCCAGGAATACGCCGCACCGAAATCCATCGACCCGGAAAAAGCCTCTGCGCGTATGTTCGATGCCCTGGCCGCGATTCCCCAGGCGCTGAACATCGACAAGAGCCGCGTGGTGGTCAAGCGTCGCGAGCGTCAGAGCGGCACCAAGCAGTACGAGCGCCAGAGCGCCCAGGGCAAGTTCACCGAAGTCAGCGAAGGCGGCGTGAAGTTGCTGGTCAACCTCACCGACTACCTGGACACCGGCCTGTTCCTCGACCATCGCCCGATGCGCATGCGCATCCAGAAAGAAGCGGCCGGCAAGCGCTTCCTCAACCTGTACTGCTACACCGCCACCGCCAGTGTGCACGCGGCCAAGGGCGGCGCGCGCAGCACCACCAGTGTCGACCTGTCCAAGACCTACCTGGACTGGGCGCGTCGCAACTTCTCCCTCAACGGTTTCTCCGACAAGAACCGTCTGGAGCAGGGTGACGTAATGGCGTGGCTGGAGGCCAGCCGCGATGAGTTCGACCTGATCTTCATCGACCCGCCGACCTTCTCCAACTCCAAGCGCATGGAAGGCATCTTCGACGTACAGCGCGACCACGTGCAGTTGCTTGACCTGGCCATGGCGCGCCTGGCACCGGGCGGCGTGCTGTATTTCTCGAACAACTTCCGCAAGTTCGCGCTGGAGGACAACCTCAGCGAACGTTATGCGGTCGAGGAGATCAGCGACAAGACCATCGACCCGGATTTTGCGCGCAATGCCAAGATCCACCGGGCGTGGAAAATCACCGCACGCTGATTGCTTCACCAAAAAGCCGCAAGCCTGGATTATTCCGGGCTTGCGGCTTTTTTACGCTGGTCAAACCCAGGGCCGATGGCTATAACTTAAGGCCTAGCCAAAGTGACACCCCCCGCACGCTGGCGTTGTGAGTGTTGCCTATGCCGTTGCAAGCCGTTCGCCCGAAAATCCTAGGCTTTATCAGTGAGCAGGCGTCGGCTTGGCTGGTGGCATTGGTGGTGTTGCTGGCAGGGTTTGCCTTGACCGCGATTGTCGCCTGGGCGGCTTCCGATCTCTATCAGCAACAGGTGCGCCAGCGCTTTCAGTTGCTGGTCAATGAACGCTACACCCGCCTGCAGGAACGTTTCGAAGATCAGGAGCAACGGCTCAACAGTCTGCGGCGTTTCTTCGTCAACTCCGATGATGTGTCCCGCGAAGAGTTCGACGGTTTTGCCCAGCCCTTGTTGTTGCGCGCCCGTGCTTACTCCTGGGCGCCACGGGTGTATCGCGAACAGCGCAGCCAGTTCGAGCAAAAGGTGTCCAGCCAACGCGGTGCACCCTTTTTCATCCGTGAATTGAATTCGGCTGGCGAACTGGCCCCGGCGCCCGAGCGCGACGAATACGTGCCGGTGCTGTACAGCCAGACCCAAAGCTTGCTGGGTGCCCCCCTCGGTTTTGACCTCTTGGCCCAGCCCCTGCGGCGTTCAACCCTTGAGCGCGCGCAAAAGACCGGCAAGCTGGCGGTGTCCCAGCCCATGCAATTGGTGGGGGTGGAGCCGGCCTATGCCACCGGGGTTTTACTGGTCGCGCCGGTGAGTCACCTGCCCACCTCGGATCAGTCGCAGAACGAGCCCTACGGCTATGTGATGGCGGTGATCAGCATGCGCCAGCTGGTAGCCGACGGCTTGCCTAAGCCAGACCGGGACAACCTGGTGATGCAGATCATCGACACGTCCGACCTGCAGAAACGCGTACTCTTCGAGTCCACCAATGAGGTAGGCAGCAGCGACTTGGTCGGCGCGCGCCGCCTCACGCTGGGTGACCATGTGTACGCCCTGAAACTGCGCCCCAGCCAGGTGTTCGACCAGGCCAACCATTCCTCGCTGAACACCATCCTGACCATGGGCGGCCTGCTCAGCCTGCTGCTCAGTGCCTTGCTTTATGTGCTGGTCAGCCAACGCCAGCGCGCTGTGAAGCTGGTGGAGCAACGCACTGCCCAGTTGCGCCTGCGTGAACAGGAATTGCGTGGCGCCCATGGCCAATTGCGCAGTGTGCTGAATGCCGCGACCCAAGTGGCGATCATTGCCACTGACCTGCGCGGTGTGATCAATACCTTCAACGCCGGCGCCGAGCAGATGTTGGGCTTCAAGGCCGATCACGTAGTGGGTACGCACACCTTGGAAAGCCTGCACCTGGCGCCTGAGCTGGAGGCGCGCGCGGCCAGCCTGAGTGTGGCGTTGGGCAAGCGTATTCCCGCCAGCCAGGCGATGCTGGTGGAAAGCCCGGACACCCTGCACGAAGCCCGCGAATGGACCTTGATCCGCGAAAACGGCACCCCGTTGACTGTGAACATGCTGGCCACGGTGTTGCTGGACGACCATGGTTTGTGGATCGGCCACCTGGCGATCTACCTGGACATTACCGAACAGAAACGTGCCTACGAGGCCTTGGCGGCCCGCGACCGCCTGCTCAAGAAACTCAGCGCCCATGTGCCCGGTGGGATCTTCCAGTTCACCCTGGAGCCCCAGGACAACTGGAAATTCATCTACGCCAGCGACGGCATGCGCGACATCTATGAAATCGAACCGAATGTGTTGCAGCAGGACGCGAATAAAGTGTTCGAGCGCATCCACCCGCTGGATGCGGAACGCGTGCGTGCTTCGATCCGCTTGTCAGCGTTGCAGTTGAGCCATTGGCGCGAGGAATACCGCGTGCTGTTGCCGCAACGCGGCCTGCGTTGGATTCGGGGCGAGGCGACTCCGGAAGAGTTACCCGCAGGCGGTACGTTGTGGCATGGCTACGTGTCGGATATTTCCGATCTGAAGCGGGTAGAAGAAGAACTGCGTGCGCTGTCCATCACCGACTCTTTGACCGGCATCCACAACCGTCGCTATTTCCAGGATCGCCTCAAGGCCGAGATGGTCAGGCTCAATCGCACCTCGGGTCACTTGTCGGTGATCATGCTGGATATCGATCACTTCAAACGCATCAACGACCAGCATGGACACGCCGTCGGCGATGGGGTACTGCAGGAATTGTGCAAGCGCATCAGCCAGCGCCTGCGCCGCACCGATGTGTTCTGTCGCCTGGGTGGCGAGGAGTTCATGGTGCTGTGCCCGCACACCGATGGCGAACAGGCCTACAGCCTGGCGATGGAATTGTGGACGTCGCTGCGCAGTGCGCCGATGGAACCGGTGGGCATCGTCACCGCCAGCTTTGGCGTGGCCAGCTGGCGGGTGGATGAAGGCATTGACGGGTTGCTGCTACGCGCGGACTCGGCCGTGTATGTGGCCAAGCAGGCGGGCAGGGATCGGGTGGAAGCCGAAAGACTGCGCGCTTGAGACCGCCGCAGGCCAATGTGGGAGCGGGCTTGCTCGCGAATGCGGTAGACCAGCCACTCTATTTGGCGACTGATACTCCGTATTCGCGAGCAAGCCCGCTCCCACAGGGGGACTGCGTTACCTCTTAAAGGACGGGAGCGGCCGCCACCACCTTCGGCTGACGATACAAATCCAGCAACACCTGATCCAGCACCGACGAAGCACCCCATGGTTTCGGATCGTTGAGGATCGCCACCACGGCCCAGGTATTGCCGTTGTTGTCGCGGCTGAACCCGGCGATGGCACGCACGGTGTTCAAAGTACCGGTCTTGACGTGGGCTTCACCACGCATGGCAGTGGTCTTCAGGCGCTTGCGCATGGTGCCGTCGGTGCCGGCGATCGGCATCGAGCTGATGTATTCGGCAGCGTAAGGGCTCTTCCACGCGGCTTGCAGCATGGCCGCCATTTCGCGGGCGCTGACGCGTTCGGCGCGGGACAGGCCGGAACCGTTTTCCATCACCAGGTGCGGCGCGGTGATGCCTTTCTTCGCCAGCCACTGGCGCACCACACGTTGGGCTGCCTTGGCATCGTCGCCGTCGGCGTCGTTGCGGAACTGCGCGCCCAGGCTCAGGAACAGCTGCTGGGCCATGGTGTTGTTACTGTATTTGTTGATGTCGCGAATGATTTCCGCCAGGTCCGGCGAGAAGGCCCGGGCCAGTACCTTGGCATCCTTGGGCACTGGCGCCTGGATATCACGGCCCTGGATGGTGCCACCCAGTTCCTGCCAGATCGCGCGCACGGCGCCGGCGGTGTAGGTGGCGTGGTCGAGCAATGACAGATAAGTCTGCGAGCTGCAGCCATCGGCCAATTGGCCGCTGACGGTGACCGTCACGCTGCCATCGGCGGCGGTGACCGGGTTGTAGCGCACATCACCGGTGCACTGCTTGGCGTTGGAGACCTTGACCTGGTTGTCGATGCGAATGCTGGCAATCGGCGGTTCGACCGACACCAGTACGCGGCCGGAGTCATTGCGCGTTACAAAACGCAGGGCCTTGAGGTTGACCAGCAGCGCGTCCGGCTTGACCAGGAACGGTTTGTTCTCGTCGTTGCCGTCGTCATTGAACTCCGGCAACAGCGGCTGGTTGAAGAAACCACGGTCCAGCACCAGGTCGCCGGTGACTTGCTGCACGCCGTTGGCGCGCAGGTCGCGCATCAGCAGCCAGAGTTTTTCCATGTTCAGCTTGGGATCGCCGCCGCCCTTGAGGTAGAGGTTGCCGTGCAACACGCCACCGCTGAGGGTGCCGTCGGTGTAGAACTCGGTTTTCCACTGGTGGTTGGGGCCGAGCATTTCCAGGGCCGCATAAGTGGTGACCAGCTTCATGGTCGAGGCCGGGTTCACGGAGACGTCTGCGTTGAACACGGTCGGCGTGCCGGGACCGTTCAGGGGGATCATTACCAAGGACAACGCAGTGTTTTGCAGCTTGGCTTTGGCCAGCGCCTGTTGAACATTCGGTGGCAGGGTATTGTTGACGGGGGCAGCGGAGACGGAAAAGGCCAGTGGCAGAATAAGACCGGCAAAAAACACAGAACGCAAAGATTTGATCATAAGAAGTAAAACCCTACTGCTGAGGAGGGTGAAAAAGGCGAGGGGTAAATAAGAAAAATCCCTCAATGGTCATGAAAGTGTCGGCATTATGCCCCAAGGTGGAGCCACTTGTAGCTGAACCATAGCTGGTATTCTGCGTTTTTTTTGCAGGCAAATTGCCGCCTGTCCCAGAGAGTCGGGCAATCGCCGCCTTAAACTGCTAAAGTGCCGCCCGTTATTACTTATGAGGATTGTTCCAATGGCGACTAACCGTTCCCAGCGTCTGCGCAAAAAACTGTGCGTTGATGAATTTCAAGAGCTGGGTTTCGAACTGAACCTGGACTTCAAAGAAGACCTGAGTGAAGAAGCTACCGACGCTTTCCTCGAAGCATTCATCAAAGAAGCCATGGAAGCCAATGGTCTGGGCTATGTTGGCGGCGATGACTTCGGTCTGGTTTGCCTGCAGAAGCGTGGCTCGGTCAACGAAGAACAGCGCGTAGCGGTTGAAAGCTGGCTCAAAGGCCGCAGCGAACTGAAAAGCGCTGAAGTCAGCCCACTGCTGGACGTGTGGTATCCGGAAAAGCCGATCAACGCGGCTAAGTGATACTAAAAAAACGGCGACCTCAGGGTCGCCGTTTTTTTATGCCTTGCGCCAGTTCAGAATCAGCAACGTCAACACCCCCGCCACAATCCCCCAGAACGCCGACCCGATGGAAAACAGCGTCAAGCCGGACGCCGTGACCATAAAGGTGATCAGCGCTGCTTCCCGTTCCTTCGGCTCATTCATGGCAATGCTCAAGCCATTGATGATCGAGCCAAACAGCGCCAACGCCGCAATCGACAGCACCAGTTCCTTGGGCAAGGCTGCGAACAACGCCGCCAAGGTCGCGCCGAACACCCCGGCAATTCCGTAGAACACTCCGCACCACACGGCAGCGGTGTAGCGCTTGTTGCGGTCTTCATGGGCATGAGGCCCGGTGCAGATGGCCGCGCTGATCGCCGCCAGGTTGATGCCGTGGGAGCCAAACGGCGCCAGCACCAATGAGGCCAGGCCGGTGGCGGTGATCAGCGGCGAGGCGGGCACGTTGTAACCGTCGGCCCGAAGCACCGCGACGCCGGGCATGTTCTGGGATGTCATCGCCACGACGAACAGCGGGATACCGATGCTGATGGTTGCGGCCAGCGAGAAGTGCGGCGTGGTCCACACCGGCGTCGCCACTTCCAGATGAAAACCACTGAAGTCCAGCAGCCCCATCAACCCCGACAATACGGTGCCGATTACCAGCGCAGCCAGCACCGCGTAGCGTGGCGACAGGCGTTTGATCACCAGGTAAGTGAAAAACATCCCCAGTACCAGCCCGGTGCGATGCTGCGCGGCGACGAAGATCTCGCTGCCGATCTTGAACAGAATCCCCGCCAGCAAGGCCGCCGCCAGTGACGCCGGGATGCGCTTGACCAGTTTTTCAAAGCTGCCGGTCAGCCCGCAGATCGTCACCAGCACCGCACAGGTGATGTAGGCACCGATGGCCTCGCCATAACTCACGCCGCCCAGGCTGGTGATCAGCAGTGCCGCGCCTGGCGTCGACCAGGCAATGGTGATCGGCGTGCGATAGCGCAGGGACAGGCCGATGCTGCACACCGCCATGCCGATGGAAATCGCCCAGATCCATGAAGAAATCTGCGCCGTGGTCAAACCGGCGGCTTGCCCGGCCTGGAACATCAGGACGAGGGAGCTGGTGTAGCCGGTCATCATGGCGATGAAGCCGGCGACAACGGCCGAGGGAGACGTGTCGGCCAGCGGGCGCAAAGGCGCTTGGGTGGCGTCGTTCATGGAGAGGTGTTCCTTTTACCTGGATTTTTGCCGTTGTCGGCACGGATTCAAGCCTAAACTCAAACGTAACGACTCATTGCAATACAGCCGACGGCGCAAACAGCCGTACAGTGTGTTGGCGCATCCGGTTGTGTACAATGTGCCCTGTTTTTAGGTGATACTTGCCAGCGACCCGCTGTTGACGTATTACCGTTAATTCGCCGCCGTTCTCCAAACCCGAGTGCCCATGAACGAACAGTTGCAACCTCTCAAGAAACAACCGCGAGCCGGCAAGGCCGGTCGCAGCGGAACCCAGGACGATATCGTCTACGCGCATATCTTCGAGGCGATCCTCGAACAACGCCTGGCACCCGGCACCAAATTGAGTGAAGAGGCACTGGGCGAAATCTTTGGCGTGAGCCGCACCATCATTCGCCGCGCCCTGTCGCGCCTGGCCCATGAAGGTGTGGTCCTGCTGCGGCCCAATCGCGGTGCGGTGGTGGCCAGCCCGAGCGTCGAGGAAGCCCGCCAGGTGTTCCTTGCGCGGCGTCTGGTGGAGCGGGCGATCACTGAACTGGCCGTCCAGCACGCCACGGCCGAACAACTGGCCGAGCTGCGCCAGATGGTCAACGACGAGCGCGACAGCTTTTCCCGTGGCGATCGTGGCGCCGGTATCCGCCTCTCCGGCGAATTCCACCTCAAGCTGGCCGAAGCGGCGAAGAACGCGCCGCTGATCAGCTTCCAGCGCAGCCTGGTGTCCCAGACCTCATTGATCATCGCCCAGTACGAAAGCGGCAACCGCTCGCACTGTTCCTATGACGAGCACACCCAATTGATCGATGCGATCGAAGCGCGGGACGCGGCGTTGGCGGTGAACCTGATGATGCATCACATGGACCACATCGACAGCAAGCTCAACCTCGATGAAGAGAGCGCGTCGGATGATCTGCATGCGGTGTTCTCGCATTTGTTGCAGACCAAGAAGCCGGGTCGTTCCTCAATAAAGCTGTAATTTCCCTGATTCACCGGGGACAAAAATGTGGGAGCGGGCTTGCTCGCGAATGCGGTGGATCAGTCAATACATCTGTTGACTGACACTGCGCATTCGCGAGCAAGCCCGCTCCCACATTTGGTTTTGTTGTTTGGCTGAAATTAGCGTTGGTGCACCAGCTGCCCGGCTGCATACGTCTGCAACACCGTCCGGTCATCCCCCAGCGTCATCAGCACAAATAACGTCTCGGCAATGTTCTTCGCCTGCTTCAAGCGGTAGCTCAGCAGCGGCGTGGCGTTGTAATCCAACACCAAAAAGTCCGCATCGGTGCCCGGTTGCAACGTGCCGATCTTGTCTTCCAAGCGCAATGCACGCGCACCGCCCAGCGTTGCCAGGTACAGCGATTTGAACGGACTCAACCGCGCACCCTGCAATTGCATGACCTTGTAGGCTTCGTTCAAGGTTTGCAGCAGCGAGAAACTGGTGCCGCCGCCCACGTCCGTGCCCAAGCCCACATTCAGTTTGTGCTTCTCAGCCATCGGCAGGTTGAACAAACCGCTGCCGAGGAAGAGGTTCGAGGTCGGGCAAAACGCGACCGCCGAACCGGTCTGCGCCAAACGTGCACACTCGTCATCACACAGGTGCACGCCATGGGCAAACACCGAGCGCTCGCCCAGTAGTTTGTAGTGGTCGTACACATCCAGATAGCCTTTGCGCTCCGGGAACAGTTCCTTCACCCACTCGACTTCCTGCTTGTTCTCACTGATGTGAGTCTGCATGTACAGGTCCGGGTATTCCCCCAACAGTTGCCCCGCCAACGCCAGTTGCTCGGGCGTGCTGGTCGGCGCAAAACGTGGGGTGACCGCGTAGTGCAGGCGGCCCTTGCCATGCCAGCGTTCGATCAGCGCCTTGCTTTCCTGGTAGCCGGATTCTGCGGTGTCGGTCAGGTAGTCCGGCGCATTGCGGTCCATCATCACCTTGCCGGCGATCATGCGCAGGTCGAGTTTCTCGGCGGCCTCGAAGAACGCATTCACCGACTGCGGATGCACACTGCCAAACACCAGCGCGGTGGTGGTGCCGTTGCGCAGCAGTTCCTTGATGAAAATATCCGCGACCTCTTCGGCGTGGGCCTTGTCGGCGAACTGGCTCTCGCAGGGGAAGGTGTAGGTGTTGAGCCAGTCCAGCAACTGCTCGCCATAGGCGCCGACCATGCCGGTTTGCGGCAGGTGGATGTGGGTGTCGATCAGGCCGGGCGTGATCAGCGCGTCCTGGTAGTGGGTGATCTCGATGTCGGCAGGCAGGGTTGGCAGCAAATCGCTGGCATGGCCGACGGCGCTGATCTGACCGTTTTCGATCACCAACAGGCCGTCTTCGAAATATTCGTAGGAGGCTTCGATCCCCACTTCAGCAGGGTCGGCGATGCTGTGCAGGAGGGCGGCACGGTAGGCTTTGCGAGTCAAAGGCATGGTGATCTCAATTCAAAGGGCTTGGCTGCGACGTGAAGCCGGCAGCAGTTTGGCAATAGGTTCGGCGCTGGCAGTGTGCTGGCCGAAATTGGCGTTATAAGTGGCGATGATTTCGCCGGCGATGGAGATGGCGATTTCCACCGGCAACTTGCCCTTTACCTCGGTGAGGCCCATGGGGCAGCGCATGCGTTGCAATTGCGCGGCGTCGAAGCCGCGATCACGCAGGCGGTGTTCGAACTTGACTCGCTTGGTCTTCGAGCCGATCAGGCCGAAGTAGGCAAAGTCATTGCGCTTGAGCAGGGCGGCGGTGAGTTCCAGGTCCAGCGCGTGATTATGGGTCATGACGATGCAGTAACTGCCCGTCGGCAGGTCGGCAATTTCGTCGACCGGCTCTTCGCTGACGATTTTACGCACGCCCTGTGGGATATGTTCTGGAAACTCCTGATCCCGCGAATCGATCCAGCGCACCCGGCACGGCAGGCTGGCCAGCAACGGCACCAGCGCACGGCCGACATGGCCGGCGCCAAACACCGCGATCTGCGCCTGCACCTGGCCCATGGGCTCGAACAGCAGCACGGTCACGCCGCCGCAGCACTGGCCCAGGCTGGCGCCCAGGCTGAAGCGCTCCAGGTGGGTGTTCTGCTGACCGCGTACGAGCATCTCGCGGGCGATCTGCATCGCCTTGTATTCCAGGTGCCCGCCGCCGATGGTGTCGAAGGTCTGCGCGGCGCTGATCACCATCTTCGAACCGGCGTTGCGCGGCGTGGAGCCGAGCTCTTCGATGATGGTTACCAGGACGCAGGGTTCGCCGCTGATTTGCAGATTCGCGAGGGCGCTGATCCAGTTGTTCATGTTTACCTCAACATTTCTGTTGTCAGTTCGGCCGTCTTCGCGAGCAAGCCCGCTCCCACATGGGAATGCATTTCAAATGTGGGAGCGGGCTTGCTCGCGAAGGCCGCGCCTCGGTTTAAAGCGAAGCCATCTCGGTATCAGCCTCAACCACCTTCGCCGCCTTTAACTGCCGCATTTGTTCGCACCCCCACAACACCCGCTCCGGTGTCGCCGGCGCATCAATCTTGGGCTGATGGCGATAGTCACCCAAACTCGCCACCGCATCCTTGATCGCGCACCACGAAGCAATCCCAAGCATGAAAGGCGGTTCGCCCACGGCCTTGGAATGGAACACCGTGTCTTCCGGGTTCTTGCGGTTTTCCACCAGCTTAACCCGCAGGTCCAGCGGCATGTCGGCCACGGCCGGGATCTTGTAGCTGGCCGGGCCATTGGTCATCAGCTTGCCCTTGTTGTTCCACACCAGTTCTTCCATGGTCAGCCAGCCCATGCCCTGGATAAAGCCGCCTTCGACCTGGCCAATGTCGATGGCCGGGTTCAGCGAGGCGCCGACGTCGTGGAGGATGTCGGTGCGCAGCATCTTGTATTCGCCGGTCAGGGTGTCAACGATCACTTCGCAGCAGGCCGCGCCGAAGGCGAAGTAGTAGAACGGCCGACCGCGCGACTGGCTACGGTCATAGAAGATTTTCGGGGTCTTGTAGAAGCCGGTACTGGAGAGCGAAACCTGGGCGAAATACGCCTGCTGGATCAGCGCCTCAAAGGTGAGGATCTGATCCCGCACGCGCACATGGCCGTTGTGGAATTCCACGTCCGCTTCGCTCACGTCGTACTTGTGTGCGGCGAATTCCACCAGGCGCTGCTTGATGGTTTCGGCGGCGTTCTGTGCGGCCTTGCCATTCAAGTCGGCACCGCTGGAAGCGGCGGTCGGTGAGGTGTTGGGCACCTTGTCGGTGTTGGTGGCGGTGATCTGCACGCGGTCGATTTCGACCTGGAACACTTCGGCCACCACCTGCGCAACCTTGGTGTTCAAACCCTGGCCCATCTCGGTGCCGCCATGGTTCAGGTGGATGCTGCCATCGGTGTAGATATGGATCAGCGCACCGGCCTGGTTGAGGAAGCTGGCGGTAAACGAAATGCCGAACTTCACCGGAGTCAACGCCAGGCCTTTTTTCAGGATCGGGCTGTGGGCGTTGTACAGGCGGATCGCTTCGCGGCGTTCGGCGTATTGGCTGCTGGCTTCTAGTTCGGCAGTCATCTCTTCGAGCATGTTGTGCTCGACGGTCTGGTAGTAGTGGGTGACGTTGCGCTCGGTCTTGCCGTAGTAATTGACCTTGCGCACCGCCAGCGGGTCGAGCGCCAGATGGCGGGCGATGGCGTCCATCACTTCCTCGATGGCGACCATGCCTTGTGGGCCACCGAAACCGCGATAGGCGGTGTTGGACGCGGTGTTGGTCTTGCAGCGATGGCCGTTGACGGTGGCATCGCCCAGGTAATACGAGTTGTCGGAGTGGAACATGGCGCGGTCGACAATCGAGTTGGACAGGTCCGGCGAGCAGCCACAGTTGCCCGCCAATTCCAGGTTGATCCCGTGCAGGCGGCCGCTGTCGTCAAAGCCCACGTCGTATTCGATATAGAAGGGGTGGCGCTTGCCGGTCATCAGCATGTCTTCGACGCGCGGCAGGCGCATCTTGGTCGGCTGGCCGGTGAGGCGCGCGACCACCGCGCACAGGCAGGCGGGGCTGGCCGCCTGGGTTTCCTTGCCGCCGAAACCACCGCCCATGCGGCGCATGTCGACGACGATTTTATTCATCGACACGTCCAGCACTTCGGCCACCAGTTTCTGCACTTCGGTGGGGTTCTGCGTGGAGCAGTAGACAATCATGCCGCCGTCTTCGGTAGGCATCACCGAAGAGATCTGGGTTTCCAGGTAGAAGTGTTCCTGGCCGCCGATATGCAGCGTGCCCTGGATACGGTTTTTCGCCGTGGCCAAGGCGCCCGCTGAATCGCCGCGCTGGTGGGTGTGGCTGTCGAGCACAAAATGCTTCTTGCGAAAGGCCTCGACCACGTCCAGCACCGGTTCCAGGTCTTCATATTCGATCACCGCGGCCATCGCGGCTTTGCGTGCGGTTTCCAGGTCGCGGGCGGCAACCGCCAGCACGACCTGGCCGACGAACTGCACGGTGTCGATGGCCAGCAATGGATCACCTGGCATCAAGGGGCCGATGTCTTTCAGCCCCGGCACGTCTTCATGGGTGATGACAATGCGCACGCCGTCAAAGGCATAGCAGGGCGCGGTGTCGATGCTGAGGATGCGGGCGTGGGCGCGGTCGGACATGCGCGCATACAGATGCAGTTGGTTGGGGAATTCCAGGCGGTCATCGATGTACTGCGCTTCACCGGACACGTGCTTGGCGGCGCTGTCATGCTTGACGCTGCGACCGACCCCGGAGGTCAGGTCCTGGGCGAACAGTTCGGCCAGCTCAGCCTGGGTTTTAACGACGGCGTGATGGTTAGACATAAGCGGTCACCCGAGTCTCGATGTGCGGCGTTTGCAGCTCGATGAAGTATTTGCGCAGCAGGTTCTGCGCGCTGAGCAGGCGGTATTCCTTGCTGGCGCGGAAGTCCGACAGCGGGGTGAAATCCTCGGCCAGGGCGGCGCAGGCTTTCTCGACAGTAGCGGAATTCCAGGTGGCGCCAACCAACGCGGCTTCGCAGCTTTTGGCGCGTTTGGGGGTAGCCGCCATGCCGCCGAACGCCACGCGGGCCTCGTTGATCACCCCGTTTTCGATCTTCAGGTTGAACGCGGCGCAGACGGCGGAAATATCATCGTCCAGGCGCTTGGAGACCTTGTAGGCGCGGAACAGCGTGTGGCCTTTGGGCACGATGATCTTCTCGATGAACTCGCTGTCCTGGCGCGCGGTGACGCGGTAGTCGATGAAGTAATCTTCCAGCGCCAAGGTGCGGCGGGTTTCGCCTTTGCACAAGACGATCTGCGCGCCCAAGGCGATCAGCAGTGGCGGCGAATCACCGATCGGCGAGGCGTTGCCGATGTTGCCGCCCAGGGTGCCCTGGTTGCGTATCTGCAGGGAAGCGAAGCGGTGCAGCAGTTCGCCGAAGTCCGGGTATTCGTGGTGCAGCGCGGTGTAGCAGTCGGAGAGGGCGGTGGCGGCGCCGATTTCCAGGCGGTCGTCGAAGTCGTCGATGCGCTTCATTTCTTCAATGTTACCGACGTAGATCATCACCGGCAGCGTGCGGTGGAACTGGGTGACTTCCAACGCCAGGTCGGTGCCGCCGGCCAACAAGCGGGCTTGCGGGTAGGCGTCATAGAGGTCGGCCAGGTCGGCGACGGTCAGTGGCACCAGGCAGCGTTTATCGCCGCTGTTGAGTTCACCGGTTTGCGTTGGTGCGATGGCTTTGAGGCGGGCAATGGTCTCGGCCTGGCGGCTGTCGAACTGATCCTGGGGTTTGTTGCAGCAAGCCTGCTCGGCGGCGGCAAGGATCGGGCGATAACCGGTGCAGCGGCACAGGTTGCCGGCCAGGGCTTCGTGGGCTTTTTGGCTGTCGGGGGCGTCGCTGTTCTTTTGCAGGGCGAACAACGACATCACGAAGCCGGGGGTGCAAAAGCCGCATTGCGAGCCGTGGCACTCGACCATGGCTTGTTGGACGCTGTGCAGTTGGCCCTGGTGCTTGAGGTCTTCAACGCTGATCAGTTGCTTGCCGTGCAACGACGACACAAAGGTCAGGCACGAATTGAGGCTGCGATAACGGATCTGCTCGGCGCCTTGAGCATCCGTATGCAACTCACCGACCACCACGGTGCAGGCACCGCAATCGCCGCTGGCGCAGCCTTCCTTGGTGCCGGATTTGCCCAAATGCTCACGCAGATAGTTGAGCACCGTCAGGTTGGGGTCCAGGGCGTGCTCGCTACGGAGTTCCTGGTTAAGTAAAAACTGGATCACGGAAGGCCTCGCAGACTCATTATTGTTGTTAACCGCTTTGCGCCGAATCTAGTCATGTCTGACTTTTCGGTCAACGATTTTCTGACCAGAAGGTCAAGAAAATGCAGTCGCAACACTTTCAATTATGGTCCAGTCTTCTGGAACCGGTGTTTTTGGGGGCTTGTGGGTGTTCATCGCTGCTTATTCCGTGCCAAATTCTGCAGGGTGGGCGTAGCGCCATCAGCGAGCCAATGCGCTACACTGCCGCGCTTGTACCGATAGAAGATTTTGAAGGGAAAACATGACGTTCAAGGCGCCGGACAGTCTCGCCGAGCAAATTGCTCACCACCTCGCCGAACGCATCATTCGCGGCGATCTCAAGCCTGGGGAGCGGATCCAGGAGCAAAAGGTCACGCTGGCACTCAATGTCAGCCGTGGTTCCGTGCGCGAAGCCTTGCTGATCCTCGAACGCCGCCACCTGATCGCGATCCTGCCGCGTCGTGGCGCCCACGTCACCGAACTCACGGCGCACAAGGTGCAGAGCCTGTGCACCTTGATGGGCGAGCTGTACATCCTGCTCGGCAACGCGGTGGCCCAGGGCTGGCAGACCCAGGCCGACATGGCGCCGTTCATGCAGATTCAGCAGCGCCTGATCGCCAGCTTCGAGCGCCAGGACATCCGCGCCTTCGTCGAAGAAAGCTTCAATGTGATGCGCGCCGCGTACCCCTTCGCCAACAACCCGTATCTGCAGGAAACCGTCGAGAACCTGCAGCCGGCGATGAACCGCGCCTATTACCTGGCGCTGGATCAACGCAAGGCGTCCATGAGCGAGTACCTGGCGCTGTTCGAGCAACTGCTCGCCGCCGTACTGGCCCGTGACCTGCCGCAGATCCGCCAAGTGCTGTCGGCCTACGGCGAGCGCAGTTGCTCGCTGGTCATCGCTGCGTTGGCGGACGCCTAAACGTGCGGCTCAAGTGCATCAAACTGGCGGGGTTCAAATCCTTCGTCGACCCGACCACGGTGAACTTCCCCAGTAATATGGCGGCGGTGGTCGGGCCCAACGGTTGCGGCAAGTCGAACATCATCGACGCCGTCCGTTGGGTGATGGGCGAGAGCTCGGCCAAGAACCTGCGTGGCGAGTCGATGACCGACGTCATCTTCAACGGCTCCACCAGCCGCAAGCCGGTGAGCCAGGCCAGCATCGAACTGGTGTTCGATAACTCTGACGGCACCTTGATTGGTGAGTACGCGGCCTATGCGGAAATTTCCATTCGCCGCAAAGTGACCCGCGACAGCCAGAACAGTTACTTCCTCAACGGCACCAAATGTCGGCGCCGCGACATCACCGATATCTTCCTGGGCACCGGCCTGGGCCCGCGCAGCTACTCGATCATCGAGCAGGGCATGATCTCCAAGCTGATCGAAGCCAAGCCCGAAGACCTGCGTAACTTCATCGAGGAAGCGGCCGGCATCTCCAAGTACAAGGAGCGCCGCCGCGAGACCGAAAACCGCATCCGCCGCACCCATGAAAACCTCGCCCGCCTGACTGACCTGCGCGAAGAGCTGGAGCGTCAACTTGAACGCCTGCACCGCCAGGCCCAGGCCGCCGAGAAGTATCAGGAATACAAGGGCGAAGAACGCCAGCTCAAGGCGCAACTCTCGGCCCTGCGCTGGCAGGCGCTGAATGATCAGGTCGGCCAGCGCGAAGCGATCATCGGCACCCAGGAAATCAGCTTTGAAGCGCTGGTGGCCGAGCAGCGCAACGCCGACGCCAGCATCGAACGCCTGCGTGACGGTCACCATGACCTGTCCGAGCGCTTCAATCTGGTGCAGGGCCGTTTCTATTCGGTGGGCGGCGACATTGCCCGCGTCGAGCAGAGCATCCAGCACGGCCAGCAGCGCCTGCGCCAATTGCAGGATGATTTGAAGGAAGCCGAACGCGCACGCCTGGAGACCGAATCGCACCTGGGCCACGACCGCACCTTGCTGCTGACCCTTGGCGAAGAGCTGGACATGCTCACCCCCGAGCAGGAAGTTACCAGTGCCGCCGCCGAAGAAGCCGCCGCCGCCCTGGAAGAATCCGAAACCACCATGCATGGCTGGCAGGAGCAGTGGGACACGTTCAACCTGCAATCCGCCGAGCCACGCCGTCAGGCCGAGGTGCAGCAGTCGCGCATCCAGCAACTGGAAACCAGCATGGAGCGTCTGGCCGAGCGCCAGCGCCGGATGCAGGAAGAACGCGCATTGCTGTCCGCCGACCCGGAAGACGCGGCGATCATGGAACTGAGCGAGCAACTGGCCGAAAGCGAAATGACGCTGGAAGAGCTGGAAGCCAGCGAAGAACAACAAGTGGAGCGCCTTGAGCAATTGCGTCAGCAACTGCAACAGGCGACCCAGGCGCAGCAGCAGGCCCAGGGTGATTTGCAGCGGCTCAATGGTCGATTGGCATCCTTGGAAGCCTTGCAGCAAGCCGCGTTGGATCCGGGCACCGGCACTGCCGAATGGCTGCGCGATCAGCATCTGGCCGAGCGACCACGATTGGCTGAAGGCTTGAAAGTGGAGGCGGGCTGGGAGCTGGCGGTGGAGACCGTGCTCGGCGCCGACCTGCAAGCCGTGCTGGTGGATGATTTTGGCGGGTTCGACCTGTCCGGTTTTGCTCAAGGCGATTTGCGTTTGCTCAGCCCGGCCGCCGACGGCACGCGGGTGCCGGGGAGTCTGTTGGATAAGGTAGAGGCCGCGATTGATCTGTCGCCTTGGCTGGGCCAAGTCAAACCGGTCGAATCACTGGAGCAGGCCTTGGCTCGGCGCGGCCAACTCGGCGCCGGTGAAAGCCTGATCAGCCGCGACGGCTACTGGGTCGGCCGGCACTTCCTGCGTGTAAGTCGCGCCAGTGAAGCCGAAAGTGGCGTATTGGCCCGTGGCCAGGAAATCGTCAACCTGATCGCCGAACGCGAAGAACGCGAAGCCACCCTCGAAAGCCTGGAAACCGAACTGCAAACCCTGCGCGCCACCCAGCGTCAGCAAGAGACCGGTCGCGAACACCTGCGCCGCTTGTTGCAGGACGAAGCGCGCCAGCAAGGCGAACTGAAAGCCCAGCTTTCCGCGAGCAAAGCCAAGGTCGAACAACTCACTCTGCGTCGCACCCGTCTTGATGAGGAAGTGGCGGAGATGGGCGAGCAACGCGCCCTGGAACACGAGCAGATTGGCGAAGCGCGCCTGCAATTGCAGGAGGCCCTCGACAGCATGGCGCTCGACACCGAGCAGCGCGAACTGCTGCTGGCCCAGCGTGACAGCCTGCGCGAACGCCTCGACCGTGTGCGCCAGGAAGCCCGCCAGCACAAGGATCACGCGCATCAGCTGGCGGTACGCCTGGGTTCGCTCAAGGCCCAGCACGCGTCCACCGCCCAGGCCCTTGAACGCCTGGAGATGCAGTCCGAACGCCTCACCGAAAAGCGCGAACAACTGAGCCTCAACCTGGAAGAGGGCGAAGCGCCGCTGGAAGAGCTGCGCCTCAAGCTCGAAGAATTGCTCGACAAGCGCATGACCGTCGACGAAGAGCTCAAGACCGCGCAGATCGCCCTGGAAGACGCCGACCGCGAACTGCGCGACGCCGAAAAGCGCCGGACCCAGGCCGAGCAGCAATCCCAGCTGATCCGCGGCCAACTCGAACAGCAGCGCATGGAATGGCAAGCCCTGACCGTGCGCCGCAAGACCCTGCAAGACCAGTTGCTGGAAGACGGCTACGACCTGCACGGCGTGCTCAATACCCTGACCGCCCAGGCCAATGAGAAAGACGCCGAAGAAGAACTTGAGCGGATTGCCGCGCGTATTCAACGCCTCGGCGCGATCAACTTGGCGGCCATCGACGAGTACCAGCAACAATCCGAGCGTAAACGTTATCTGGATGCCCAGGACGCCGACCTGGTCGAAGCCCTGGACACCCTGGAAAATGTGATCCGCAAGATCGACAAGGAAACCCGTAACCGCTTCAAAGATACCTTTGATCAGATTAATGGCGGTTTACAGGCCTTATTCCCAAAAGTTTTCGGCGGTGGCAGCGCTTACTTGGAACTGACGGGCGAAGATCTACTCGATACAGGGGTGACGATCATGGCGCGGCCTCCGGGCAAGAAGAACAGCACCATCCATTTGTTGTCCGGCGGCGAAAAAGCCCTGACCGCATTGGCCCTGGTATTTGCCATCTTCAAGTTGAACCCGGCGCCGTTCTGCATGCTCGACGAAGTTGACGCCCCGCTGGATGACGCTAACGTTGGACGGTATGCACGGTTGGTTAAAGAGATGTCCCAGACCGTGCAGTTCATCTATATCACCCACAACAAGATCGCCATGGAGATGGCGGATCAATTGATGGGGGTGACGATGCACGAACCGGGCTGTTCACGTTTGGTTGCGGTGGATGTGGAAGAAGCGATGGCGATGGTGGAGTCTTGAACCATGCCGAGACAGAATTTTTATAGTGCGCGGTAAGACGCTTTACCGGTCTGGCGAAAGTGGCAAATGGACATATTTGTTCAAGGCATTTTGACAGACGGTGTAAAGTTATCTTTGGTCGTGCTAGTTTAATGTCAAATTTTCGTATGCGTGGGCAAAACGTCAGTCAGAACATAGAGTTGGCGCCACGTTTTAAAGCGGTTTGCACGTTGCTAAACCCCTTATTTTTCAGCATTTTTTATTAGAGGCACGGGATTACATGGAAATCGGTCTGCGCGAGTGGCTGATCGTCATCGGCATAATTGTCATTGCCGGTATTCTTTTTGATGGCTGGCGCCGCATGCGCGGTGGCAAGGGCAAGCTTAAATTCCGTCTGGACCGCAACCTGTCCAACTTGCCTGACGACGACGGCAGCGCCGAGCTGCTGGGGCCGCCCCGTGTGCTGGATACCCATAAAGAACCGCAACTGGACGAGCACGACTTGCCGTCGATGAGCGCGCCGGTGCGTGAAGCCCGCGAGCCGTCTTCCAAGCGTGGCAAGCGCGCCGCGCCGGTGGTGGCCGAGCCGCGCCAGGCCGACCTGGACCTGGACGTCGATGACGGCCCGAGCTTCAGCAGCCGCGACGATGATTTCCCGGATGAAAACGCGGGCAAGAACGCGCCGCGCCAATCCGTGAACGACCAGCCTGCCGCCGAAGAAGTGCTGGTGATCAGCGTGATCTGCCGCGATGCCGCCGGCTTCAAGGGCCCGGCTTTGTTGCAAAATATTCTGGAAAGCGGCCTGCGTTTCGGCGAGATGGATATCTTCCACCGCCACGAAAGCATGGCCGGTAACGGCGAAGTGCTGTTCTCCATGGCCAACGCGGTCAAGCCGGGCACCTTCGACCTGGACGATATCGACCTGTTCAGCACCCCGGCGGTGAGCTTCTTCCTCGGCCTGCCAGGCCCGCGTCACCCGAAACAGGCGTTCGACGTGATGGTCGCCGCAGCCCGCAAGCTGTCCCAGGAACTGAACGGCGAACTCAAGGACGACCAACGCAGCGTCCTGACCGCCCAGACCATCGAGCATTACCGTCAGCGCATCGTCGAGTTCGAGCGTCGCGCCCTGACACAAAAACGCTGAGGATTGCTCCTCGGCGTTGTCGGATAGAATAAGCGCACTAACATATTGAGCAGCTTCGGCTGCTCTTTTGCTTTCTGAGAGAACACCCATGACCGCCGCCCACACCCGCATCCTCGAACTGCGCGCTGAACTGGATCAGCACAACTACCGCTACCACGTCCTCGACGAGCCGAGCATTCCGGACGCCGAGTACGACCGGCTGTTCCATGAGCTCAAGGCCCTGGAAGCCGAGCACCCGGACCTGGTCACGCGCGACTCGCCGACGCAGCGGGTCGGCAGTGCGGCGTTGTCGGCGTTTACCCAGGTCAAGCATGAGATCCCCATGCTCAGCCTCGGCAACGCGTTTGATGAAACCACCATGCTCGAGTTTGATCGTCGGGTCACCGAAGGCCTGGACCTGCCGGCCGGCGATCTGTTTGGCGGTGGCGCGGCGGTGGAGTACAGCTGCGAACCCAAGCTGGATGGCCTGGCGGTCAGCCTGCTGTATCAGGACGGTGAGCTGGTGCGCGGCGCCACCCGTGGCGACGGTACCACCGGCGAAGACATCAGCGTGAACGTGCGCACCGTGCGCAATATCCCTTTGAAACTGCACGGCAACGGCTGGCCGGCGACCCTGGAAGTGCGTGGCGAAGTGTTCATGTCCAAGGCCGGTTTCGAACGGCTCAACGCCTCGCAGCTGGAAGTCGGCGGCAAGACCTTCGCCAACCCGCGCAACGCCGCGGCCGGCAGCTTGCGCCAGCTGGATTCGAAGATTACGGCTAGCCGGCCGTTGGAATTCTGCTGCTACGGCGTGACTACCGATATCAGCGACACCCATATCGGCAACCTGCAACAGTTGCAGAAATGGGGCATGCCCATCAGCCATGAGCTGAAGCTGGCCAAGGGCATCCAGGATTGCCTGGATTACTACCGCGATATCGGAGAACGCCGTAACAGCCTGCCGTATGAGATCGACGGCGTGGTGTTCAAGGTCAACAGCATCGCCTCGCAGCGTGAACTGGGTTTCCGTGCCCGCGAGCCGCGCTGGGCCATCGCCCACAAATTCCCAGCCCTGGAAGAGCTGACCGAATTGCTCGACGTGGAATTCCAGGTCGGGCGTACCGGCGCCGTCACACCAGTGGCACGCCTGAAGCCGGTCAAGGTCGCGGGTGTCACCGTGTCCAACGCCACCTTGCACAACATGGATGAAGTGGCGCGCCTGGGCGTGATGATCGGCGATACCGTGATCATCCGCCGCGCCGGGGATGTGATCCCACAGGTTGTGTCGGTGGTGCTTGAGCGCCGCCCGGAAAACGCCCGTGCGGTGCCGATCCCCGAGAGCTGCCCGGTGTGTGGCTCCCACGTGGAGCGCACGCAACTGGTCAAGCGCAGCAAGGGCAAGGAAACCGTCAGCGAAGGCGCGGTGTACCGGTGCGTTGGGCGACTGGCCTGTGGCGCGCAGCTCAAGCAGGCGATCATCCATTTTGTCTCGCGCCGCGCCATGGACATCGACGGCCTGGGCGACAAGACCATCGAGCAACTGGTGGATGAAAAGCTCATCGGCTCGCCGGCCGACCTCTACAAGCTCAAGTACGAACAGATCATCGACCTGGAAGGCTTTGCCGACATTTCCAGCAAGAAGCTGATCACCTCCATCGAAAACAGCAAATCCCCGACCCTGGCGCGCTTTATCTACGCCCTCGGCATTCCCGACGTTGGCGAGGAGACGGCCAAGGTGCTGGCGCGCTCCCTGGCCTCCCTGGAGCGCGTGCAGAAGGCCTTGCCAGAAGTGCTGACCTACTTGCCGGATGTGGGCCTGGAAGTGGCGCATGAGATTCATAGTTTCTTTGAAGACAGCCATAACCAAGACGTGATCGGCGCGCTGCTGTCGCCGCAAGAATGCGGCCTGCAATTGCAGGATGAGGGCGACCTGAGTGCCGAATTCTCCGCCAGCACCACCTTGGGCGGGTTGCTCGACAAGCTGCACGTGCCGAGCGTCGGTCCGGGCGCTGCGCAGAAGCTGGCGGACAAGTTCGTCACCCTCGAAGGCGTGATCAAGGCCGACTGGCTCGACATGCGCCAGGCCCTGCCCGAGAAGCAGGCCAAGGCCGTGCGCGAGTTCTTCGACAACGCCGAGAATGCCCGCCGCGCCCTGGCCATCGAGCAACAGCTCAAGGACTTCGGCATGCATTGGGACAGCGAGAAGAAAGTCGTCGAAGGCTTGCCCGAGGCCGGCCACACCTGGGTACTCACTGGCTCTCTGGAGTTGATGAGCCGCGACGTGGCCAAGGAAAAGCTCGAAAGCCTCGGCGCCAAGGTGGCGGGTTCCGTCTCGGCGAAAACCCACTGCGTGGTAGCGGGGCCGGGTGCGGGTTCCAAACTGGCCAAGGCCAGCGAGCTGGGCCTGAAGGTATTGGACGAAGAGGCTTTCGTCGCCTTCCTCGCCAAGCACAACATCACGGTCTGATAGCGTTTTGTGATGGGCTGGCTTTTGTAGTGAGCGGGCTTGC